>NZ_VIVB01000012.1:0-186609 GCF_007828605.1 Pantoea sp. SJZ147
TCTGCTCTGGCGTGTAGTTAATCCGAGTTCTTCGTTTCATGGCAACGTCCCCCTTGATTAAGGATAGCGTTGCATCGACCCATTGAACTCACAGCTCTAAGCGGACTTTACGTTCTGAACGGTAAGCCACGACATTAAGCCCCACCTCACTAAACTTACGCTTATCAGGCCGCACTGGTGCCTTTCTCATCAGAAAGCACCCTTCCCCAACAAGGTAATCTACGAAACCGCGCTTCAATCTCCCTATCGCATGAAAAATCCATCCCACCCGCAATAAGGCTACCAATCCCATCAGTCAACGATAAACAGGGTTGCTCCCGCCGTGGTCGTTGAACGATGTGCTTCAGCATCGTCGGCAACCTGATAACTCACGCCGGGCGTTAATACAAACGTCCGTCCGTCATCCAGCTCTGTCACCAGCTCCCCTTTCAGACACAGAAGAATATGCCCTTTTATACACCAGTGATCGGCGACGTAGCCGGGGGAATACTCGACCATTCTGACCCGGATATCGCCAAACGTTGCCACGCGCCAGAGCGCGAATCCGCTTTCCCCCGGATGCCGTTCTTCCTCGATCTGTGACCAGTCGGTTATCCCAAAGGGGATGTTTTCCATCTTCATTTTTATGCCTTATTATCGAGGTTGAGTGGCTTGTGAGAATGCGTAAAAAATTGTGCCGATAAATGGCTGCGGATTCAGTAAACGTGAATCCGATGCCTAAGGCAATGGAAATCATTCCATAAGGTCTGCGCTCTGGCATTGAAATCATAAGCACCTTTTTTTTGGTGGATCAGTAGCCTGTCGATATTTAAGCGGATAAGCGGATAAGCGGATAAGCGGATAAGCGGATAAGCCAGACTATAAAAAAAAGGAACGCATCTCACATAGCGAATTTATTTGTACAGATAACACTCAAGCCACATAAAAAATATCAACATGTATAACTAAAACGTTTTATTAGTTTAACCAGCAACAAAAAGCCTTTCTTAAAATAATTTAATCCTCTTATCATAGTCTGATTTAAGATAGATTTTATTTAAGTTAAAAATATGGCAACTAAGCCCTGTCCACCCCGCTAACACAGCCATAAAAACCGATTCTGTCTCTTCATCAGTTAGCTGCGCTGATAACGTCTGCACCTGTCACCTGCCTGGATGCACTTTCGCGCATCCAGGTTCTCACGCACGCCGGTTAAGGCATCGCCGTCCAGCGTTTTTTAAGCAGAAAAGCGGATGCCTTAGGTTTTCTGTCTCGGGTAAATACGCCCTTTTTATTTCCCCCTACCCGAATGATGCCCTGCGAGGTAGCGAAATCGGCAAAGTTCCACACATGCTCACCCACAACAAAGGGTAAGCGATCAAAAACGTTATGGTACATATCAAGAAACGCGCACTGGTACTCTTCAGACCACATTTCGTTATAAACAGAATGAAGGCCCGACAACGTATCAGTTCCGTATTCGGTAATGATGATGGGCTTTTGATGGCGGTCGTGCCAGGCGGTAAGTTCCCCTTCCAGCGCTTTTTCCGCTGCCGTCAGATCAGCGGGATTTTCATACCAGCCGTAATACCGATTCAGGCAGAGCACATCAAACAGATCACTGATCTGGTCTTCATCCAGCGAGGATTTCGTAATGTTAACGCAGCAAACCGGACGGCTGGCATCCCGTAGTTTTGTCGCCTCCACCAATGGCAGGAAATACTCTCTGCTGGCGGGTTCACGTGCGTCTGGCTCATTCGCGATACTCCACATCACCACCGAAGGATGATTTTTATCCCGGTCAATCAGTTCGTGTATCGCGTCAAGATGCGCCTGCTGCGTTACCTCGTTAAGCGCCTCGGCGCAAAACAGTTTTTCTGGTCTGGCAATGTTGCGAATCATCGGCAGAGAAACGTTAAACCCGACCGCTGGGGTTTCATTAATCACCACGATGCCGTGCTCATCTGCCCAGTCCAGCATTTCTTCTGCATAAGGATAATGTGCAGTGCGGTAAGAGTTGGCCCCTGTCCAGGACATCAACGCATGATCGTGCACCAGCAGCACATTATCGAAGCCCTTACCGCGCAGATCGGCATCTTCATGGCGGCCAAATCCCTTGAAGTAAAAGGGCTGATTGTTGATAAGGAACTGATCTTCCTTTACTTCGACAGTGCGAATGCCCACAGGTAGTTCATAACAGTCGGTGCCTGCATTCACGATCAACCAGTACAGGTAAGCCTTGCCGGGCTGCCAGAGTACAGGCTGAATCACCTCAAGGCATCCCTCACGTCCCGTGCACTGAGCAACCTGCGATCCCTCATGATCCCTTAACTGACAGGTCACGTTGCCCGGTGCGTCAATGCGGTAGTGCACTGCACCTGATTGAAGGTCATCACTGAAATCCGTTTGCACCTCGATGTCCCGGATAAACTCACGCGGCGTGGTATAAAGCCAGACGTGCCGGTGAATGCCTGCATAGTTAAAGAAGTCATGAAAGTAGTGCTGCTTCAGCCGCCCCTCCTGCTCGACCACAATGCCGGGCGGGATGGTGTGCCACGACAGTTCATTGTTCACACAAACCGTAAGGCGTAGAGTGCGTTTCGCCGCTATGTGGGCAGTGATATCGCATTCGAATGGCGTGTAACCGCCCTGATGGAACATGATTTGTTCGTCGTCGAGCCATACCGTTCCACGATGCGTGACAGCATCAAAACGCAGCACCACGCGTTGCTCATGCCAGCGCTCAGGAATACGAACCTCAGTCTGGTACCAGACATCGCCTACATGCGAGCGTACGGCTTCATCGGCGAATTGATCATTATAGCTGCCAGGAACCGCCACTTTACGCGCAGCGCTGAGTCGGCTTTTCCACCACTTATCGGTTAATCCGCGCCTGTCTGCATCAAGTTTAAATTCCCATAAACCATCCAGTAATTTAGCTTCACGTGACGTCGTTTCAATCGGTTTTAACATCAGGCCTTCCTTCTTTTCGTTATAGTGGTGAGAATAATTATTTATTTCAGCATGAAGTCGTACTGTATTCCGGCTTTAACATCCCAGTAATAGAGGTTATTCCTCAGCGAACTACCCTCCCTTTTCTCCTTAGCAATATCCGACGCGACGTACATTTTCATTCCTGATAACGGCCCTTCTTGTATGTTATAGAAAATACCCGCGAGAATTCCCCGACCATTCATCCGAATGGTTCGTCTTGTATCTTCGTAACCGCGTGTAATCAGAGGTGCAAGCATAACGCTCAGATTTGGCCGAAAGAAATATTGTGCACCCACCTGCAAGGAAAACATGTCTTCTTTATTTCTGTCGATACTGAGGGAATTGGGATAGCCGATATCAGTATCAACATTAGAGCCAATACCATTCATCGCATGGGTGACGATTCCCGCTGCGCCAAAAAAACTTATTTTTGGCATGCTGTAGGTAATCTGACCTGAATAAACCTGAGTATTATTGTGATAGCTCTGAGTACGTGACACGCCATTTAACAAAGCATGAAACGCCAGCAGTTCGACTTTAATCACGTTTTTGTTTTCAAGCGGAAATTTCTTTTCGATCAATGCCTGATACTGAGAAGAAACATCGTCCTGCCACGAACCGCCAAGGGAGTAACGGCTGTTTTTATCGTGCCAGCTACCCGCCAGAAAAGAACGTGCCCGTTTGGTATCGTAACGGCCTGTGGACGCGTTGTAGATCCCTTCATTACGCACCCCGACTGCCGCATCGGGCCAGAGAAAAACGCGTGTGCGATACATCGCCCATAGATCGATATTGTCGTCAGGCTGATAGCGACCTAATACACCTTCCGAAAGCGTTGGCATGGTTCGGGTGGAGCCAGAAGCAATAAGTGGAATGCGGTAGGGCAAACTGCCATAGCCGTTATCAGTACCGAAGCGACCGATTTTAAGATGAATATTATCCTGAGGTTTTAACTTTATTGCTCCCGTCACCAGGCCAAAACTGTCATGGTCGGCCAGATAGCCGCGTGTACTCCATTGTTCTTTGGCACCGAGCTTATAAACATAATATGCTCCCGCTTCTATACCAATGAAATCAGAATAATAGTGCGAATTTGCATCAATCATGGCCCCCTGAACCCAGCCATAAATGTTTTTTTCGTAGTTCCCCGCACTGGGCCGATCCGCACGGCGAAAATCATTTTTTAGTCGGATACGTAACGCATCTTCATTATCGTTAATTTCTGCGGCCTGGAGTAAAGGTGAAGTCAATACCAATAACAATACCGCCATGGTGAGTTTTTTAATTTTCATAATAGTTTTCTTTGTAAAGAGCAGAAGTAGGGTTAAGTTATAAATTAATTGATTACATCGACAGGCTATTCCTGTTTACGGTTCTGTTTAAAACGGGCAGTTCCATCGAATAACCGCCCTCAGAATCTTATTTATCAGGCAAGCGTATTTTTAATCATTAAACCTGTTTGCCTGTGCCTTCTTTTTCAAGGCGGTAAGACGCTCTATCAGCCTTTTTGAAAAAGGGATACCAGATAATTAACTGCACGGCGACCAGCACAACCTGCAATACCGCTATCTTCCAGCTCCCTTCCATAATACCGCTTAATATAATGGGCACGCCCGTTATCGGTGTAATTCCGGCAACCCGCGGCACAAGACCGATATAGGTTGCGCCATAGGCAATCACCAGACTGATGGCGTTCATAAAGATAAAGGGAATAGCAAACCGGAAGTTAAATACCATCGGCGTGCCAAACACCAGGGGTTCACTGATGCCAAACAGCGCGGGAACCGTGGTGAGTTTACCAAGCGTTTTATATTGCTGACTTCTGGCAAAGAACAACATCAGCAATGTCAGACCAATCGCACTGCCCGACATGGTATAGGTACTGACAAACGCTCGCCCGGTGATGTTCGGCAATGACTCACCGGCAGAATAGGCGGCCAGTTGCATCGCATCCATTGCAGTAAAAATCGGTAACACGACGGAGTAAATGACCATGGTGCCGTGGATTCCGACAAACCACAGTAACTGCGCCAGCGTCCAGAGCAGGATGATGGAGACAATATTTCCTCCCATGCCCTGAAGTGGAATTTGCAGGAAGGTATAGATAAACTGGTGCATGTTTTTGAACGGTGTCGCAGTAAAGATGACCGACACGGCAGCAAACAAGATTAATGAAGCGAACCCGGGAATCAGGCTACTGAAACTGCTGGAAACCACCGGCGGCACGCTGGCAGGCATCTTAATAGTGAACCCTTGCCGCTTGATAAAGATGTAGACCCGGGTTGAAAGCAAGCTGACCACGATGGCGGTAAATATGCCCGTTCCGCCTAACCATTGCACAGGAATAATGGGCAACCCGGTTTCGGAGAGGGCTACGGGCGTCACGATAAAGAAACTTAGCAACGCCAGTATTCCGCAGAATAACGCATCTTCGTCATGTTGCTTTGCATAACTTCCCGCAATGGCGACGCCGAATATCACAGCAAGGAAGTTTGTGGTAAACATAATGATCGTTTTCAGCGCGGTGGCAATCCCCACACTGGCAATAAAGGCTTTATAGGCCGGAATGGGTAAATTCAGGAACAGTGCTGCAAATGCGCCCAGTATCGTAATTGGCATGGCACTCATCATGCCGCCTGTAATGCCATTGACCAGTTTACTGGTCTGGATTTTATTGACTACGGGGTTAATTTTATTGGTTATCGCTTTTCGGTCAAATTTAGGCATAATAATCCCCTGCCACGTTTATTTGGCTATGCACCTGATGTTTAATAAGCGGTTTACTTTACTAATGCGAGCGCGTCTTCCAGAACTTTTTCACCATTCATCATTCCATAGTCCACCATATCGACTACGGCAACGCTAATGCCCTGAGGTTCATATTTTTCGCGCAGGTCATCTTCCAGATAAGATATTTGTGGCCCCAGAAGAAGTACGTCTGTTTTCCCGTTATGCGTTCTAAATTTTTCTTCGGGCATCGCAATAATGCTCACGTCGATTTGGCGCTGTTTAGCACTCTGCTGCATCTTTGCCATCAACATAGAGGTCGACATTCCAGCTGCGCAAACTAATGTGATGTAGATCATGGCTATTTCCTTATCGTTATTTATTTTTGATCAGCTTGTACATTTCAATCATTTCGATGGCTATGTCTCGTGTTGTCATCGCGCTCATTAAATGATCCTGACCATGGACCATAATGAGCGAAACGGCGCACGGGTTCTCTTCGCGTGCTTCCGCCTGAATCATTTCCGTCTGAAAATGGTGAGCCTTGTGTAAAAACTCATTGGCTTCTTTTATTCGCTGTTCTGCCAGTTCAAAATCACCCAACCTGGCAGCCTTCATGGCCTGCATGGCTTTACTTTTAGCACTGCCGCCGTTAACGACTAATTCAGTGATAATATCTTCAAGACTAATTTCCATCACGTTACCGCTCCGTTTTCTGATCATTTACCGTCATCATAGTCATCACTTTCTCCTCTCTCCAGCGGGAAATTTACCATGTTGAAAGTGGTAAAATTTGCCTTCGCTTATAGAGATTCACCTCCTTTAAGCAACTTCATGATGACGTCAAACGTCGGGTTAATAAGCAGTTGCTGTATCGCAGCAGAGTCAAACAGGAACTTCGTTGTCAGTTGATAAAAACGGCCGACATCGCTGTCCTCATCGGCAGAAATGGAGATAAGGAATATCACCTGCACATCGTTGTGCCCCCACCATATAGGGCGTTCTAATATCCCGATAGTGACAAAGCTATTTTTGGTCATCACCTGGAACGGATGCGGAATGGCTACCATATTACCAAAGTCGGTTTGCCCCAATGCTTCCCGTTTTATCACCGCATCGTAAAAGCCGTCTGGCAGCGAAAAGGTTTGTGCCGTGTGCTGGCATAATATCGTGAGGGCTTCTTCTTTTGTGGATGCATTGATATTGTTGACAAACAGTTCGGGCCGATAGTATTTATACAAAAAAACGTTGTTATTGTTTTCAAATACTTCATTACAGGTTGCGATATCTTTGCTTTCCAGAAACTGCGTCACTTCAAACACAGGTATCGGCACGTCTGTATTAACGGGAACCGTAGTGAAAATGTAATCAATGTTCTTTCCTGCAAAGTCAAAACTTTCCAGCTCCCAGGCCGTACATTCATAAATATGGTCAACGTATTTTCCGAATGCCTGTTTGTATTTGTACATAAATAACTGTGTAGTGCCTTTTCCTGACGCACAGACGACAATGATATTTTTCTTCTCTACTTTTTTATCTTTTTTCATCAGCGCCAGTTCAAAGATGATGGCAAAATAAGCAATCTCATCATCAGGAATACGGGTGGCATAATGTTCTGCCAGTGCAATACAGGCTGTGGCCGCCAGGGTATAGGCGAAGGCATACTCTTTTTTTATTTCCTGCACCAGCGGATTACTGAGTGGGATGCCGTACTGCATGCGGATATCCAGCGGAACCAAATGTTGATTTAACGACATACGCAGCTCCAGATTATCCATGAAATCAATTTTGAAACTCTTGAACAGGATTTCCAGCATTCGCCCGGTCAACTCGTCGATCTTTCGTGAGATAACGATATTGACGCCGGTTTTTTTAACCGCGGTGGAAGACAGCTTAGCGCCCATATGCAGGGCAATATATGAGAATTCGTTGTCATTCAGTGGGAGGTTAAGAGCATCCTCGACCTGTTGTACGATGAGTCTTGTTGCCTCAAGAACGTCAGGTTTAACCAGCATGCGTATTTTTTTGGTGTCGACAGATATGGAGTGCGCGTGCCTGGTTCGGTACACCGCAATAAAAACATGTGAAACAAGATTTTCCAGCGAGACTTCGGATATGCTCAACCCATAGCGATGTAAAACAGCCAAAATAATCGTGCCGATCTTTTTCAGGCCCTGCTCTTTTTCCCCATCCTCGTTCATAAAACCATTAAATCGGATGAGGTTATTGGCGATACAAACACGTTTATCGAATTCATCACCCTGAACCGCAATCCCATAGTTCGGCCGACGATCAAGTACCAGTTGATGCAGATGCAGGATGTACTCTACTTTTTTAAGGTCTGCCGTCATTGTATTACGGGAAACGTAATAGGTGTCGCAAAGCTCATCTAATTTAATATAGTCATCCCGACTCAGCAGGTTAGCCAGAATAAAAACGACTCTTTCATTTGAGGTGGTTGGCCGCTGCACGTGGCTGTTTTTATTTAGAGAGATCGTCAGACGATGAAAATCATCTTTGTTTTCAACTACCAGCTGATAGCCCATGCTGGATTTGGAATGAATTAAGGCTCCATGCGACATCAGAATGGCATTCAACTCTTTTAATCGGGTCCGCACTGTTTTTTCACTGACGTTTAGCCGGCCAGCCAGATCGCGTGCTGTATGAAAATCCTGGTCAATCATTTCATTAAAAAGGACCGATAATTTACTGTACATACCATCCCCTTTATAATAATTATGTTTATCTTAATAACTTTATCATCGCCGATTTGCCAACTCCACACAGACCATCACCATTAGAATCTGGTAACTGCCTGGGCTAAAAGCCTTTTTTTTAGAGGCGCATCACACAATTGACATTCATGCAGTCCACTCTCGCTCCTGTTAAGCAGGTTGATAACTCACATCATTATGTGGACACAGGTTGAATCACGCTTATAAAGATCAAGACACGATCCAGCCTGAAAAAGATTTTTTTCGGGGAATTGTATTACTTTGATGTGCTAAGAGGATATTTCCAGAGAAGTCATGAACAGGATATTTAATCACTTTATCTCATCAACTTTATTATCATTACGAGCAGATAAAGATGTGGTTTGTTAAAAATCCAGCAAAAAATGTTTATTGCATATCGAATCCATTAGCTATCAAGTCGAAGATGGCCTATTCCGATCACGCGTGGATACCTGTTATTACGGAATAGCTCATGTTATTTGCGCCACCTGTCAGCTGGTGGCGCGCCTTAATCTTGAGTGCCTGAAAGCACCCTCAGCGCTAAGGATAAGCTTATCCCCGCGCCTCCGGGTTGATCACATGGCTTGTATCACCCTCAAAAAAGCGCACCACGTTGTCGAACGCGGTTTTGAAATACAGCCTGTAACTGTCCTTCTCGACATAGCCGATATGCGGCGTGCAGAGCACGTTGGGCATCGATAATAACGGATGCGCCGGGTCGTAAATCGGCTCCGCCTCAAAGACATCAAGCGCCGCAAAGCCCGGATGGCCGTGCTGGAGCGCACTCAGCAACGCATCGGCGGCCACCAGCTCTGCCCGGCTGGTGTTCACAAACAGCGCATCGGGCTTCATCTGCAACAGATCGACGAGCGTAACGTTGCCCTGAGTTTCTGCCACTAAGCGCTGATGAACGGTTATCACATCGCTGGTCGCAAAAAACGCCTCACGGCTGGCAGGCACGATCAATCCCTCCTGCTGCGCTTCCTGCCTGGCGCGATCGCTGCCCCAGACCTGCACCTGCATACCAAAGGCGTTAGCGTAAGCCGCAATGCGCTTGCCGATTTTTCCGTAGCCCAAAATCCCTAACCTCTGATTGTGCACGCCCTGCCCCAGTTCCGCCTGCCAGTGTCCGGCGCGCATGGCGTTAACGGCCTGCACGAACTTTCTGCGGGCCGCCATGATCAACAGCCATGTCAGCTCCGCCGGGGCAACGGGCGAACCCACGCCTTCTACCACGGCAACGCCAGCCCGTGAACAGGCCGCGAGATCGATATTGCGGGCGATTTTGCCGGTCTGGCTGATGAGCTTCAGATTTGGCGTGCGCTGTAAAAAGGCGTCGTCGACGGTGGTGCGCTCACGGATCAGGATCAAGGCCTGGGCGCTTGCCAGCGCGTCATCCGCGCCAGAATCCCGGCTGATATCCCCAACGGCAGTACAGTGAAATTGGGGAAGGTTTTGCAGGCAGTCGAGGCCCGTCGTGACCAGCTGATAATCATCGGGAATGCAAACCTGTATCGTCATGGGAACGCGCCTTAAGAGTGGATTTGGCTTTTAACAACCGGGTGATAACTGCCCTACATCATTAAAACACCCTCCCGATGACGTCAATGTCCTTTCGCAGGATGCGCATCATCCAAATGGCTCACCGGCAACCAGAACATACCTGTGACGGCGCATAGCCCGGCGCGTACTGAAATGGACAACGATTGCAGGCCGGGCAGTTCAGCCGTTTTCTTGCCCTTCCTCTGGTGAGTGACCTCACCCAAACGCAGTACGTTAAAAAAATATCGAATAAAAATCCGCACAGATACGTTCACTCATCATAAACCTGACTGAGAGATCGCAAGCCATGATTCAAACACAACCCAAAAAACCCCGACAGCGCTACGACAGCATGACCCTGGCGCTGCACTGGATAACCGCTGCCAGCGTCATCTTTTTGTTTGCCAGTGCGCACATCTGGGAATGGCTGGACCGCGGGACACCGCTCCGCAAGGGATTACAGTCGGTGCATATTTCCTGCGGGATCATCCTGGCACTGGTGATGGTGGTCCGGCCGGTCTGGCGGCTGATGAGCCAGCGCTCACCGCGTTACGCGATGCCCGCCGCGGCCATTTCTCGTCCGGCAAAATTCCTTTCACACTGCGTGCACGGTGCGCTCTATCTGCTGCTGTTCACACAAATTGTATTGGGCTTTATGTTTCGCTGGGCGCAGCAGGAACCCTTTGGTTTTTTTGGCCTGTTCGATCTGACCGGGCTGGTGCATGTCGATCCCCTGCTCAAACATGCCCTGGGGGAATTACACAACAATGTCGCCTGGGCGCTGATTATTCTGGCCTCGTTCCATGCGCTGGCCGCCCTTATCCACCACTACGTTTTACGCGATAACGTGCTGCGCCGCATGCTGCCCGTTCGCACCTACCGTTAACTGGAGCACTACCATGAAAAACACCTCTTCACTGCTGCGTGCCACAGGCCGTAAGCTGCTGATTCCGGCCCTGCTGTTTGTTATCCACGCCAACCCGGCCCTGGCCGCAGGCGATGACAGCACCAACAGTAACATTCCCGACTGTCCGCGTGGGCAGGTTTACGACAGCAAGAGTAAACAGTGCGTTCCCGACAAGACGGCACGCCTGAGTGACGAAGACAAGACCAACTATGCCTATCATCTGGCAAAAAAAGGCGAATATCAGGCCGCGCTGACGCTGCTGGATAGCCTGAAACAGCCCAATACCGCAGAAGCCTGGAACTACCGGGGTTATGCCACCCGAAAACTCGGGCGTACCGACGAAGGTATCGGGTATTATCAACGCTCGCTGGCGCTTAACCCGCGCTATGCGAAAGTGCGCGAATACCTGGGCGAGGCGTGGCTGATTAAAGGCCGTCCCGATCTGGCAAAAGCGCAGTTGAAAACCATCGCCAGCCTGTGCGGTACAGGATGCGAAGAGTATCGTGATTTGCAGGCCGCCATTGATGGCCATCCGGAATCCTGATACGTACCATGAGGACAGTCACATCACTACCAGCGAAGTTCGTCAGCAGCTTGCTGCCCATCTGACGCGCCTGTGGCGCTACGGGCTGGTGCTGTCCCGAAACCACGACGTTGCCGAAGAACTCGTGCAGTCTACCTGTGTTCGCGCGCTCGAAAAGAGCGCGCAGTTTACGCCAGGTACCCGGATAGATCGCTGGCTGTTCTCGATTCTTCACTCCATCTGGATTTCCGATCTACGCGCCCGCCGCGTGCGGTTAGGACAGGGTTTTGTGGAAAGCGATGACCTGCTGGCCCCTGATACGCAGGAACGTGACGATGAACGCCTGCATTTTCAGAAAATCATGCAGCGCGTCAGCGCATTGCCAGAAGCCCAGCGCAATACCGTATTTTTAGTGTATGTCGAAGGATTTACCTATCAGGAAGCCGCAGAGACGCTGGCCGTGCCCATCGGCACCATTATGAGCAGGCTGGCAACCGCGCGTTCGGCGCTGGCAAAATCATTTGATGCTCAGGCCGCTGCGAAGGAGAAACGCTCATGAACAGGCTGCATTTTTCGCCCCCTTACAGTGACGAAGCCTTAGTCGCCTGGCTGGATGGCGAGATGGACCCCGAGGATGCACGCCAGTTTGCGTCGCTGCTGGAAAACGATGCGGAGCTGGCTGAACGCGTTGATGAACTGATGAAAAGCCAGCTCGACTTTGACGCGGCCTTTGCGCCCTTACTGGATAAGGCACCGGAAGCCAAACTGCAGCGCCAGCTCGACACGCTATTAGCCGCGCCAGGGCAGGAACCCGCTGCTGCTGCCGTTGTTGCCGCCACATCGGGCGTCAGCCGTCGTTCGCTGATTGCGGCCTCGCTGAGTATTCTGGTGATCGGATCGGGCCTGGGCTACCTTGCTCGCCCGGCTAAAACCAGGCTGAGTGAGAGCGAGAAAATTCGCGATCTCGAAGCGCAGTACATGTCACTGTACAGCGCAGAAACCCTGCTGGATGCGGATAACTCCCCTGCCGCGCTGCAACATGGCCTGGCGCGAACGGCGCAGGACATTGGCCTGCGTCTTCATGCCCGGCAGCTTGCCTTGCCGGATGCGGAATTAAAGATGGTGCGCATGCTGCGCTATGACAGCACGTCCATTGCACAGATTGCGTGGATTCATGCGGAATACGGCCCGATGGCGCTGTGCATTTCCCCGGACGAGCAGCCTGCCACGAGCGGCCTGCAGCGTGAACAGCGCCATGATATGCGCCTGGTCTGGTGGCATCACGGCGGCTACCAGTTTGTTCTGATAGGCCGCAACCCGGACGGGGAACTGGCCGCCAGTGCTGACGCCCTGAAAAAATCCCTCAACGCTTAACGGCCAGCGGCCTTGCTGGCGGTGACGCCGTTTCACGGCACGTGGCTGGCCTCTGCCTGGATATCAATATTGATGGTCACCGTATCATCCACCAGCGCGGTAAAACGATCCATATGGTAGGCCGAACGGGAAATCGTGGTCATCGCATGTAGCGATATCCTGTCCTCGCTCTGCGCAATGCGATCGTGCTCTTCCATCGTGGCCTCCAGAATCACCGGCCGCTGCACGTCCTTGACCGATAACGAACCAAAAATTCTGAAATGACCGTTGCCCTGCGCCACGATCCGGCTGCTGGTAAAAACGATATTGGGATAGCGCGGCGCATCAAAAAACATGCTGCTTTTCAGTTGGTAGGTCAGCAGATTGTTTGAGGCAATCAGCGTGGAGACTGGAATACTGACCTTCACATGATTATCCATTTCATTCGTCGGATTCAGCGCGACCTCGCCGGTCACGCCCGTTAATTTCGCATGTGAAATACCGCCAAAGGCGCGCCATGACAGCCCTATCGCGGTGTCAGGGGTGGAAATCGTGTAATAAAGTGAGGCGGCGTGGGATAACGGACTCAGCAGCAACCCAGCAACCAGAAAAGTAACAGCGCGCGTCATAACGGGATTCTCCAGTGAACAGACAACGCATAAACGCGCCAGGTAGCAACTTTATTCGATTAATACTTACAGTTATATAACATTCATGGGGATGTGGATCTCGCCCGGATGTGGAAACGGCATGATGGTGTACGAGGTGGACTCAGCATGCTGGGGAGATGAGCGGCTTTTGCTGATGATGGCGCGCGAGCGCCGTTCAGCTTATCGCGGGCTGGAGGGGGGAGTTTGCTGCTCCCCACATCATGAAAAGTGGATGCCGCTGTTCCTCGCTTGTGATAAGAAATAAAAATAACCTGTGCACGGGAGATTTAATATGTATCTGGATGATATTCCTTTACATTTTCTGCAGCATGAAAATTTTTATCTGATTGCCCCTGACATGAGCCGTACAGAAGAAATGCAGCAAAAACTGAATGCGTTCAGTTCTCTTCATCATGAATTCTTGCTCTGGTCTCCGGGATTTCATTCTCTTGATTCTGTTAAGAAAAACATGGCGGAGGCGGCTGATAATTTTCTGAATGACAGAGAAGAATATAAATTTTTAATTATTGATCGTCAGTCAGATGAACTCGTGGGCTGTATTAGCTTATTCATCAGAAATCGCGCGATTCCTTACTATGAAATCGGTTACTGGCTCGCTACCGATGTGTTGGGGAAAGGCATAATGTCTGAAGCATGCAAACAGGTCACAAACATAGCCTCAGCATTTTTGCAGGCAAAGAGAATCGAAATTCGTACGGCAGGACGTAACCTGCGCAGTCAGTCGGTTGCGTTGAAATGTGGTTTCAAACGTGAAGCCACTCTCGTGAACGAGCGCCTCGATGGCCTGGGGAGGATTGACGATACCTTTATCTACAGATATGACTGTTGACTCAAACCGCAACGCTTTCAGGTCGGGCTCTTGCGCCTTATCACCTTTCAGTACGACGACTTTTTGTTGCCGGAATTGCGTTTGATCTTGTCTCTGTCATGTACAGTTTCACTGTAAATTACCCCGAATACAGGGATGCGGGTTTGGCTTTGATTTATGCGCGGTTGGGACAATCTTGAGATTGTTATCTTGCTCTACCACCCGGGAGGTCGAGACACAGGCTTTTCTTGTAGCCTTTTTATTCTCATCCTCTGCTTTTTATTTACTTCAATATAAGTGAAATATTCTTGCCCGTTTTCAAATCTAAATTTTGCTGGCTGAATACAAAAAAGACCTGCTTTTGGTTGTTTTTCAACCGGGAAAATGACCTGCTTATTATACGTCAGTGCTGATACAACGTCTTCGCAATACCAGTCCCGGAAATAAAGCTCGCCGTCAGGACTCATTGTGGTATTTCTTCCCTGAAGTTTGAAGGGAAAGTCACTGGCATGATGAATCCAGACGCGAGGATAAACGATGGAAGGACTAAAAACCGATCTTGCCAACGCTATCTCACCCAGTGTCATAAGCCTCTGACGCCCTTCATTATCACTCCTGCAATCCTCCATAATTTTTGGTTTCACTCTTTCAATG
Organism: Pantoea sp. SJZ147; assembly: GCF_007828605.1. Lineage (NCBI taxonomy): Bacteria > Pseudomonadati > Pseudomonadota > Gammaproteobacteria > Enterobacterales > Erwiniaceae > Pantoea > Pantoea sp. SJZ147. Next base: position 14,894 of record NZ_VIVB01000012.1, read on the forward strand.
AGAGTTTCCGACTGGCAGCGTCTTAAGAGAACGTCCCCGATTCCTAACCTTTCGTGGACTTTAGCAAAAACAGCCAGCGTCTCTGAGATTCATCACTCTCTTCCAGCAGCGCGTTTCGGATAGCCGTTCAGCCTTCTGAACGTTCAAATAGACAGAAAAATAAAGGGTTTGCAAAATCCATTTCGCTGTGTCTTAATAGCGCATCGGTTTGGAACACAGACCTTATGAAGCAGTTTTAGTAAAGCAGTCCTCAGTTAAAGCGTTATCCAAAGATACCTTTCTTCGAGAGCCTCCTCCTAAGTGCCCAATAAGTAAATCTCAATGACAGGCCATAACCGCCGCACCTAGTGGCTCATCAATTAAGGAAATATCTATGTCTAACAAAATGACTGGTTTAGTAAAATGGTTCAACTCAGATAAAGGTTTTGGCTTCATTACTCCAGACGACGGTAGCAAAGATGTATTCGTACACTTTTCTGCTATCCAGAGTGATAACTACAAAACACTTGATGAAGGACAGAAAGTTTCCTTCACCATTGAAAATGGCGCTAAAGGTCCTGCAGCTGGCAACGTTACGCCGCTCTAACCTGCCTTCGTTATCAGCGGCGCTGACAACCGCGAGAAAGACACTGGTCTGCTCAGACCAGCTCTGCCGATAACAAAAAAACCCGCCTTGTGCGGGTTTTTTATTGCCTTGATGTCGTCCGCCCTCTGTTCTGCCTGTCCCCGCGGTCATCATTTAGCAGGCAATCCTGTAGGTAACACTCACGCCATTCCCCATCCCGTCATCTGATAATGTCCTGCCCTACTCTTGTCCTTGTTTTTCTCACCATCGCCCTTACCGGTCCAGGCAGGATTAACAGAGATCGCTTTATAAAGCGGTATCTCTCGGGCATGCGCCATCACCCCGTAAGCGGCACGAAGGTGTCCAGAACAGTAACCAATTTTCATGACCAGACCAGAGGAGCTGTCAGCCGGGTGAATCAGATGTCCTGAGGTGCGATAACATTGTGCGCATAAGGAATCAGGCGACTCTGCCGCCTGACATAGTGAGACCAGGATTCTCCGGCAGGCTCGGGATAACGTCTGTGTCTCATTGCCCTGAGCGTTTCGGCTATCAATCCCACTGATGCAGGATGATCGTATACGCACACTGGTGATACATCCGTCCGGCAGGTGTGGATACGTAAACATGCCCCGTCCTGTTCACATTTCACCCAGTCATCCATGGTCAGCGCCACCACATCAGTGGTGTCCCTGTTCACCCTGCGTATGTAAAGCAGGGTGCCGCGATCGGTGTCCACGCCAAAATACTGACCTCGTTTTGTATCTACCACCTGATGCGCACGTGGGCTGAAACGATGGGGACAACTCAGAAGCGCAACCATGTGGCCGAGCACTTTACGGTGACGTAATTTGCTTAATCCGGCTGAAATCAGCGGCAGGGCAAAGGCAACCCAGATGGCAACGAAAAGCGACAGCGTCAGATAATCACCTTTCCTGAGCAGTGACGGGATAATGAATACTGAAGGTAAAGTGATTAACAACGCGCAGGGAAAACACGTCATCATGTAGATCCTGAATACCTTTCGCCACAGGGGCTCTTTAACAGGATTTACCCTTTCAATCTGACTCATTATGACCTCTTCTACACCTGTCAAATTGTTCGCCGGGTTACCTAACGCCCGGCAGAGAGAGTTCGGGATACTGTGAGCCAGAAACCACATCGTCTGGCCGCTTCATCACACGCCGGGAGCACGGAATGAAGCCTGACTGAGTCGCTCACTGCCAACAACAGTCTCCGTATTAACAAAACGCTGTACTGCTGTTACCCTTTGACAGCTGAGCATTCAGCTCGCTGGCGCTTTCCACGGGCGAAAAACCACCGGCACCCGAATCGGGTCATTCTGCCCTGCTCCTGTTTCCAGGCTACGACCAGTAGCGTTTTCATGGTGATGATTTTTCCATATATTTTTCCAGATACGCAATATAACTTTCTTATTTCGTCCTTAACCGATGTCAATGAAAGGCGATAAGTCCCGGGCTGAAGAAAATAATGAGCGACGCACTGGAATGCCGGCTTCTGAAAGAATTTGATTGATGTCAAAAAAGCATCCGCCATTTTTCACTGACGCTCGCCCTGACCCACAGAAATAAAATATTGGGAGCATTCTTAAAGGGAAGTTTTCTATGTCACTGATAATTTAAACATGTTTTTAAAAACAGTATTGACTCGGAGAATAAAACCCGTAGATTAGGTTCCTAACAGCACAGAAAAACGAGCATCATTGTTGTACTAATTGGGGTAAGCCATTTTGCATTAAAGGCCATGAAGTCTGTAGTTTGGGATGCAGTTCGCTTTAAGGCCACGTAGTGACAGTGCTGTGCAGCAAAATGGTAGTAAAAGCGCGACGATGTAAGGCCTTGATTTACCCATCTCGTTGCTTCCCTGGATTCAGGTGAAGGCAACTGTAGTCAGGCAACGCATCAAAGAGTATATGTCGCGATGGGGAATGTACTTGTTTAAGACGCCATGCTTTAGTCATTAATAAAGATGGCAAGTGATATACCAGGATAACTAATGGGAGGTCTTCACGTTTTAATGCCCAATATTATCTGTAGCAAACGGGTGCATTTATACGCAGTATAAATTGCAGTAGTCATTTAGTAAGTTCATTAATGTCAAATCTGAAGTCTGAAGTACCTTAAAAGCCCTGACTGCGATGGTCAGGGCTTTTAACATTTCTCAGGATAGTAACCTCATCCATTTACAACCCGGCGCAGGTTTACATCAGCACCCTCGTAAAAAACGCCCGGTTGCTCGCCTTGAATATGCTCATAGCGCGAACAGCGTGATCCCCAGACAGAATAAATCTCAGGATACCGACCTTCCTCCTGACCTTTTTAAAAAGCTCTACAACAGTATTTTAAATAAGCTGCATGGCTGTAGGTGAGCGCATAGCTTGCTCACTCACGGATAAACTGCGCTTCGCACTGGCGGGCAATCTCCCACAGTCTGTTACGAATGACCTGCTTAAGTTGCAGCGTGGACTGCGATTGGGGGCAATCACGACGGCTGATCAGCATGACTTCAAACGGCAACGGTTGTGCGACAGGGAGCAATTTTAACTGGTCGGCATAACGGCAAGCCGTGAACAGATCCACGACACCCACGCCGCCGCCCGCCAGTACCATATCCGCAATGACCGAGTAGGTTTTAATCGACAGCGACACGGCCGGATTCAGTTTTTTATCGCGCAGCGCACGGTGCAGGACGCGCCCAAGCGGGTCCTGTGTCTGCATCATCAGCAGGTTATTACTGCATAACCATTCCAGCGTAACGGGCTCGTGCTGGGGATGATTAAGTGGCAGCAGCGCCACCATCGAAGACTGAAACAGCGGTTCGGCCAGCAGATCGGCGTCCACCTGCTGACCAAAGACCAGCGCGAAATCCAGCTGATTATCCAGAATCATCTGGCACAGGGTATTAAAGTGCTCCGTGACCAGTTCGACACTGACCGAGGCCACCTGTTGCCGCCAGGTGACCAGGGCGGGAGCCAGCACCATTTGACCAAAAGCGTGAGCCGCACCGACGCGGACTGTCTGTCCTTCGCCGCGCCGCAGTTGTTCAGTGAGTTGAGTGATGGATTGTAAGCGTTGGTAGAGATCTTCCACCTCCGGCAGCAGCCGTCGCCCTTCTGCCGTGACGCTCATGCCCTGTATACGCCGTTCGAACAGCGCAAATCCCAGTTGCTGTTCCGCGTGATTCAGCACCCGGCTGACATTCGGTTGCGACACGTTAAGCAAGCGCGCGGCTGCGCTAATGCTGCCGGTCTGAACGATGGCCTGAAAGACTTCTATGTGGCGGAGCCGCATCATTATTTACCCTAAGTGGATTCATCTGCCCGCAGGCCGTTGTCAGAAGCCTTTATTAACTGTTAGCGCGCAGAACCGCCAATGTCTGAATCACAGTGTACACCTGTAACATCGTTTATCTCGTCAGGCCTACCGGCAAACCGGACCGGCGCGCTCTGTTACGCGGTTCTCCGTTCCCTGCCCTGGATGGCGCGCAAGCAAATGTGTCGTGATCGCGCCATGGCAATCCCTGCTCTGTTCCTGCTTTATTGCAAAAATTGTACCGTAACGCTGGCGAAGCTACTGACTGTCGCCTTTAGCTGCCGATCGGGGTGATGTTGCATGTATGCGCGGAAAATAATGGGGAAAGGGAGCCAGACCGGGCCGGTTTTTGCCCATCCCGGCCGACCGCACCCGTGTTGGCAATCTGGCAGGACAGGCGTTCGCACCATGAGGGTGCAACGAAAGGCGCATGGCGGGAGCAACGGTGTTCAGGCGCTGTTGTGCTGCAGCGCGGCTGACCCGGCGGTCATCCGCGTGTGCGCGTGATTAGCAGGCACGGCCTGGCGGTCGCCAGACCGTGGGGTTGCAGGAAACAGTCCAGGTGAGCGCCAGAGGGACGAACATCGTCTCTGCCCTGACGTCACGAACATCCTTCTCTACGATTGGGTACTCGCCAGATAAGAAAACGCGCTGAGCAGGCTGATCACCGTATCCATTCGCTCCGCCTGATATTCCACAGTCACCGCATCAATGCGCGTAACGCCCGGAATCAGGCTAAACAGATCGGCCAATACGGGTTTGCTGGCCTGAAGCTGCATGCAATAAGGTGCCGTCAGGCGCGTCGTGCTGACCGAAGGTTGCTGTTGTAGCGCAGCCCTTGCAGCGGCGCATATCGCACGTTGTGCCGCTTTGGGACTGATGGACTCCGCGCAGGTATGGGAAATAGCGCGTTTTACACAGACATAATCAACCGTGGGATAAAATTCTGCTATCCAGTGCTGGAGCTGATCGTCGCCCGTGACCAGCAACAGTGGCGTGCCATGCTCGGCGGCGGCGGCGGCATAAATGTCGGTTTCCCCCATCACCAGGCCATTGATATGGATACGCCAGAATGCACGGCCATTAATGGTGTGCGCCAGTACGCCAGATTCGCCTGCCGCGCTGTGATAGCCCACCAGAAATAATCCATCGAAGGTTTGCTGCTCTATCCCTTCAACCATCGACAGGCCACGAGGTTTGCCCTGCACCAGTCGGGCGCGCGGGTCAATATTTTCCGCACGCAAATTGGTCATTTGCGCATGGCTGTCGGCGACCACCACCTCCGTTGCGCCCCCCGCGAACGCGCCCTCAATCGCGGCATTCACTTCCTGTTCCATCAGTCCCCGGGCCAACTGATATTCCGGGTTGCCAGGCGTGCATTGCTCCGGGCGCATCACGCCCGCAATACCTTCAATATCAGCAGAGATAAAAATTTTCATGCGGTTAATTTATCCAGAATCTGAGTCAGTGAGGGGCGATGGTGACCACGAAAGCCGGTAACAGCCTCCGCGCTCAACAACGCATCCAGTACAGCCTGTTCGGTTGCATCGGCGGCGGCGGCAAGCAGCGGCTCCAGCGTGTCGTCCTGCGGCGGTTGCGGCAGAGATTGCGTTGAGAACGCCAGCGCAATATCACCCGAACCATGGCCCCAGTAACTGCCCAGCCGTCCAAGGCCGGCACCGGCACGCTTCGCGATGCGCTTCAACTGGCGCGCATCCAGCGGCGCATCCGTGGCCATAATCACAATGACAGAACCGGCATCACGCTGCGGTACGTCACCCGCCAGTAGCGGCGCAATCCTTTCACCCAGCCGCACACCGTCAAGCGTGAGTGCGCTAAGCGTGCCAAAATTCGCCAGCACCAGCACCCCGAGCGTTGCGTTGAGCGACGGAATAACACGCGAGGCCGTGCCAATCCCGCCCTTAAGGTTAAAACAGCTCATTCCGCGCCCTGCACCGACGCTGCCGCGCGCAAAGTCGGCCGCAGCCGTGTGCAGTGCTTCCTGCGCCATCGCCTCGCTGATGGCCAGCGCCTGGATATCATTGAGCCAGCCATCATTGCACTCCAGCGCCAGGGGATTCACCGTGGGCAACGTCCGCCCCAGCTCCGGATTACGACTGATGGCATCCCGTACCAGCGTGGTAAACAGGGTGCCCACCGCCAGCGTGTTACTGAGCAAAATCGGCGTCTGCAACACGCCAAGCTCTTCGACCTGGACCAGCCCGACCGGTTTCGCAAAGCCGTTCAGGACGTCGGCCCCGCATGGCAACGGCGTGAGAAACAGATTGTCGCCCGGCGGTACGATAGCCGTTATGCCAGTCTGCCTCTCTCCGTCATTCAGCGTGTAATGTCCAACGCGCACACCGGCAACATCGCTGATTCGATTGGTGGGCCCACATGCGCTGCGCGGCTGCCCTAACGTTCGCGCATTACGCCAGCGATCCAGCAGCAGATCGCACTGCAATTGTTGAAAATCCATGGTTAGCCCTTGAGTTTCGGGTCGAGCGTGTCGCGCAGCGCGTCTCCGAGCAGGTTAAACGCCAGCACGGTGATGAAAATCGCCAGTCCCGGAAACACGCTCATGTGCCATGCGCCCGCCATCATCATGCTACGGCTCATTGCCAGAATATTACCCCATTCAGGGACATCCGGTTCCGGCCCCAGGCCAATAAAGCTTAAGCCCGCCGCGGTGAGGATACTGGTGCCAATGCGCATGGTGAAATAGACAATTACGCTGGAAAGCGTGCCGGGCAGAATATGGCGCAGGATAATGATTCTGTCTGGTGCACCGGCACAGCGCACGGCTTCAACATAGGCAGCCTGTCTTAATGAGAGCGTCGAAGCACGTACAATACGGGCAAACACGGGAACGCTAAATACCGCGACCGCGATAATCACATTGTTCAGGCCCGTACCAAGAAGCGCCACCACCGCAATGGCCAGCAACATGCCAGGAAACGCGAACAACACGTCGGCACCGCGCATGATCAGCATATCAACCCAACCGCCGTAATAGCCTGCCAGTAAACCCAATACGACCCCGACAATCATGCCGAGCGTTACGGACAACACGCCAACATAGAGCGAGATTCGCGCCCCATAGATAATGCGACTGAGCAGGTCGCGCCCCAGTTCGTCGGTTCCCATCCAGTGTGCGGCGCTGGGCGGCGACGATAACGCCATCCAGTCCGGTGCCATCGGGTCCCAGGGTGCCAGCCAGGGGGCAAAGATCGCCACCAGGATCAGCAGCAGCACAAATCCGCCCGAAACCAGCGCCAGAGGGTTACGCACAAAGGCATGCAGGAAATCACGCCACGGCGAACGGATGACCTGTGGCGGGTTTTCAGTCAGCGATTGCATACTCATCTTGGCTCCTGTCGCAGACGAATGGCCGGATTGACGACCGCATACAGCAGATCGACCAGCAAATTAATCACAATAAATTCGAACACGAACAGCATCACCAACGCCTGAATGACCGGTTGATCCTGCGCCTTGATCGACTCAATCAACAGCCAGCCTAACCCCGGCCAGTTGAAGACGCTTTCCACGACGATGGAGCCGCCCAGCAGAAAACCGAACTGCAAACCCAGCATGGTAATCACCGGGATGAGTGCATTGCGCATCACATGTTTCCACGTCACCAGGCGGTTACGTAGTCCCTTGGCTCTTGCGGTGCGCACGTAATCTTCCTGCGCCACTTCAAGAAAGGCCGAGCGGGTAAACCGCGCCATTACCGCCGCCACAGAAGCCCCCAGCGTAATGGCAGGCAGGACAATATCGCTGGCCTTGTTAAAGCCGCTGACGGAGAACAGCCCAAAGGGCATCGCAACGAACTGGATAAGCAACAGCCCCAACCAGAAAGCGGGCATGGAAATACCGCCAACCGCCATGCTCATCAGCGTCCAGTCTTGCCATTTTCCCCGCTTCAGTGCCGCCAGCACGCCCAGCACCAGGCCGAGAATCACGGACCAGGCGAAACCCGCTAAGGCCAGCCACAGGGTTGGCATGAAGCCCTGCTTAATCACCTGCAGCACCGGTTGCTGGGTTCGGTACGTCGTGCCCAGATCGCCATGCAACAGGCTATCGATCCAGTGGACATACTGCTGCGGCAGAGAATCGTTCAGCCCGAGATGCTGTCGCGCCGCTTCGACGGCCTCAATGGGCGCATCCGGTCCCGCGTAGATGCGCGCCGGGTCGCCCGGCAGCAGCTTGATAAAACCGAAAACCAGCAGCGAGACCACCAGCAAAACCGGGATCATCTCCAGTAATCGGCGAATGATGTATGCAAACATGCCATTCCTTGAAATGAGGTGCGACGGGCACCCTCAGGTTTCTTGCCCGCACAGGGCAAAGAACCTGAAGGCGATCCGCGTCTTATTTAAACGACGCCTGAGTGAAGAGCAAATTGCCATCCGGCAGCATCGAAACGCCGTTCAGGGTGCTGCGTTTGCCAACCAGATTGTCGGGTGTGCCAAGGAAGGCCACTGGTGCATCCTTCCATAACAGCGTCTGCGCTTGCGCATAGGCAATGCCACGCTTTGCCGGATCGGCCGTCGCCAGCCCGGCGGCAATCGCTTTATCGACATCAGGATTGCTGAAATAAGAGACATTGTACGAGGTGGGTACCCAGGATTCTGTGGCAAACAGCGGACGCAGCGCCCAGTCGGCATCGCCTGTGGACGTCGACCAGCCGCCATAATAGAGGTCAAACTCTGCCTTTTTCGGGTCCTGTACGCCCCACAGCTTAGCGTTGCGCGTCCCCGAATCCATTGGTGTCACCGTGGCACGAATGCCCACCGTGGCCAGTTGCGCTTTCAGCACCTGAGCGGCGCGCACGCTGGCCGTCGCATTGGTGACCCAGAGCTTAAGGTCCAGACCATCAGGATAGCCCGCCGCTTTCAGCAACGCTTTGGCCTTGTCCGGTGCATAGTGGTAATCCGGATCGGTTTGTTTCTGATAGAACTGAACCCCTTCCGGCATTGCGGATGTGGCCGGTTTGCCCAAACCGGCAAAGGCCACCTTCAGCCACAGATTACGGTCAATTGCATAGTTGATTGCCTGACGCACACGAACATCCGCCAGCGGCTTGTGCTGCGTGTTAATCGCCATGTAATAAAGATAAATGCTGGGATCGCGCTGAATCGAAAGTTTGCTGTCCTGCTTCACGGCAGCGATCAGATCGGAAGGCAACGGCCAGATGGCATCCACCTGACCCGATTTTAACGCTGCCACCCGTGTGGCATCTTCCGGGCTGGGTGAGAAAATGACATGATCGACTTTTGGCCATCCCTGCTGCCAGTAACCGTCATACTTCGCCAGCGTCACCGCTTTGCCCGGTGTCCAGTTAACAAATTTAAACGGGCCGGTTCCCACCGGATGCAGTCTAAGTTGAGCTTCGTCCGGATACTGCTTCAGAATCGACGGGCTCCACATCACCGCAGAAGGATGCGCCAGCGTGTTAATAAAGGCACCAAACGACTGATTGAGATCGATTTTGACCTGGTCGGGTGCCAGCACCGTGACCTTGGCGATCATTTTGTACAGGCTGTTGCGCTTGAGCCCTTTTTTCTGGTCGGCGAGGCGATCAAGGTTGGCTTTGACGGCGTCGGCATCAAACGGCGTACCATCCTGAAAGGTAACGCCTTTACGCAGCGTCAGCGTAAATTCCGTCGCACTGTCGTTGGAGGTATAACCGGTCGCCAGCCAGGGCTGCAGCTTCATGTGGGCATCAAACTGGAACAGGCGCTCAAAGATGCCGCTCTGCACCGAGTAGCTGACATTATCGGAGGTATCGTGCGGGTCCAGTCCGGTAATATCGGCATACATTGAAATACGCAGATCCTGGGCCTGCGCGGTCATGACCAGCGTCGTCGTCAATGCGAGGGCGAGCGAAGTACGGCGAAACAGTGTTTTCATAAAATCTCCTGGTCGTTGAGGATTATCGCAATGCAATGCCGTCAGCAACCCAGTGCTGGGGCGCAACCTGCCGATAACGGGGTTTAGTGACCGTTTCACCCACCTTTCGCAACGGCGAAGGGATTTCGCTGTCATCGAAAATACGGGGCTGACGGTTCTCGGGGTCCGCTACCGGCACGGAGGCCAGCAGACGTTGGGTATAAGGATGTTGCGGCTGATTAAATACCGACTGGCGCGGCCCAAGCTCCACAATCTGGCCGAGGTACATCACCGCCACGCGATTGGCAATACGCTCAACGACCGCCATATCGTGAGAAATGAAAATCCATGCCACGCCGGTTTGCTGCTGGAGGTCCATCATCAGATTGACCACCTGTGCCTGAATCGAGACGTCAAGGGCCGATACCGCTTCATCAGCAATAATCACTTTCGGTTTCAGCGCCATCGCGCGGGCAATGGCGATACGCTGGCGCTGGCCGCCAGAAAATTCGTGCGGATAACGACGCGCGTGCTCGGGCAACAGGCCGACACTTTTCAGCAACGCATCGATTTGCGAAGAAGCCTGCTCCAGCGAGGACACCATGCCATGTAACAGCAACGGCTCGGCAATGGTGAACCCCACGGTCAGGCGCGGATTCAGGGAGGCATAAGGGTCCTGAAACACCATCTGAATTTCACGGCGGAGCGGCTGGAAGGCCGCCTCTTTCAGGTGCGAGATTTCCTTTCCTTCGAAGTGAATGCTTTCGGCATCACTGTTGATCAGGCGCATCAGCGCACGCCCGGTGGTCGATTTGCCGCAGCCGCTTTCACCCACGATCGCCAGGGTTTCACCCGGCCACAGGCTGAAATCAATCTGCTCAACCGCATGCACATGATGTGTATGGGTCGAGAAAATGCCGCTGCGGATGGGATAGTAGACTTTCAACCCACGCACATCCAACAGCGGCGCACTGTCGTAGCGAGCGGTATGCTGCTCGTCTCGTGCCGCGTGCCGGGCACCGAGCAGGGGAAAGCGTTGCGGCCACGCATAGTCGCGCATATCGCCCAGTTTCGGCACGGCCGCCAGCAGCGCTTTGGTGTACGCGTGCTGCGGGGCGGCAAAAATCTCTGATACGGTGCCCTGCTCGACCACTTCGCCCCGCAGCATAACCACGACGCGATCCGCGATTTCAGCCACAACGCCCATATCATGGGTGATAAACAGAACGGCCATCTGCTTCTCGCGTTGCAAATCACGCAGAATATGCAGAATGCGCGCCTGCACGGTAACATCCAGCGCCGTAGTGGGTTCATCGGCAATAAGAAGTTGCGGATCACATGCCAGTGCCTGCGCAATCATCACTCGCTGGCGCATGCCGCCGGAGAGCGCGTGCGGATAGCTCTTCATCACACGATCCACATCGGCGATACGTACCTGTTGAAGCAATTCACGCACGCGCGCATGGGCCTGTTTCTTGTCGTACTGTTGATGATCGCGTAAGGCTTCAGTGAGTTGATCATCAATGCGCAGCACCGGATTCAGCGAGGTCATTGGCTCCTGAAAGATCATCGCCATTTCACGACCACGCAACGTGCGGCGCTGAGCATCATCCAGAGTTTCCAGCGCATGCACTTTCCCGCCGCGATCGCGAAACTGCATACTGCCGCGATCGATACGGCCGCTGTTCGCCAGCAAGCCCATCACGGCGAGCGAAGTGACTGATTTACCTGAGCCGCTCTCACCCACTACGGCGACAATTTCTCCCGGATTAATGGCGAAACTGATGCCTTTCAGTGCCTGATTCTCACCACTGCGCCCACGAAATGAGACGCTGAGATCCCGAATGTCAAGCACCGGTGATGAACAGGCGGCACCTGCGGCTGGAGAAGTGTGTCGTGTGTCCGTCATGGTCGCCTCGTCGCGTTATAGCCAGATACGGCCTTCGGAGTAGTTCAAAAAGGGAGAGCTGTCGGCGGCAAGCCAAATAGGCCCATCTAAGTCGACGTGCTCTGCGTTGACCGCCACGGGCAATGCGGCTTCCATCGCCAGTGATGAGCCCAGCATGCAGCCGACCATAATGCGCATATTCTGCTTTTGCGCTTCATCGACCATCGCCAGCGCTTCCGTCAGGCCACCGCACTTATCCAGTTTGATGTTGATCATCTCGTAACGATTACGCAGTCCGGCGATATCCTCCCGCGTATGGCAACTTTCATCAGCACAGACGGGAATCGGATGATGGAAACGTTGCAGGTCATGATCCTGACCGGCGGGAAGCGGTTGCTCGACCATCGCGATGTTGTAAGCCTGAAGCGCCAGCAGCAGGCTTTCCAAATCCATACCTGACCAGGCTTCATTGGCATCGATAATGAGCGTGGCGCGCGGTGCCGCAGCGCGAATTGCCGCCACTTTTTCCAGCACCGCATCACGGTCGAGCTTAATTTTGAGCAGGATGGCACCACGAGATACGGCATCCGCCGCCGCCAGCGCCATATTTCCCTGGGTATCGAGGCTGAGGGTTTCCGCCGTGACCACCGACGATGGCTGAGAACAGGCACTGATTTGCCACAGCGTTTGACTGGCGCGGGCGGCATCCAGGCGCCACAGCGCACAATCCAGCACGTTGCGCGCGGAACCGGCGGGTAAACGGTGTTGCAGATCGTGGCGGCTCAAGCCTGCTTCAACGTCAGCGCGTACCGCTTCAAGCTCGGCCTGAACGCTGTCTGGCGTCTCATCGTAGCGCGCCGTCGGCGTACATTCGCCTTGCCCAATGAAGCCGTTTTGCTCAAGCGTGACACGGATAACCGTTACGCTGGTACGAACACCGCGCGAGATAGCAAAGGGCCGCGCCAGCGGCAGCGCTACCACGTCAATCTGCAACTGTCTCATCTCAACCACGCTCCTGCAGCAGCGCGGCGATCTCGTCAATACCAAAACGCACCGGGTCCGTTGCCGGTAAACCAAACTCGACGCTAATTTCGGCGCAATAGGCACGCGCTTCTTTTTCAGGATAATTAGAGGTGTTAATGGCAAAGCCAGCCAGCTGGACAGACTCACTGGTCACCTGCGCGGCGCGCAGATTGGCTTCAACGCACGCTTTCAGGCTGACCATGGGCTGATGAGGCAAATGGCGCATATGGGGGCGACCCATTTCATGACACATGACCAGCCAGTGCGGTTGTGCACCGTGCATGAGTCCCATACTGACGCCCGCATAAGAGGGATGGAACAGCGAGCCCTGGCCTTCAACGATGTCCCAGTGGTCATCATCATTAGCCGGGGACAGCGCTTCCGCCGCACCGGCAATAAAATCAGCGATGACCGCATCCACCGCAATCCCTTCGCCCGCAACCAGAATGCCGGTCTGCCCCGTAGCGCGAAAATCTGCTTTCATTCCGCGCTCGCGCATCGCCGCTTCCAGCGCCAGTGAGGTGTACATTTTGCCCACTGAACAGTCCGTCCCCACCGTGAGTATACGCTTACCCGTGCGCTTCTTACCGCTGCCCACATTGAGCTTCGGACGCATATGACGTAAGTCAAAAAGCTCCACACCAAACGTCTTTGCAAGCGTTACCAGTTCAGGTTCGTCCACCAGACGATGATGTAATCCACTGGCAACGTTCATGCCCGCTTCGATGGCACTTTTCACCGTCGCCAGCCAGTGTTCTGGCAGATAACCTCCTGCGTTGGCGGTACCCAGCACCAGGGTTTTTGCGCCGCGCGCTTTGGCGCGGGGGATGTCGAGCTCATCCAGACCCAGGCTGACAGTGCAGCCCGGCAGTTTAATTTCGCCAACGCACTGTTCCGGCCGCCAGATATGAATACCGCGCGCCGTTTTCGCCGCGAGTGGATCGGTAACATCACCAAGAAAAAGTAAATAAGGTTGTGGGATTAGCATGAGATTTCTCGTTTCAGACAAAGGTAAGGTTCTGAAACCACTATTTCATGCGTTTTGAAAGGTGACGAATGCTTGTTTGGTAGCAGGGTATAACGGCAGGCTATAGTCAGATAAAAAAGTGATGGTAACTCTGTTATTTCAACGTATCAGGATAAAATTCGTTCCCAATAAAAGGCGAGCTATAGGAAAATCATTCAGCCAGAGGTGTGCGAAACACTCGCCATGTTCATCCCCAAAGTGTCGTCCAAAAACGTTGTAGGTGTTTCATCTTATTGAGGACTTAACCGTGGCATAGAGGTTATCCTGATATACAGACAGGCTAAATCATGGTGAATGCGAGGGGCTTTTTTCAACCCTGTAAGAGATTCTCTGCGATGATGTCTGCTTTGTGCCAGAAGCAAACGTTGCTACATCACAATATGTTAATCAGCCGCAAACAGCTCAGTCAAGCGATGACGGGAGTGAGTTATAAAAAGTTGTCGCCCGCCATCATCACCAGCGGGGATGCTTGACTATACGCCCCCTCAGTTACAATTTGTTCAGTCTGCAATCTGTAATGTAAAAGCTAAATAATTTCGTTGATTGAAGTCCTTCTTATATAACCTAACGGTTTCTTTGTTTCTCGAAAATATAGTTTTGCAAGAGGAACGGGCTACTTTAGTATTGAGCATGTGTACTTCATCGTAACTTAGATGATTGCTCGAGAAATATTTAACCCCACTGGTATTTATTAATAGCGCTTTACTAGGAGATAATGGGTAATAATAATCAACAAATTCACCTTCACTTTCTTCTGGATTCAGATTTATCACTGGTTGATCAGATGTAATGAAGTCAATACTGGATTTGTTCTCAAGCAGAATGACTTTTCTGCTGCCGTTCAAGGACATGTCATAAGAAAGGTTTATTGCCATAAATGAACACATAAACCACCAGTTTCTATTGTAAAAATCCCTTAGACGATCCCGGGTGTGTATTTGGCCAGGAATCTTATCCAGTGACAGAATTAATAATTGCTTCATTTTCTGTGTCCTAGAAAATTGATGCCCTAAGAAATAACAAAACCCATAGTAAGTACCTTTATCATCCAAAGGAAGCAAGTTTCCTGTTTTTAATTCACTTAAAATTTTTATGGCGCTCGATTCTTGCTCGGACAAATAATTTTCGAAAGCACTGCTCTGTATAATATCTTGTAAGTTTATTCCAAGTTTTGCATTAAAAGCAGGTGATAATAAGGAGACCATTTTCTGTGTCTCGAATATCATATTCACAAAATTCCAATGAAGTTCTTTTAATGTCTCATTACATTTGTTTGTGAAGAGAGCTATGAGTTCTTTATCGCTTTCCTTCAACATACCTATTTTGTAGAAATCTTTTTCAAGTCCCAGACCTCTGACACTGTCAGATGCAATGTTAGATTTCTTTGTAATGTAGTAAATGTTGGTTCCATCAACTGTCCAATCCTGAAGGTAATGAGCCCATACATAATGATGTTTGGTTTTCTTCTCAAGAATTTTCATTGGATTCCTTTCGATGATAACGATAGTGAGTGATTTATAAACCATGTTACTGCTCTTGTCTTCGATAACTTAGAGGTTTACTGGATTAACTTTTTGTTTTTTCAAATCACTAAGCCACGCGCAGTATGACCCAATACCTTAGGGGGGAAGTTTCCTGCTCATCCCAACCATTCCCTTTTAGAGATCTTCAGCGGTATGGCTGAGGGCGAACTTCCGCTCCTCGCTCATAGCAGACATCACCTACCCACCGTCCGCTTCGTGCCAGAAGCAAACATGTAAAGTCAAAAAGCCCCCCTCTTCCACTCTGCCCTTATCTAAACAGTCTGGCTGCTGCTTTTAACGTCGCCTGCCGCCTCTTTTCCATAAAAGGCGCGGCCTGCTCCTGTGCGTTTTTTAACTGTTCTTTAGATGCGGTACGGGGTGAGCCGCAGGTAAAGGGAGGTTCGGGGTCATATTCCAAATGCAGTTGAATAGTCTGAGCAATATTGCTTCCGTGAATTTCTGACACAACGCTGAGCGCAAAATCGATACCTGAAGTTACGCCTGCGCCGGTAATACGATTACGGTCACGGACTACGCGCTCATTGACCGGCTCCGCACCTAACAACGCGAGTTGATCCAGAGAAGCCCAGTGCGACGTTGCTTTATATCCATTCAGAAGCCCTGCTGCGCCCAGAACCAGCGACCCAGTGCAGACAGACGTCACCAACCTGGCGTGTTCGCTTTGGGAACGGATAAATGAAAGGACGTCGTCATCGTCCATCAGGTTTATCTGTCCTGGCCCACCGGGAACACAAATTACATCCAGTTGTGGACAGGTTTTAAATGTGGTCGTTGGCTGTATAGCCATTCCACGATCGGAAACGACAAGATCCAGGTTTTTCCAGATGAGATGAACCTGTGTGTTCGGTGCCCTGGCAAAAACTTCATACGGGCCAGTAAGATCAAGCTGAGTAAGCGCCGGAAACAGGAGCAGCCCGATGGATGTGCAGACAGAATCACTCATAGAAAATCCTTCTATCTTAAAAAGATATAATGGCTTTTCCTTTAATAAAGACAACCCTTTGCTTAAAAAACAGACGCGCGCCGAATACATGTCATGCTCAACCCAGCGGTATTACCCTGGCGTTAAACGATGTATTGCTGGCCTGACATCATGACGGCGACGACGGTCAATCATCAGCCTGTCTTTCCCCACGGCGTCGACAACGCCCGCCGCGTCGTAACCCACGCCAGCCGGAAGCTCAAGCGGCATCATCTCGCGCATATATCCCGCGCGAAGTTTCCAGTCGATCGGATTGATGCCAGCCGCTTTGACTGCGATGCGTATCTGACCAGGGCCGGGTTCAGGTAGATCGATATCTTCTACCTTCAGGACCTCTGGGCCGCCATATTCATAAAAACGGACTGCTTTCATTTGATAACTCCTTACCCTGTGATGAGAGGCCCTGTCTTCCACTGAACCATAAATGGCGTATAGTGCTTAAAAATAAAACAGTTTGTCTCAAATATGGAACGAAATATGGATCTTAGTGCACTCGCCGATTTCAATCTCGTTGCCACTCATGGCGGGTTTGGGCGTGCCAGCCGCGCGAGTGGAAGGCCGAAAGCGACCCTGTCGCGCCATGTCAGCGCGCTGGAAGAGCAGATGAAAGTACGGCTGATCGAACGTGGTGGGCGAACGCTTCGTCTGACGCCGGAAGGCGCGATCCTGCATGCCCGTACCCTTGATCCCTTCGACGAAATTACGCAAGCGCTGGCAGAACTAAAAGCGGGCATAGGCCAGCCGCGTGGCGTATTGCGCGTTAGCGTGCCGCTGTTGTTCGCCGATGTCTCGGTTGGGCGCTTGAGCGCGGCCTTCTGCGCCGCCTACCCCGAGATACGGCTTGATGTCATCGCGGAAGATCGCCTCGTCGATTTGGTGAGCGATGGCTACGATGTGGTGGTGCGCTTCAATCCCCGCCACGACGACACATTGGTCGGTCGCAAGTTTTTGAACGATCGCCTGGTACTTGTTGCACCTCCACACCTGCCGCAGCCGCATTACGACGAAGAACCGCTGAAGCTGCCAGCGGTTGTACGCGCGGGTCGCGCCGTGGTTCCCGAATGGTCCATCATCGATGCTTCGGGCCGCGTGCGCACTTATCTCCCACAGCCAGTCATGTGCCTGTCGACGCCCTTTATGGCGCGCGATGCGGTACTTGCTGGCGCTGGCGTGGCCGTATTACCTCGCTCTGCCGTTGCTGACGCGTTAGCCTCGGGCCGGTTGGTCGAGTGGGGCACGGCGCAGGTGCCTGCTATCGAAGGTTGGGTACTGCACGCGTCGCGCCGACTGGTGAGTCCTAAGGTGAGCGCGTTCGTGGCGTTCCTGTGCGAGCACTTCGCCTGATGCGCGCATCGACGCCGGTGACTGTGTCCGTCCACAGCCCAGCCGTACCAGACTCAAGCCAGCCACGTCCCGATGGCGCGGCGTTGACGTCCGCAACCTTTTGCGCACGTCAACGCAGAAGTCACGCGTGCAGAAGCTGCCCTGAAACAGGCCGCCGCGGCATGTGTTCCGCCTACTGATCGGGAGGGATACGACGTCAGGCACTCTCCAGATGCACCGGGAGCCAGCGTCCGTGCTCATAGCGCAGCAAACCGGATGCCTCAAAGCGCCAGAGGTGAAGCCAGCCGTTATCCAGCAGTTGCCGGATGACCTCATGCTTTGCGATTACCGCTTCAATGGCAGTTTGCGGTGCATCGATGACCACAGTCAGACGCAGCGGCTCGTGCATCCAACGCTTGCCGTCATGGAGCGACTGCCGTGACAGACCGATGCGCAGATCGCCGCCGTTGCCCTCGAAGACGCCGATGCGTCCACCTACGACGTTATGCAACACCTTGTTGCCGCTGCCCAGCCTCTGCGGATCGCAAGTGGACGCGTGATACTGCCAGTTGATCCAGTGTGTGACCAGCATCGGGGCGGTCATCAGACCTTCCAGCAGGCTACCGTCAACATCCTCACTGGCATCGTAGTCATGCAGGAAACTGCGCCCGCTCAGGACTACGCCACGGCTACGCTGACGAGGCGCGATCAGAAAGGTGGCGTTGCCAGCAAGCCCCCATTCAGGCCGGGTTTGTGCACCGTCGTTAGCGCGACGACGTAACTGCCCCAGTAACTCATCTTTAGGCGCTCGCGGGTCCAGTTGAAGATCGGGCGCGCGGGCGCGGCGAACCTGGTCACAGGCTTGATTAACAATGGGTTGCAACCACGCGCAGCGCTCACGCGCACCTTGTGGCAACAGGTCGAGATCAAACCACTCGATTTCATCGGTGGTGGTATTGTGCAGCGCCGCCACAAACGCCGTGGAGTCCGGGACGTTCACCCCCTGCAATTTCAGCCCCTGGCGAACCGCTGGCTCGTTGAGCAACTGCGCCAGGCTGCGCGCATTCACTTCGCCGGTCTGACCACAGCATGCACCGCAGTCCAGTGCCGCTGCGTGGGCATTGTTGGCTGACTGACTGCCATGCCCAACGAGAAGCACTATCGGTGCCAGACGTTGTGTCAGGCCCATGGCATGAAGAATGCCTGCCGCCAGCTTAACTTTGGCCGCTGTATCCAGCCCAACCAGTTGAGGACGGCAGATCTCACGGTAGCGCGCGGGCAAGCCATCCAGATCGTCGCGGGGACGTGCTTTTTTGCGTGGCAGTAACCTGTTCATCAGCTTGACGGAGTAGCTCAACCCGGCCGCTTCCACAAAAGAGAAAGCGGCACCCGGCCAGTGGCTAATGGCATGCCACTGATCGGCCATGGCAAACCGGGTCTGACGCGATCTGCTGGCTGCATTTTGCCGTGCGGTATCGGCTTCGCACTGCGTCGAATCAGCACAGACAATACGGTCGTTGACCTCTATGGAAGGCGCAAGTAAGCCAGGTAACTGGGGACGCCGGGCTTGCGTAGCCAGCGGCGTGTAGGCAACCGGAAGGCCGAAGAATCCTGCACAGCCGATGGTCTGCACGCCAGGACTGGCGGCCTCCAGGGCGCGGCGCATCGGTTCACTACGCACATCAATGCAGAAGGCGGCCTGGACGTCGACAGCCTGGGCACCCACCTCCTGACCCTTTATCGGAGTCAGCCGATGCGCCAACTCACGCTGATAGCCGGTTTCCAGAGCCAACTGCCAGACTTCGTCAACCAGCATGGCCTGTTCGGCCTCTTCCAGCACCTGAGGGGCTTGTGTCCAGGCGTGCTGAAGCGAGATAAATGCCTGCAGGGTAGCCGCATCATCTTTGCATTCTAAAAGGATCATGCCCCAGGCTAAACGAATAGCCAGCAAGTCGCGCAGGTGCGTATCCTTGCCGCCCGCCAACTCAGCCTGCCAGCCCAGATAAGCGCACCAGGATGCCCACCCATTGACGGTAAGTAACACCGATTCCAGATAATCTGCCCACACCGTTTCAGGCAGGCCCAAACGCTCGATGACCCAGCGCCCGGCGTCCATGGCGTTATCCGGCAACGTCTTGATAGCTTTGTGGATGTTCGGTAAGCCCATTAACAAACCAATACCATGGTCATGCTTCAGAGTATCTCGCCAGAAGGTATACAACCCCTGGTGGCGATCGGGCTGCCAGCTCGCCTGATGTTCGTCGAAGTAAGCGGCGCAGGTCTGGCTAACCTGATGCGTGATCGCTTGCCGCCAGGATAACCTTTTGTGGCGATGGGGATCGTTGTCGAGCATATCGATGAGTAGCGGTAATTGTCCCTGCCGGGCGCTTGCGTGCAGCGCCTGGGTGCACTGTTCAGCCGTCAGGCCGGCCGCTTGCGCCTCAGGTAGCTGACGCAGCGCCTGGGTCAGATCGGCCATGCTAATGCGACCTTCGTGCCAGGCCAGGCTCTGCCGATCTCGCGGTGGGAAGACCTGAATACCGCCGAGCACCGCCATCCGGGCAGCCACCTTGCGCACCGGCATGCCGATACGCGACCAATGCGGATTGACCGCGATAGCGCGATCCAGTGGCCATGCAGGTGCAATCGCATGGCAGGCCTGCTGGCAGGCTTGCTCGATCGCAACCTGCCGTGAATCTGCATTGGTTGCGGATTGCGCCAGGCTCGCCGAAACGGGTTTCTCTTTGTGGGTCAGTGTATCCATCAGGAAACTCTCCAGTTTAATGGTGTTATTCAGCGCGGCCTGTCGACAACAGGTGCATCAGGGACGTCAGGCTCAGCGGGCGTGGACATTGCGGAAACCCCGTTCGCGGGCCATAGAAGCAGCGTCAGACGCGTATAGGCTTCGTCCAGGTAAAAACCCGCGTAGCTCCACCGACGCCAGCGCGACAAGCGTTGTGGCTGCTTTTGCAGCAACACCTGACAGACATACAGTGCTGCCATACCTGCCAGCGCGATCAGGCCCAGACGATCATCAGGAGCGTCCTGCAAACCGAGCGGCAGCATATGCAAAGCCAGGGCAACCATCGTCAGGCCGATAACCGTGAAGAGTCCGAAAAGAGATTGCAGCGTACGTGTCGAGCCGTCTTGCGCGTCAGGCAACCACAGCAAGGGTGCCCACGCCATGCCCAGCACAACACTCCACCACCAGGGCCAGGCGGCAAGACCTGCCAGCGTCAGCACCAGAAATACCGCTGAAATCGTTAATAGCGGGGCAAGAAGCACGCTCACCGTGCCGGGCAAGGAAACCCGGTGCAGCGCCTGCTGGCGAGTGTGTCTTACGCCTTCTGACGCGGACAGAAAAGCATGTGCTTTGTAGAGCGAATGACCAATGAGATGCAGAGCCGCCAGGGTAGTCAGGCCAAGTGCGCACTCAAGCAGCATAAAGCCCATTTGCGCGACGGTAGACCAGGCCAGGCGTACTTTTATGCTGATGCGCGTCAACATGACCATGCCTGTCAGCACCGCGGTCGTCAGCCCAAAAACCAGTAACAAGACTCGCGCAGCACTGGCCTGTTCTACCATCGGTGCGAAGCGAATCAGCACAAAGCCACCAAGATTGACGACGCCGGCATGCAGCAGCGCAGATACCGGCGTTGGGGCTTCCATCACCTGTATCAACCAGCCATGCACGGGCAGTAAGGCTGTGCGGAGAATGACCGCCATCACGAGCAACACGGCGCTCGCCTGCAAGGACACAGACGCACCCTGCTGGGCGATGTGCATCCACAGGGCTGACAGCGAGAAACTACCAACATCCCACCAGGCCAGCGCGGAAGCGCCGAGCAACATCACGTCAGCCATCCGATCGGCAATGTATTTTTTGTGTGCCGCAAACAGGGCAAAGGGGCGATCCGGGTAAAAGCAAAGCAGGTGCTGCAGCGCTATGCCTACAGCGGCCCAGGCCGCGATGAGCAGCAGCCAGTTATCGGCCAGCAAGAGCAGATGGACACTGCCCAGAACAGCGGTCAGTGCGCCCATGTAGCGTCGCTGGTTGGCTTCCCCTTCAAGATAACGCGCAGAAAACGACGCGATGACGTTGCCGAGCAGCTGCACCAGCAAAGCCAACACCAGGCCAAACGTCGTGGCTTTGACTATGCCGGGCCATTGCACGACACGGATGTCCGCAGTAAGAGACAGTCCGGTGAAGACAATAGTGCCATACGACAGAATCTGCAAAACACGCCAAAGTGTCGGTGTAGGCAGCCCGCCCCACCGCGTCAGTGCCGTTAACCCGAACATTAAAATTGCCGGTGCTAAAAAACAAACCAGGTAAAAAGCTTCAAGGATATTCATCGCCTAGCCCTTATGAATGTGACTGAGGGTATGTTCCTTGACGCAAACTATTCTGTAAAATATATTTATTTGAATAATTCAATACTTAAAAACGAATGATTAACCTTAACCAGCTAAATTTCCATCACCTTTTTTATTTTTGGCGCGTCGCTAAACTCGGGCACCTGACGCGGGCTGCCGAAGAGTTGGCGACCTCTCAATCGGCCGTTTCGGTGCAAATCCGACAGCTTGAGGAACGGCTTGGCGAAAGTTTATTAATCCGCAAAGGCCGCCGCCTGATCCTCACGGACACAGGTCAGCTGGTCATGGCCTATGCCGACAATATTTTTGGACTTAGCCAGGAGATGCTGGGACGCTTAAAAGGCCGTTCAGCCGGTGTCACACGGTTACGTGTGGGCAGCGTGGCAACCCTGTCGCGCAATTATCAGGAAAACTGGATTCGGCCTGCGCTTACCGACCCTACTGTCGTGCTGACACTGGAGTCGGGATTGCTGGAAGGCCTGCTGGTCAGGTTGATGCAACATCAGCTCGATGTGGTGCTGGCCAATGAGACCGTTCCCGTGGACCCCGATCGTCCTTTGCACTTCGTGTATCTGGGCAGTCAGTCCATCTCTTTAGTCGGCCCGGCGAGCAAATGGACATCGCGCCGTCTGCGCATCCCGGAAGATCTGGATAACGTGGAAATTGCCTTGCCCGGCCCACGTCATGCCTTGCGCGCGCAGTTTGATGTGCTGTGCTCTGCGGCGGGCGTAACGCCCAGAGTGCGCGCTGAAGTGGACGACATGGCTATGCTGCGTCTGATCGCTCGCGACAGCGGCTGGCTCACCGTATTGCCCGAGGTCGTGGTTCAGGATGAACTGCGTACCGGCATTCTTGTCACCGTAGGCCAATCGGCGGAGTTGCAGGAGCGCTTCTACGCCATTACCACGCCACACCGGCACCGTATCGACGTGCTGGAGCAACTCCTGACGGGCGCGCAAAAACGCCAGGCACAAGGCTAAGCATCGCGCCGAGACAGACAGCGTGCAGTTGACAGGCAATGGGCAGCCCTTGTTTAGCGTGTTCTCTGCCGGAAGCGGTCTGCTTCGTGAAAAAGGGTGATTTCATTTGGGATTCCGCCATTGCGTAACAGCTTGCTGTAATGCTTTTCGCAAAGCGGATCACAAATCGGCGCGTCAGATAACCCACTGCACAATTTGATATTGAATCTCCATTTTCACAGTGCCAGGATAAATCGGCATCACGCTTGTTACCGATTATCGGGCAAAACCTGAATGCAGGCTGGGGGAAATTCCCTTCACCGCTGTATTTATGTTTTGCCCGATTTTGTTTCAGGAGTGAGCGATGCTGGTCAGACAAATACTGAATAATAATGTGGTCAGTGCGATTGATGATAACGGCCTTGAAGTTATTTTGACCGGACGCGGTCTGGGATTTAATACGCACAACGGTGCCAGTATTCATCCTCACGAGGCAGAAAAAATATTTCGTCTGGAAGATTCATCGATCTCTGCACGCTTTAAAGATCTGGTCAGTGAAGTGCCTATCGATATTCTCCAGCTTACCGCCGATATTGTCAGCCTGGCGCGCGAACAGCTGAATCATAAATTAAGTGAAGGGCTGTATGTTACGCTGGCCGACCATCTTCATTTTGCCCTGGAACGTCATAAAGATAACACGCTGCTCGCGAATCCACTGGAGTGGGAAGTGCGCCACTTCTACACCGCTGAGTATGCGATTGGCCGTCAGGCGCTGGGCATGGTGGTCGCCCGCACCGGCATGCTGTTACCGGACAGTGAAGCCTGTAGCATTGCACTGCATATCGTTAACGCCGGGCTTAACGACTCGCTGGGAAAAACTGCAAAAATTACCCAGCTCCTTTATCAGCTGCAACAAATCGTAAAATACTTTTTTACCCTTCATACAGATGAACACAGCCTGAATTACCAGCGTTTTATTACGCATCTGAAGTTTTTTGCCCAGCGGGTCATCGATGGCGAGGTGTTAAATAATAACGATGACGAATTTTTTGCGCTGGCGCAGCAGCGTTACGCACGCACCCTTAAATGCGTTGACGCCATTAATGAGTTTGTTAAAAAACATTATCACCACAGCATGAGCAACTCTGAAAAACTCTATTTGACAGTGCACATCGAAAATATTGTGCAGCGCAGCGCGCCCGAGGTTTTACCCCCTAAAACGTAATGAAAACCGGCTTGTGACTGTTCAATCAGGCAAACCCCAGAAGCCTACCCACCCGGTTAACCCCGGTCATTGTGGATGACGTCATATTGACTTCAGTCTGGAGGGATTTATGAATTATCAGGACACCGCACAGCAAATCATTACACTGATTGGCGGGAAAGATAACGTACTGTCTTTATTTCACTGCATTACCCGCCTACGTTTTTTACTTAAAGATAACAGCCTGGCCAACCGTCAGGCGCTTGAAGCGCTGGATGGCGTGATGGGCGTTAACCTTTCTGGCGATCAGTTTCAGCTAATCATTGGCAATGAGGTTGACCCCTTGTGCAAGGCACTGCTGAGCCAGTTGCCGTTACAGGACACCCCGCAGCGCGCCCCGTCGCGCAGCCATCCCGTCTCGGCGCTGCTGGAGGGATTATCCAGCATCTTTTCGCCCATTATTCCCGCCATTGCCGGTGCCGGTATCCTCAAGGGGATACTGGCGCTGTTGGTGGCGTTTCACTGGCTTGAAGCGCATAACCAGAGCTATCAGGTGCTGTTAGCCATCAGCGACGGCGTGTTTTATTTCCTGCCGCTGGCGCTGGCGTTCAGTGCGGCAAGGCGGTTTGGTGCCAATCCTTACGTCGCCGTGGCGCTGGCGGCCGCGCTCTTTCACCCTGCCCTGCAAACCCTGTTCAACGCCGGTGAGCCGATCCACTTTCTGGGATTACCCGTGCCCGCGGTGAATTATGCCTCGACGGTAATTCCGGTGCTGCTGTCGATATGGCTGCTGAGCTACGTGGAACGCCTGATCGACAGCCTGATGCCCGCGGCACTGAAAACCATGTTTGTTCCGCTCCTGAGCCTGCTGATTGTCACACCCATTACGCTTATCGCCATCGGCCCGTTGGGGATCTTTGCCGGTAACGCGCTGACCGGCGGCATTATCTGGCTGGTCGAAAACATGGGGATTGTCGCCGGCATTGTGGTCGGCGGGACATTATCGCTGATTATTATTACCGGTATGCACTATGTGCTGGTGCCCGTGATGATCCACAACATCAGCCAACTGGGTTTCGACCCGTTTAAAATCCTGTTTTATGTTGCCAATCTTGGTCAGGCAGGTGCGGCATTCGGCGTATTCCTGCGGGCCAGAGATAAAAAGCTCAAGTCACTGGCGCTCACCACCAGCTTCAGCGCCGCAATGGGCATTACCGAACCCGCGATGTACGGTATCAATATTCGTTACAAACGACCGTTTGCTGCTGCCATGCTCGGCGGGGCCTGCGGCGGCGCGTTTGCAATGGCAATGGGGGTAAAAACCTATGCGTTTGCGCTCAGCGGACTGCCCGGCATTCCCGCGCTGGTCGGCCCGACCTTTATCTATGCCCTGCTCAGTCTGGCAATCGCCTTTGGCAGCGCCGCGCTGCTCACCGTGCTGCTGGGTTTTGATGAGTCGACCCAGCAGTCCGCCGCCGATGTGGCGTCCGCACCCGGTCTTCATCGTCACGATCCCGAAAAGCTCTTTGCGCCCGTGAGTGGTGAGATTACGCCGCTGAGTGCGCTGGCCGATCCGGTTTTTGCCGACGAGATTTTTGGTAAAGGACTGGCTATCTACCCGACGAGTGGCGAACTGCGTTCTCCGGTGGACGGCCGAGTCGAGTCGCTGTTTGAAACCCACCATGCGCTGGGGCTGAAGAGCGACACCGGTGCGGAAATCCTGATCCACATTGGCATCGACACCGTCAAACTCGGCGGCCGCCACTTCACCAGCCATATTCAGCCCGGGCAGTTTATCGGCACGGGCGATCTGTTAGTTACGTTCGATCTGGCCGCGCTTCAGGCCGAAGGCATCGACCCGAGCGTAATTGTGATTGTGACTAACAGCGAGCGCTATGGCGCTATCCACCCGGTCAAAACCACCGGGAACATCGCCTGTCGCGATGCCTTTCTGACACTCACCGCCGCAGCGGTTTAAGGAGCAAAACATGACGTATCCAACAGCCTTCCCTGAGGGTTTTTTGTGGGGCGGAGCAACCGCCGCGAATCAGCTTGAAGGTGCCTGGGATGTCGGTGGCAAAGGATTATCGGTTTCCGATGTGTATACTTTTGACACGGCTACCCCGCAATCACAATGGCTGGATCAGTGGCTCAGCATGACGCATGATCAGGTCGCAGAAGCCCAGAACCCAGACAGTAAAAAGTATTATCCCAAGCGCAAAGGCAACGGCTTTTACACCCATTTCAAAGAGGATATCGCGCTGTTCGCCGGTATGGGATTTAAATGCTTTCGTATGTCGATTGCCTGGACGCGCATCTTTCCGCGCGGCGATGAGGCGGAACCCAACGAGGCGGGCCTGCAGTTTTATGATGAGGTACTGGATGCCCTGCTCGCACAGGGTATTGAACCCATTGTCTCGCTGTCGCATTACGAGATGCCGCTGGCGCTGGTGACAGACTACGGTGGCTGGCCAAACCGCCAACTGGTGGACTTTTACGTCCGCTTTGCCACTACGGTATTCACCCGCTATCGCAAAAAAGTGAAGTACTGGATGACCTTTAACGAGATCAACTGCGTGAAGCACCATCCGTATGTGAGCGTGGGCGTGATTGAAGAAGGTCATCCTCACCTGGAGCAAGCTAAATATCAGGGCGCGCACCATCAGTTTGTCGCCAGCGCGCTGGCTACCAAAGCGTGCCACGCGATTATCCCCGGTTCTCAGGTGGGTTGTATGATCAGCTATCAGATCCTCTATCCGCACACCTGCCATCCGGATGACGTACAGGCCTGTGAAGAGATGCAGCGCGTGTCGTTATTTTTTAGCGATGTGCAGGCGCGCGGTTATTATCCGGCTTATGCCGACAGAATGCTGGCGGAGAAAGGCGTGCAGCTCATTAAGGCCGTGGGTGACGATGAGATCCTGCGGCAACATCCGGTGGACTTTGTTTCCTTCAGCTATTACATGTCCAGCACCGTCAGCGCCCAGCCGGAAAAACTGACCGGCGCGCAGGGCAACCTGATTACCGGCGGGATTCGTAACCCGCATCTGGCGACCAGTGAATGGGGTTGGCAAATCGATCCCAAAGGCCTGCGGCTGGCCCTGAATCAGCTTTATGACCGCTATCAAAAGCCGCTCTTCATCGCCGAAAACGGTCTGGGTGCGGTGGATACCGTTAAGGCCGATGGCAGCATTGATGATGATTACCGTATCGACTACCTGCGCCAGCATGTGGCACAGATGAAAGAAGCGATTGCCGACGGCGTTGCACTGTTTGGCTACACCTGGTGGGGGCCGATCGACGTCGTCAGTGCCGGCACCGGGCAGATGTCCAAACGCTATGGTTTTATTTACGTGGATCAGGATGATATGGGCAACGGCACCCAGACGCGTTCATTGAAAAAGAGCTATCACTGGTATAAAAAGTTGATTGCCTCTAACGGTGAAGACACCGGCTGCTGATCCGGTTTATCGCCATGATCATGACCTGCAGGCAGGCGCTGTCGGCAGGTCATGTTATTTCAGCCTCTGCCATGCTGATGCGGCAGACTGACTGCCATCTGAACCCCAAGGAGAAGGTTGATTTGAACACCCTGCATCTGGTCGATCCCGAACTGCTGCCCGCCCTGGCAAACAGTGCGCCGCTTGAGCTTACCCCGGAAACCATTGTGGCGCTGCGCCGCGAACGCCAGGACGCCGCCGTAAAACAGGTTCAGACCTACCGTGACGGCGGACTGTACATTGAAGAACACAGCATCGATTCCCCCGACCATCCACCCGTCAGAGTCTGTGTGATTACCCCGGTCAGCACGACCCCAAGGCGAATGGGCATTTTGCATATTCATGGCGGCGGTCATCTGTTTGGCAGCCCGGAGCAATCCCTTTCACTGACCAGCGTAACGGCACTGCGCCACAACTGCGTCGTGGTCTCAGTGGACTATCGCCTGTCACCGGAAACGGTTTTTCCAGGTTCGCTGGAGGACTGCTATGTGGTACTGAACTGGATGGTGCGTCAGGCCGACATGCTGGGCATCGATCCGGCACACATTGGTTTAATGGGCGACAGCGCCGGTGCCGGGTTGGCCGCCTCGCTGGCGCTGCTGGCAAGGGATCGCGATGGCCCCAAACTGGCCTTCCAGAATCTGATGTTCCCGATGCTGGATGACCGCACGGTGACGGAAACACATCCCAATCCCGTGACCGGCGAGTTTGCCTGGACGCGCGAATATAATCGTATTGGCTGGACCGCACTACTGGGCGAGGAACCCGGCAGCGAAACGATCTCGCCTTATGCCGCACCGGCACGCGCCAGTAACCTCGCCGGGCTTCCGCCCGTCTGGATAGGTGTAGGAACGCTGGACCTGTTTCTGGATGAGAACCTCGACTACGCACAACGGCTGATCCGTGCCGGTGTCGCCGTGGAGCTGCACGTCTGGCCCGGTGCCTTTCATGGCTTTCATGCCAGCGACACGGCGGCAGTGTCGCTACAGGCCAGGGAACTGCGCCAGCGCTGGCTGTCGCGCTTTAATCCCTGTCCATGACGCCAGGATCAGTCCGGTCTGGCAATTGGCCTGCCAGAATTTACGGCTACCGTTAACTTACCCGGAGTCATCCATGCAAACGCTGCACATCGTACCCCGCCTGATGAAAGCGCTACGTGCGGGGAAAAAACGCCATACGATACGCTGGCAGGAAGCCAAAATTACCCCAGGACCGCTGCGCTATATCAGCAGCGAAGACCCGGAATCCGTCGTCATCGTTAACGTTGAACGCGTGGTCACTCTGCCGCTGTCCTCCGTGGCGCAGTATCTGGGTAAAGACGATGAGTGGCCCGATGCGGTGCTGTTAGCAGGAATGCAGGCGCATTATCCGGCGATTCAGCTCAGGTCAGAGGTTGAGGTTATCCATCACTCAGCGCCGCTTGAGGATGAAACCTGACGACGCTGTTTTCACCGGAGAACGTCATGTTAGATGTGCTTAAACAGCTGGAATGCAGCCTGCATCATGAAAAGCGCCACGATTTAGCGTGGCTTGAACAGACACTGCATCCCGAATTTAAAGAGATCACCCTTTCAGGCACGCTGCTGAACCGTGAGCAAATCATCGCGGCGCTCATGAATGAAGAGAACGCGCAGGCCATTATCAGCAGCGACTTTCAACTGATGGAGGTCGGAACCCAGCATGCCATTTTGCTTTACCGCACCTCACAGCCGGACGGCAGCCGTGCCGCATTACGTTCGTCCCACTGGGTGTTATCCGCAACGCATGGCTGGCAGATGATTTTTCATCAGGGCAGCACGGCAGCCGCCAGGTCATAGTTTGGGGTTTGGGGTTTGGGGTTTGGGGTTTGGGAAAAAAGCGTGGGCTGTCCACGCAGCCGTAAAACAGACCCACAACCTATTGCAATCATGGCCGACAGGCGGCCATGCGCGTTATTTCACCACAGGATTTTTCTGCAGCGACAGCGCATCCATAAACGCGTCATCTAACTGGAGATGCGCTTTCACCAGCTCACGCGGCGTTCCGGCCAACCACTGATTGAGTGAGATATCGGCGTAATAGTCACTTTTGAATAACTCCAGGAAACGCAGCGGCCCCTTGCCGGTGTTTTCAACATAGTGGCCCATGGCGAAGGGCACATAGCCGACATCCCCTGCCCGATAATCAAATGTTCTTGCCTGACCCGATGAGGCAAAAACGCCCATGCGTCCTTCCCCTTCCAGGTAGTATTGCCATTCATCGTTATTCGGGTGCCAGTGCAACTCGCGTAATCCACCGGGGGCGATTTCAACCAGGGCTGCCGCGATGGTTTTGGACACCTTAAAGGTTGAGGAGTCGGTGATTCTGACCGTGCCGCCCGGTGCCTTTATGGGTTCCTGTGCCAGCATGTGGTGGGTAAAGGTACGTTTGGCTTTGGTTGCGCCTTTCACCGCCACTGACTCCAGGCTGCCGGGCACCTTCGCGGCAAAAATATATTCATCCGCTGGCGAAGGCAGGTGGTCGAAGGTAGATACCGGGACGTTGAAGTTTTTCGCCAGAATGTCCGGCGGGATATGTTTGAACCAGTCGGATAACAGAAACGTGCTGTCCTCATCAAATCCGCCATCGTCGAAGGCCAGCAGAAACTCGCATCCATCAGGCCCGATGCCCTGAATTGAGTGCGGGATGCCCGGCGGGAAATACCATAAGTCTCCCGGGCCAATATCATCGATAAACCAACTGCCATCGGTATCAAACGCGGTGACGCGGGCGTTGCCATAGGTCATGTAGGCCCATTCGCCCTCTTTATGCCAGTGTAATTCGCGGATGCCGCCGGCATTCAGGCGCATGTCCACACCGGCAATGGTGGTCGAAATGGCTAATTCACGTTTGGTGACCTGGCGCGTCCATCCGCCGCTGCTTTTGCGCACGTGCGCATCACTGAATGAAAAACGCAGGTTCGGTAACGTCCCGCTGTCGGTCGAAGGTGGATTAACAATATCCGGATTTTC
This sequence comes from Pantoea sp. SJZ147, assembly GCF_007828605.1. NCBI lineage: Bacteria > Pseudomonadati > Pseudomonadota > Gammaproteobacteria > Enterobacterales > Erwiniaceae > Pantoea > Pantoea sp. SJZ147. Next base: position 45,506 of record NZ_VIVB01000012.1, read on the forward strand.
TGCTTCGCGGATGGGATCGTGCGGCCCGGGATCGCGACCACCGGTCGGAAAGGACTGAATGCTGTCATGCGCATGAACCTGTCCAGCCGCCAGCGCCACCGTCCCGCCTGCGGCAAACGCCATAAAACTTCTTCGGGTTAATTTACTCATTAATAAAATACCTCATTCCTTGCTGATAAAATCGCCGACATGCGCTGCCATAAGTAATCTATAGCGGGATAAGTTAAATTTTATTAATGGTATATGTAAATTTTGATGACATCCGCACGCCCGATCTGGCGCAGAAATTATCAACCGGTGCTAACTCTTTTCAGCTGGTTGATGAAAGGTTAACTTTTCTTATCGATATCAGCCCGCAACTGGCACAAAAGGGTAATTTTCGCGCGTAATGTCAATATCGACGCCGATCATACTTCGTTACAGGCCTGCTCCGTTTTCGCCGCGCTTGCGGGTTGATTGCTGGCATGGCGCAGTGCCGCAGGAAAGTATTAACCCGGTCAGTCTGACAACCGCGCACGGGAATGATTGGGGGATATTCAGGCAGGCGTCAACATCGCCGGGGTGCGGGCTAATGCATGACCGGGAAGAGGTGAAAGCCGGGAATCATACGGCGGGATTGCTGGGCTACACAGGGGCGCTGTGCGTCCGGCCAGGCCGCATCTGCGCCAGCCAGACGACAGGGACAGGCTGTCAGAACAGGACATCCTGACGCGGCGATGGGGCTGCGGACTGCGGCGCGCGGGCTGAGAATGCTGCACCTTCAGCCTGCTGCGGACAAATCGGGTAAGCGCGGTGGCGCTCTGGCAAATTCACAATAATGATGCTGTCTTCAGGTCCATCAAGCACATCATCCATCAGGCTCAAATATTCATAAGGATTTTGCATAAATCGTCTCTGTTCCGTTATCCATAGTGAAGCAGGTCATACAGCAAACACAGGCACGATATGATCATTGCCAGGGATCGATAATAGCTGCTGAGCACCATGTCACAAGCAGATTACGCTTATATGACAGCCAACAGGCGAAAACAGCGGCGTGCGCCAGGCACGCCGCCCCCGGTCAGAAGAAGCCCAGCGGCTGAATACTGTAGCTCACCAACAGGTTTTTGGTCTGCTGATAGTGATCGAGCATCATCTTATGTGTCTCGCGCCCAATGCCTGATTTTTTATAGCCTCCAAAGGCGGCATGAGCGGGATAAAGGTGATAGCAGTTGGTCCAGACGCGACCGGCTTTAATCGCCCGTCCGACGCGATAGGCCCGGTTGATATCACGTGTCCAGACACCCGCGCCCAGGCCATAGATGGAGTCGTTAGCAATGGCGATGGCCTCCGCTTCGTCCTTAAAGGTGGTAATGCCTACCACCGGACCAAAGATCTCTTCCTGGAACACCCGCATGCTGTTGTTGCCTTTCAGCAACGTGGGCTGGATGTAGTAACCGCTGGCAAGCGAGTCATCGAGCTTCTCAACGCCCCCGCCGATCAGCACCTCGGCACCTTCCTGACGGGCGATTTCCAGATAAGAGAGGATTTTATCGAACTGCTGCTGAGAGGCCTGCGCGCCCACCATCGTCTCCGTATCCATGGGATCGCCGCGCTTGATGGTTTTGATACGTTTGAGCACCGCCGCCATAAAGGGTTCGTAAATCGACTCCTGCACCAGCGCCCGTGATGGACAGGTACAGACTTCGCCCTGATTGAGGAAGCCGAGCACAACGCCTTCCGCCGCTTTCTCAATAAAGCTCTCTTCGGCCTGCATAATGTCTTCGAAGAAAATGTTTGGCGATTTGCCGCCCAGCTCAACGGTAGACGGAATCAAGCTTTTCGCGGCCAGTTCCAGGATATGGCCGCCCGTGGCCGTCGATCCGGTAAAGGCCACTTTGGCAATGCCCGGATGTGAAGCCAGCGCTTCACCGGCTTCTTTACCATAACCGTGGACCACGTTAAGCACGCCCGAAGGAAGCAGATCTTTTATCAGGTCAACAAACAGGGTGATCGACAGCGGCGTCTGCTCTGCGGGCTTAAGCACTACGCAGTTACCTGCCCCCAGTGCCGGTGCCAGCTTCCACGCCGCCATCAGTAGCGGAAAGTTCCACGGGATGATTTGCGCTACCACGCCCAGTGGCTCATGGAAGTGATAGGCGGCGGTAAATTCGTCGATCTCTGCAGCGCTGCCCTCCTGCGCTCTGACGCAACCGGCAAAATAGCGGAAGTGATCCACCGCCAGCGGCATATCAGCGGCCAGGGTTTCCCGCACCGGTTTACCGTTGTCCCAGGTTTCATTCACCGCCATATATTCCAGCTTCTCTTCCAGCCGGTCGGCAATCCTGAGCAGCACCAGCGCGCGCTGCTGAGGCGAGGTTTTCCCCCATGCGTCCGCCGCAGCCGCCGCGGCGGCGACCGCGTTATCGACATCGGCCTTGTCTGAGCGGGGAAAGGCGCCGGCGTCAGAGCCATTTACCGGCGAGGTATTGCTGAAGTAGTTGCCATTGACCGGCGCAACGAACTCACCATTGATGAAATTGCCATAGTGCTTTTGCAACGTGATGAGAGAACCGGGTTCTCCTGGCGCGGCATAACGCATGTTGAATCTCCTTACGCAGTAGGATGTGAAACAACTTTGAAACCTATTGTTAACATATTAGATCAGCGTCAGCCTGACAGGTTTGTTATCCCTAAACTGTGACCGCGACGAAGGAAAATCCGCGATGGGTGCACTACAGATAATTCCGACTTTTTGCCGCTTCGCCAGTTAACTGGAAACTTTTGAGCACGATGGGGTCAATATGGGGATATGTTCACTCTGGAGGTAAGTAAGCATGTTAGCTTCGGCTTTCACCTTAATGCGCGCTAAAGCAGATTTCGTCCACCAGTTCATCCGTAATCCGCGCAAAATGGGCAGCATTACTCCTTCCTCTGATGCGCTGTGCCGCACCATGGTTGAATCGGTGGAATGGAACAGTCAGTTGCGGATTGCCGAGTTGGGTGCGGGAGACGGTGTGTTAACGCGTCGCCTGCTGGCTCAGATGGCCCCGAACGCGACGCTGGATGTGTTTGAAATCAGCAGCACGCTGGCGCAAAAGCTGAGCGCGCTGGATGACGCGCGAATGACGGTGCGCACCTGTTCAGCGGAGTACCTCAACGGCAGCTATGACGCCATCTTTTCTGGCCTGCCGCTGTTGTCGTTGTCGCCGGAACTGCGCGATGCCATTCTGCAGGCGGTTTATCACGCCCTGGGACCCAACGGCGTCTTTGTGCAGTTCCAGTACACCTCACTGACCCAGCCCGATCTGTCACGTTACTTTACCTGGGAACGCCGACGGGTATTAAAAAACGTCCCGCCAGCCTGGGTTTATCGCTGTACACGCCACTATGCGCCCTGAGCGCTGTTAACCGCCGGGCGCGTTTGCAACCAGAAATGGTATAAGACGCTGCGCGCCCAGTCCGCGCCCTGCAGTTCTTCCCCATCGCGCTCACAGGCTTCCGGCAGGCACGCGTCCATAATGCGGCGGTCAAACTCCGGATGAAACTGCACCGACAGCGCACAGGATGAATAGCGCAATATCTGGCAGCCATCCTTTTCCGATACTGCAAGTACTTTGGCGTGAGCTGGCGGCGTAATCACCGACTGACGATGTGAAAGCCAGGCCTCAAAGGTATCTGGCAAGGTGGCCAGCAGGGGATCGTGACGGGCCTGCGTCGTCGTGGTTAACCTAATCAGCCCGCGCTCCCAGTCATTGGGGTTATCGTCCACCTTCCCCCCCAATGCATAAGCCATAAGCTGGTGTCCGTAGCAGACGCCGAGCAGCGGTAAACGCGCCTCCATTGCCGCCCGAATCCAGGCCGCCGTGCGTTCACTCCAGTCCGCATGATCGGTCACCATCGCCCACGAACCGCTCAACACCGCACCCGAGATTTCAGTAAACTGCGGCAGCGTTTCGCCCAGATGGGGACGGACAATAAGGTAATCGTCGGGTTGTAAATTCAGGGCCTCGATAAACCATACCGGTTGTTCACCGATTTTCTCGACCACGTTGGCGGGAGGAACATCTAACTGGATAAGGGCAAGGGGCAATACAGGCGTGGAAATCATACCGAATCGAATCCTCAAAAGGGTTGGCGTTTCGGAAGATCAGTCTGACAGTAACGATTGTAAAAGTCTTATGAATTTTTTTGGCGTTATTTTCTGCTTAACTAAATAAAAAATGTTAATCATTGCCAGAACATCGCAGGTTCGTGCCATGATTAGCAGGTATCGGGTTTATTTTTAAAGGATGACATTGTGGCAGTGCGGCATTTCTTTATGGTTCTGATGGTGGTTTGCATCTGGGCCTTTAATAACGTGGCGGTAAAATGGGGATTAGTTGAGTTACCGCCGTTGTTTCTCACGTGGATGCGTTTTGCGGTGGTGGCGATTGTACTCGTCCCGTTTTGCCGAATTAACCGTCAGCAGCTCCCCTGGTTATTGCTGCTGGCCTTCACGTTTGGTTTTATGCATTTCTCACTGCTGTTTGTCGGTATGCGTTATACCGATGCCGGAACGGGTGCCATTGTGGTGCAGTTGGGTACGCCGATTGCCATGCTGTTGGCGATGGTGGTGCTGAAAGAGAAGCTGCGGCTGATTCAGCTGATCGGCATTATGATCTCGCTCAGTGGCGTGGTGGTGCTGTCCGGTAGCCCGACCATTCCTGCCTGGTGGGTGCTGTGTATACTGCTGTGCAGCGCCACCGGCTGGGCCATCAGCAACCTGATTGTAAAAAAATCGCCGCCAATTAAGCCCCTGACGCTGACAGGCTGGATCGCTTTCCTTGCCCTGCCGATTGTCGGTGCCGCCAGCTTTATGCTGGAGTCCAATCAGCTCTATGCGCTGCAACATGCGGGCTGGCGCGGCTGGTTTGCCATTCTCTATAGTGCTATCGCTTCCTCGGTTGTGGCGTACACCTTGTGGTATGCGTTGCTGAAGAAATACAACGTTAACCTGATCATGCCCTACTCGCTGCTAACGCCGGTTCTCGCGGTATTAATGGGCATCGTGGTGTTGGGTGACAGCCTGAACAGCTTCAAAATCATTGGTGCCTCGCTGGTCATCCTGGGAACCACCATTGCGGTGATTAACCTGCGCAATCTGCGAATGCACGCCCGGTTCCCGCGCCTGCGACGCCGTTAGTTCAGGCTGCTATGCTTCAGAGAAGGTGTTAACTCTGGAGCCTGTTGCATGAATACGTTGACCAGCTCGCTGTGGCAGCAGATGTGGCAAGGATTGCATGGCAATCATGCGCCGCAGCCGCTGCCCTTATTGACCGATCCCGCCACTTTTTCTTCCGCTTATGCCGTCAGTGAACTGGCGGCGACCAGCCTGGGCTTAGCCATGCAGGGCGTGGCCGATCTGCTTAACCGTCCTGCCCGCGCACAGGTTAACGTCCGGCTGGCATCCCGCTGGTTTCAGCACAGCTTTATGCCGCTTAATCGCAGTGCGCCCGCACTGTGGGACCCTTTTGCGGGCGATTATGCCTGTCAAAACGGCTGGATTCGCCTGCATACCAATGCCCCCCATCATCGCCTGGCAATGGAAAGTATCCTTGGCCGTCACCCGGACCGGACGGCGCTGGCGCGTGAAGTGGCTCACTGGCAGGCCGCCGAACTGGAACAGGCGGTGATTGAGGCTGGCGGTTGCGCGGCGGAAATGCGCAGCGCCGACGCATGGCAGCAGCATCCGCAGGGGATGGCCGTCATACATGAACCGCTGTTCGCCCGACAAACCCTGGCCGACGGTCCCGCCGTCGCGTGGGCATTGCCCGAGGCGCGCCCGTTACTCGGCATTAACGTCCTGGATCTGACGCGCATTATTGCCGGTCCGGTGGCGACGCGGTTTCTTGCCAGCCTGGGCGCCAACGTCTTACGGATCGATCCGCCCGGCTGGCAAGAGCCTGGAGTGGACGAGGAGCTGGCCTGCGGCAAACGTCGGGCCGTGCTGGATTTAAAACAGCCTGCCGACCGGGCGCAGTTTGTCTGGTTGCTGAAACACGCGGATGTGATTGTGCACGGCTACCGCGCCGACGCACTGGAAAAGCTGGGATTAGATGCGGAATCGCGACAGGCGCTCTGCCCCGGCCTGGTCGACGTCAGTTTAAACGCCTGGGGCTGGCAGGGACCGTGGCGTAACCGGCGCGGTTTCGACAGTCTGGTGCAGATGGGTTGTGGCATTGCCGAACAGGGAATGCGATGGAAACAGCATGATGCGCCGCTACCGCTTCCGGTACAGGCGCTGGATCATGCCACCGGCTACCTGATGGCCGCCGCAGTGCTGGCGGGACTGCGTCAGCGACTCCAGCACGGCAACGGCAGTCAGATGCGCCTGTCGCTGGCGCGCACCGCCTGGCTACTTGAGCAGCACCGGTACGGCGCGAACGCGCAGCAGACCGGCATTACGCCGCAGCGCAGGGACAATCAGCCCTGTTTAGAGCTGACGCCGTGGGGCATTGGTATCAGGTTGCGATCCGCCGCCTGGTTGCCCGGCACCACATTACAGTGCGCCACGCCAGGAAGCCCGCCGGGTACGCATCCGGCGCAATGGTGAATCAGGCGTCGTCGCCCTGCTCGCTGGCGCTCTCCACCAGCTCATCGTACATGGCCTGAATCGCCTCACGGCTCAGTAGCGCCAGGGTACGATAAAACGCCGTGGTAGCATGGGCTTCAACTTTGCCGAGAAACGCACCGCACCATGGCATCAGGTACTCGTCAAACAGCGCCAGCTGGGCCGCGTTTTCATCCGCTGCCGACTGATCTTCCAGCCATGACGCCGCCAGCAGCAGGCCACCAAAGTGGTCGGCCGGTGCATCACCCAGCGGCATGCCGCGCGCGGTCAGAAATGCGCGGATGTCGGACTCCGGCTTTCCTTCCGGCCAGTCAGACGCAAACGGCGACACCTTGCAGTCGCTGCCCACAAACAGGGCATCGTAGTCTGCCGCCAGCGCCTGCGGATCGCTGTTTTGCTGTAAGCGCGTCAACAGCTCATCCTGCTCCAGCGGCCACTGCGCCGCCAGTTTACCTTCACGAATCAGCGTAAACAGCGGGGCCAGCAGCGCATCCTGCGGATGGCGGTTAAACAGCGAACCGATAATACGGCACAGAATGGAAAACTCATTCATGCATCAACATTCCTTGAGGGAGAGAAATTAAAAGTCCGCCAGCTCGGCGACAGGTTTGCCGGTTCGCATTGCCAGAAAGTCCAGCAGGCGGCGCGGCGTGACATTTAACACGCGATCCTCGGGAAAATCCACTTCTCTGGCGATGCGCAGGCAGTGCTCGAAGTTGCCGAGGTTAAATGCCGTGTGGGAATCGGAGCCAAACGCCTGTAGTACGCTTTAGGATCAGGCAGTAATGATAAATTATTTTAACGCGATTAGCTTATCTTCCTGTCCACTTAACTTTCTTGAGCGTTTAAAACCCCAGACTTTACTACAAAGCATGTTTTCAATAGAATTTAAAATTCAAAATTTGACTTATGATAGATTCGTAGTGAAAATATTACGTTCCTGGTTGATTAACGACCCCTGCCAAATTAATATATCAGCTCATTATATTTCACATTCTAACTCTGGCTAACTAATGAGTGAATTAGAAGACTTTAAACTAATTAAAGAATTACTATTGGATTTTTTAAGCAAAAAGGAAATCAAAGCAAAATTTTCTCATGTCATTAACAATCAATATAATGACTGGGAGAAATGGTTTCAGATCGAATTTGAGTATTTCTTGCTAAATGAAAAAAATTATCATACCAGAAGAGAACTTAAGGCCAACTCTGATAAACGAAGCAAACTTAATCGTTTATATATGTTTGTAGACCTTATATTCAGAAAACCAAACACCGCTAAAGACCAATACATTTATATTGAATTTAAACGAGCTGTTAAAGCAACAACACTCGTTAAAAAAATGCTGGAAGACATTACGAAAGTCAGATCAATCGTAGCATCCCATTACGTTGAAACCGAAATTAAACAGCGTTCTTTCTGGTGTATAGGCTTTTATCATTCATTTCAACCCTTAACTGTGAATCGAGCACAAGAAGAAATCGATCTATATACTAAAAAGTTTCACGAACCTTTCTACCTTTGCTCTTGTAGAGGAAAATCACATCATGAAGACTGCCCTAAAATCGGCATTGTAATTATATAACATTGATTATGTCGGGGTAATTTGAATCCCGACATATTAAACGCGTAAGCCACTGCAAAATCCTCTGTTTTTTGGATGTTTTACAGCATACTGAATGCTTCACTTAACTACTTTAGTACCAGTGACGATTAAGGCCTTTTACATCCTTACTTATCGTAAATTTACCGCTCTCATTAAGGTTGAAGTTTAGGCAGCGTTAGCATGCGTACTCGATGATACGATCAATATTCCAGATATTAATTCCATCATTCTCTATGCTCTCCCCGCGCTTTACCAAGAAAATAAGCAGCACCATAACCAATCACAATTGCCCCAACGAAACCGCACAATTTCAAAGCCAGACTATCGAACACAAACAATGATGCAAGAGCAATAAAGCTCATCGCTACTGTAATTGTCCCTTCAAGAAGGTGTGCCGAGAGCTTAGCCAGCAAGTTTACAGATTTCATTGTTAATCCTTTTACATCTCTGTGGATGGCTGCTGATAAAGTCCAGGTAGAGTTTCAGGCTCTTAGTGTTGGTGCAAAACACCACTCTCCACGGCTTTACATATTCGTTAAAAAAGCTATTCCCCTACTTTATCTGTCACAGGCTGGCTCTTTAACCTTAGCGTCGAAAGATGCCGGGCGGCTAAAAAAAATCAGCCTGTAACTCAGTTAACCTAACGCTGAGAATATGCCTTCAGGAATGAGCATCCGATAATACGGCACAGAATGGAAAACTCATTCATGCGTCAACATTCCTTGAAGGAGATAAATAAAAGTCAGCAAACTCGGCGATGGGTTTGCCGGTGCGCAGTTCCAGAAAATCGAGCAGGCGACGCGGCGTGACATTTAACACGCGATCCTCGGGAAAATCCACTTCTCTGGCAATCCGCAGGCAGCGCTCGAAGTTGCCAAGGGTGAAAGCTGTTTGGGAATCGGAGCCGAAGGCCAGCCGCCCGTCCGCTTTGCCGACTGCTTCCGCAATCGCCCGACAGTAGGGTTCACTGCCGGGTCGGGAATGGGTAAAGGAGGAGTTATTCAGCTCCAGCGCCACGTCGTAGTGCGCGGCGGCTTCGGTGATAGCGGGAATATCGACGGGATATTTTGGGTTGCCGAAAATAATTTGTGAACACATAGTAACGTTTCTTGAAGGTTTGTATACCTGTATCTCCCTTACCTCATATGAAAGAACACAAACATTAAAAAATTTTAGGATTTCGCTGATGTTTTATGCAAAATATCATTGCTCACAAAAACCTTGAGGTGTATCTTTAGCACGCTGCTTAGTTAAGCAGCAAATACTTATAAGGATATGAAATGACTCAACATTCAGAATCTTTTGCAAGCATCGAGCAGATTACATCTCGCCCAAACTTTTCAGCAGATTTAGAAATTAGTGTAGATAGTTTTAGCTCGCTTATAGGCCGTTATCATCTTGGTGAAAGCGTTCAATGTCAGGTAAAAACTGAACATGGAATCTGTGGACAAAAACATCAAAGAGGATATGTAGGTCTTACCAAAGATGGCAAGGAAGGGCTAATTGGTGGGATTTGTGGTGAGAAATATTTTAAAGAAGACACTCTTTTCGTTCAGGAAAAGAATCGTATCGATGCAGAAATTGACAGAAGAGAGAATCTTGAGAGACTACTTAGCTATAAAGAAAATTTTTTATCCCTTTACAATATCTATGATGGCTTCACCAAAGATACAAAAGCGTTAAAGAAAAAAACAGATCACCTCTATAACGGTTTTCCTGACATTGTTTTGACATACTTGTATCAAGCACAAAGGACAAGAAACTGGGATCTTAATGTTGACGTTTTGCGTCATACAAGAGGCGAAAAAGGAATGACAAGCAACTGGTACATTGAGAAACTTTGTACATTTCCTCCTTTACCCTCGGCTCAAGAAATCCAAAGCCTGTTAGGTCGATTTGAGAATCTTCAAAATATTTTCAGTGAAGCATGTTCTTCGAATATAGAAGAATTACCCACCCCTAAACTAAAGGGCTACATAAAAAGCTTGTCTGAATTTACTGAATTAGAAATGCAATTCCAAAAATACAAAAAAAATACAGAAGACTTTACACAAGAGCATAACTTAAATAATTTGTACTACGTATGTGCTAACAATAAAGATAAGCTTTTAACTGTTAAAACCGCCTTATCTCTTAATATACCCACCCCTTCAGAAAGACAAATCACATCTAAATGTGATGAAATAGAAAAGACAACCAAAGAAAGGTTCAATAATTGTCAAGTCAGGTATAATAAAACGGTTATGAAATTTAAGAAAAACAGCCTTGGTTAATTCACGTATGAAAGATGAATCAACGCAACTAAAGCTCTATAACCACCGTCTATAAAAGTTACTAATCTAAAGCGAGAGGCCACCTTATCGGTGGCCTTTTAGTGTATAATCCTACCACTTTCCACATACTCGAAAACAAACATGGATCTCCTGACTTTTTTTAAAATCATTCACGTACTTTTCAAAACTCTGCCTGAAGAAAAGCAAAACAAGATTGTTGATACAATAATTGAAAATTTTCATTCTGTTTTTACCAGAAAGAAGAACACTAAAGAAACAATGCAAGAAGCCACTGAGATAATAACTCCAACACAGTGGAATACTACTTCAATTGAAATTGGTAATTTATTGCCACAATACTTAAAATTTAGCAAAAAAAAGAAATTTACTGAATCTGTTATAGATTTGGTGCAAAGTGAAAGCTTCCTTGAAGAACTCAATGCTCGTACTAATGAAGTAAAAACTGATGATGAAAATTTATACATTGAGCAATGTTCTCAAGAAATGAGAAAACTAATCTTTGAAATGCTTAAAGATAAGAAATGAAAAAAAGGCCGCTATGATAGCGGCCTTTTTTTATAGTAGTGTTTGTACTTTTGTAAGTATCCCGCATAATCGTGCCATTCATGTTTAGAGATCATCCGGCATAATCAATCTGCCAACGAAGGAGATCGCTATGCCTAAAGCCCGTTTTACTGAGAATCAGATCATCGCTGTGATTAAGTCGGTTGAAGCCGGACGAACCGTTAAAGATGTCTGCCGGGAGGCCGGTATCTCTGAAGCCACCTACTACAACTGGAAGTCCTGATACGGCGGTATTCTGTCACAGGCTGGCTCTTTAACCTTAGCGTCGAAAGATGCCGGGCGGCTAAAAAACAATCAGCCTGTAACTCAGTTAACCAAAGGCCGAGAATATGCCTTCATGAATGAGCATCCAACAATAGGGCACAGAATGGAAAACGCATTCATGCATCAACATTCCTTGAGGAAGCGAGGTTAAAAGTCCGCCAATTCCGGGATCGGTTTGCCGGTACGCATTGCCAGAAAGTCCAGCAGGCGGCGCGGCGTGACATTTAACACGCGATCTTCGGGAAAATCCACTTCTCTGGCGATGCGCAGGCAGTGCTCGAAGTTGCCGAGGGTGAAGGCCGTGTGGGAATCGGAGCCAAAGGCCAGCCGCCCGCCCGCTTTGCCGACTGCCTCGGCAATCGCCCGACAGTTGGGTTCACTGCCGGGACGGGAATGGGTAAAGGAGGAGTTGTTGAGCTCCAGCGCCACATCGTAGTGCGCGGCGGCTTCGGCGATAGCGGGAATGTCGACGGGATATTTTGGGTTGCCGGGATGGCTGATGATGTGAACCAGTCCACCCGCCATCGCGGCAATCATCGCCTCGGTATTCTGCGTCAGATCGCGCGGGGCATAAACCGGTTCGTGAAAGCCCGCGACAATCAAATCCAGCGATTCCAGCATCGGTCCGGAGCAGTCAATCTCGCCCTGCTGGTTCTTAATATTGGCCTCGATACCGCGCAGAATCGCCACGCCATCAATGATCCGAGGCCAGATGCGCATATTGACGAAATGCCAGTAGTGCGGTGCATCGGCCATGTCCGGGCCGTGATCGGTAATGGCAAACAGCTTCAGGCCATTTAATTTAGCCTGCGCCACATAGTCATGCAGCGTGCTGTAGGCGTGGGTACTGGCAACCGTGTGCATATGGAGATCTACCGGATACATTATCTGCTCCTGCAAAAAGCCGGTTAAGGCATCAGTGATTAATAGCCACGCTGGCGATCGACGTAGCCCTGAGGATGTCCACCCGCTTCGAGCTGACCGATGGCACGGGCAATAAAGTCCATCGCTTCTTCTTTCAGCGTGACCGCCGCATTATGAGGCGTAATTGTTACGCGCGGATGGAACCATAAGGGATGATCGGCAGGCAGCGGCTCGGTCTGAAACACATCCAGTGCGGCGCCCTTCAGCTGTCCGCTATCAAGGGCGGCGAGTAAATCTGCTTCCACCACCTGATCCCCACGGGCGAGGTTAAGGAAAAACGCCCCCTGCGGCAACTGCTGTAACAGCTTATGATCAATCAAATTGCGCGTTTCCGCCGTGCTGGGCAGCAGGTTGATCAGCACCCGGGTTTCACGCAAAAAATCATCCCGCGCCGCCGGTCCGGCAAAGCTGGTCACGCCGGGGATCTGCTTCGCAGAGCGGCTCCAGACGCGCAGCGGAAATCCAAGGGCGCTAAGACTTTCGGCGACCTGCTGTCCAAGCACGCCTGCGCCTAAAATGCCGATGTGAAAGGTTTCACGCGGATATGACGGTAAAGGCTGCCACTGCGCCGCCTGCTGCTGCTGTTGATAGTCGTCAAAGCGTCGGAACCAGCCTAATACGCGGCACAGCGCGTACTCCTGCATTTGCCGCGCCATGCCGGTGTCTTCCAGCCGATAGAGCGGGACGTTGTCCGTTAGCATATCCGGGTACTGCTGCAGTTGACGCAAGATCTCATCCACACCCGCGCCAAGGGCAAAAACGCCCTTCAGATCGTGGCGGCCGCGCAGCATCTCTGGCGGCGGCGAGCGCACCAGCGCATAGTCTGCCGGGGCGTTATCACCCGGAGCCCACAGGCGCACGCGGGCCTGGGGCAAACGTTGCTGCAGGCCATGTATCCAGTCCGGGGCGCTCTGCGACGGATGAAACCAGACGATCTCCATACTGCTCTCCTTTTATTTCAGCTTCGGATAAACGTGCACATGGGCACGCGGTGCCCTGTAAAAGCATCTTTTTTCTAACATACCGCAAATAAATAATTCCTGCCGCTTCACATTTCCGTCGCACTGAAGGGTGAAAATTGCGGTTAAGGTCTAAAGTTGTTGGGTGGTCAATGCGTTACACAGGGCCGCATTTCGGACAAGGAGAAACACCGATGATGAACACTGAGGTAAAAACGAATAAACGGCCTCAACGCCATGCACCCATTCTGCTTAGCGTGCTACTGAGCGCCAGCGTATTCAGCACCTGGGCAGCAGAGGATTCCCGATTACTGAACACGCAACCGCAGCCGCCGGATGTCCGTTTAGGGCCGCTGTTTAATGCCGTGCAACAGGCAAAATTCTACCCCGATCAAAAAACCTTTGCCGACGCGGTACCTAAGTACGATCCCTCGTCAATTCTCGCCGACTGGCAGATGCAGAAAAACCAACGCGGCTTTGATTTAAAACGTTTTGTCACAGCAAATTTCACCCTGCCCACCGATGGCGATAAATATGTGCCACCAGCAGGCCAGAACCTGCGCGACCATATTAATGGCCTGTGGCCGGTGTTAACGCGTACCACCAACAGCGTGGGAAAATATGACTCGCTGCTGTCGCTGCCTAAACCTTATGTGGTGCCGGGCGGGCGATTCCGTGAGGTCTATTACTGGGACAGCTATTTCACCATGCTGGGCCTGGCAGAAAGCGGCCACTGGGACAAAGTGCAGGATATGGTCGATAACTTTGCTTCCCTGCTGGATCGCTATGGCCACATTCCTAATGGCAACCGGACTTACTACCTGAGCCGATCACAACCGCCGTTCTTTAGCCTGATGGTTGACCTGCTGGCAACACATGAGGGCGACAAAGCCTACACGCGCTATTTGCCCCAGTTGCAAAAAGAGTACGACTACTGGATGGCAGACAGCGACAGCGTTGCGGCAGGCAATGCCAGCAAACGGGTGATCAAGCTGGCCGACGGCACGTTGTTAAATCGCTACTGGGATGCGCGCGACGTTCCGCGCACGGAATCCTGGATGGATGATATTACGACGGCGAATAAAGCCCCGCAGCGTAATAAGGCAGAGATGTACCGCGAACTGCGTGCCGGTGCCGCCTCGGGCTGGGACTTCAGTTCACGCTGGTTTACCGACGCGCACAATCTTTCCACCATTCGCACGACGCAGCTGGCACCGGTGGATCTCAACAGCCTGATGTTCCATCTGGAAAAAACCCTGTCCACCGCTTACCGCCTGAACAAGCAGGACGATCGGGCAAGGTTTTTTGCTGACCGGGCAGAAAAACGTCAGGCGGCGATCAACCGTTACCTGTGGGACAGCAAGCAGGGCTGGTACGCGGACTATGACTGGAAGAAACGCCAGATCCATCCACAGCTCACCGCTGCCACGCTGTTTCCGCTCTATATGCAGATCGCCAGTGATAAACAGGCTGACAGCACCGCCAGCGCAGTGGAAAAACAGCTGCTGAAACCGGGCGGTCTGGTGACCACCACGGTGAACAACGGTCAACAGTGGGATGCACCTAATGGCTGGGCTCCGCTGCAGTGGGTTGCGGTAGAAGGCCTGGAGCACTATAAAAAGCCCCAGCTTGCACAGCAGGTGGGCTTACGTTTCCTGCGTAACGTACAGCTGACCTATGACAAGGAACATAAGCTGGTCGAAAAATATGTGGTGGAGGGTGCGAACCTGGGCGGCGGCGGCGGCGGTGAATATCCGTTGCAGGATGGCTTTGGCTGGACCAACGGCGTCACCCTGAAACTGCTGGATAAATATTGCCCGAAAGATAAAACCTGTAACAGCGCACACGATATTCCCGAGGCGCAAAGCAACGCGAAGTAACCGATAGCTGGCCTTCGCCACGATAAAAAAAGGGCCCGCAGTCACCTGCGGGCCCTTTTTTACGTCAAGTTCTGCGTTAACTGCGCACTTTGCGGTAGATAAACAGCACAACGATGGCGCCAATTACCGCGACAACGAAGCTACCGAAGTTGAACCCGTCCACACGGCCAAAGCCGAAGAAGGTACTGATCCAACCACCGACTACGGCACCGATAATACCCAGAATCACGGTAATGATGAAGCCACCACCATCTTTACCTGGCATGATCCACTTCGCCAGGATACCGGCGATTAAACCAAAGATGATCCATGAAATAATACCCATCCGTTACTCCTTCCTTTTGTTAGTCAATGGCGATCGCCTGATTAATCAAGCGGTTCACTGCGCATAGTATAGACATGTTTTTTAAAAATGTAGCGCAAGCAGCTAATGATAGTGGTTATCGTGTTAAAGCTTTATTATTCTCCGCCGATAACGTACGGGTAGTAACAGGATAATTACATGAAAAAGCGTTGCTCATCTGGAGCCAGCAAGTGAAAGAAACCGATAAAGAACAGTACCTGAAACGTGGCACGCTGGCCGTGCTTGGCGTGATGAAGGACCTGCTTCAGTTACAAACACCTTTGCTGGTGAATTTTTCACGCGGGCAGTTTATTAGCCGTATGCTCGCTGCCGATGAAACACGTATCGTTTTTGATCTGGGGAGCAATAACCTGGATAACGACTACGCGCTGCACTGCAATGAAATCACGATTTTTGCCGAAACCCACGGTGCCAAAATTGAATTCGCCCTGGGAACACTGGAAAAAACCGACTTTGAGGGACTGCCTGCTTTTCAGGCCGCCCTGCCGGACGTCCTTTGGCAAATCCAGCGTCGGGAATTTTTCCGTATCAGCGCCCCGATGGACCCGGAGTTTTGGTGCCATTGCCAGTGGCCTGACGGCTCGCCGGCTCGCCTGCGCTTACAAGATCTGTCCCTGGGCGGGATTGGCGTGCTGGTCGAAGAGGCGATGCCGGAAGGGCTAAAAAGCGGGGATGATTTTAGCAGCCTGCAGGTCGAACTGGGTGAATTCGGTCAGTTTAACGTCAGCGCTAAGCTGATGCACATTGGCGAGCGCAGCATTATTACCAATAAAAATGAGACGAAAGTAACCCCTCGCCTGAGTTTCCGTTTTACCGCGCTTGAACCCCATCAGGAACGGCAGTTACAGCAAATTATTTTTGCCTTAGAGCGCCAGGCGCGCGACAAAGCACAACGCTTCCAGTAACCCGCCATTCCCCCTGCGCCGCACACCGGCGGCGCATCCAGGCTATGCTTTCCCTTGCTTTCTCGTTTAACCGGAACCAGCAAGGAGAACATCCCCAATGGAAAACTGGCTCAATTCGCGTCATTTTCAGTCAATTTTTTTCAATCAAACGCTCTGGATCAACAGCGCTGTCGTAATCGTTGCCACCCTGGTCATTTACTGGTTGCTGCGCAGCCTGATTCGTTTTACCTCTAACCGTATTGCCCACTACAGCGAAGCACGCCACGTCCGTTTTACCGGCATTCTGGTCGAGATCTTACGCAGCACCAGTCAGTTGCTGCTGCTGATTTTTGCCCTGCTCATTGCCCTGCGCTTTATCGATTTACCCGATGCCTGGCGCGCCACGATCTCTCACAGTTGGTTTCTGGCCTTGATTGTGCAGATCACCCTGTGGATAGACGGCGGTATTCGTCTGTGGTTAAAAAGCCTGCTGCGCGATCCGCTGCATGTGCGCAACCCTGTCACCACCGTGATTCTGGGGATTTTGCTGCGCATGCTGGTGTGGGTGATGATGCTGTTGGCCATTTTGTCAAACATGGGCATCGACATTACGGCGCTGGTTGCCAGTCTGGGCGTGGGCGGTATTGCTATTGCCCTGGCGATTCAGACGGTACTGAGTGACGTATTTGCCTCGCTGGCCATTGGTTTCGATAAGCCTTTTGAACACGGTGATTTTATTGTCTTTGGCGACATCGCCGGGACGATCGAACACATTGGCCTGAAAACCACGCGACTGCGCAGCCTGAGCGGCGAACAGATTGTCTGTTCAAATACCATTCTTCTGCAGCAAACGATCCATAACTACAAGCGCATGCAGCAACGCCGCATCGTGTTTAAGTTTGGTATCAGCTATGCCACCTCTTCTGAGCAGGTGCGCGAGATCAGCGAGCTGGTGAAAACCATCATTCAGGGCATCGAGATGACGCGCTTCGACCGCGCGCATTTTCTGGCGTTTGATGATTCAAAGCTGACGTTCGAAGTGGTCTATTTTGTGTTGAGTGCCGACTACAACCAGTACATGGATATTCAGCAGGAAATCAACCTGCAGCTGATGGCGGCGCTCGAAGAACGCAATGTACGCTTTGCCTTCCCTATCCGTCAGGTCGAATTCAGCGGGGGCAGTTTGCCGCCGGTCGATCTCAAGCCGGTTCCCGATGACGACGCGGCCCAGCTACGCCGCGCGAATCGTTAAGCGCCGGGACGAACGGAGGATCGCGGCACGCTGTCCGATCCTCCGCCCTTACCCAGGCTGATAGCGACAGCGGGCGACGGCCTGAAGCCAGCCCTGATAGCTGTCCTGCATTTTCTGCGCCAGCTGCGTGCGCGGCATCACGACGTTACCGCCCTGTAATGCCTGCATATCACCGCCCTGCTGCCACCATCCCAACTGTTTACCTGCCAGCAGTGCCGCCCCCATCGCCGACGCTTCAGCGGTGGGCGCGCAATGCAGCGGACGCTGCAGAACGTCAGCCTGAAACTGCATCAGCCAGCGGTTTTGTGTCGCACTGCCGTCGACGCACAGCGCAGGCAGCGGCTCACCGCTCGCCTTTTCCATGGCGAAAAAGACATCGGCAATTTGCCAGGTAATCGACTCCAGCGCCACCCGCGCCAGCACTGCCGGGGTCGCCGCATCGGTGAGGCCACAGAGCATACCGCGGGCTTTTAAATCCCACCAGGGTGCGCCCAGTCCGGACAGTGCCGGGACAAAATAGCAGCCCTGATTATCATCACAGCTTTCTGCCAACGCCGTTAACTGCTGTGGGTCCGTCACACCCAGCATTTTTCCCAGCCAGGCCGCGCCTGAGCCGGTGTGGGTAATATTGCCTTCAAACGCAAAGCGCGGTTGCCCGTCGTGCCACGCCACGGTAGTACTGAGGCCATTGTCGGTCAGGATTGGCGTTGCCATTGACATCATGAGCGAGGAGCCGGTGCCATAGGTTGCCTTGACCACTTCGGCCTCGCCACGCCGCTGGGCATAGAGCGCCGCGTGGGAGTCGCCAATACGTGCCAGAATCGGGGTGCCTGGCGTCAGACCGGCCATATCGGTTAAGGCGACGACGCCTGCATGACCGGCTGACGCGCTAATCTGTGGCAGCGCGGCGCGCGGCAGGCTGAACAGGGACAACAGTTCATCATCCCAGTCGTTGCTATGCAGGCTGTAAAGCTGGGTGCGCGCCGCATTCGCATGGTCGGTGACGAAGCTTTCTCCTGCCGTCAGTTGCCAGGTCAGCCAGCTGTCCACTGTGCCAATGCATAATTCGCCCGCCGCTGCTCTGGCGAAGCCATCAGGCAAGGACGCCAGCATGCCGGTCAGCTTGGCGGCAGGAAACATGGGATCGACCGCCAGTCCGGTCAGGGCGGTAATCGTCGCGGCGCTGCCTGACAGATGAAGATCGCGGCAAAACGCTTCCGAGCGTCGGTCCTGCCAGCTTACCAGCGGGGTTAACGGCACGCCGTCGCGGCGCTGCCAGATCAAAACGGATTCGCGCTGATTACTGAGGGCGATCGCCGCCACCGGCGATCCGGCGCACTGGGCCAGGCAGTCGGTTATCGCCTGCCTGACCGCCTGCCAGATAGCCATCGGGTCCTGCTCAGCCAGGCCGGGCTGCGGGTGCAGCAGCGTCAGGCCCTGACTGCCCCGCGCCACCACCTTTCCCTGCCGATCCACCGCCACTGCTTTAGCGTTGGTGGTACCTTCATCGATAGCAAGAATCACCGGCTCATGCATCGTCAGCCTCCTGTGCAGAGGCGCAACGCCTGGGCCGCTACGCTGCTGGCGTCAATGCCATGACAGGCCCGGGTTGAGGCGCGATCGCCCGCTATGGCGTACTCCCCATCGGCAATGCCCAGGCGCAGCAGCCTGACCGCTAAACCATTTTCAGCCAGTACCTCTGCAACCAGGCTGCCCACGCCGCCATTCACGTTATGCTCTTCAACCGTAATCACCGCACGGTAGTGGCTCAGCAGATTATGTAACTGCTGAGTATCACAGGGACGAATGGAAGGCACGGCGATCACCGCGGCGGAAACGCCCTGCGTTTTCAGTTGCTCTGCTGCGGTAACGGCTTCATGTACCGTCGAGCCCATGGCAACAAGGGCGATGTCATGGCCTTCGCGCAGCACATCGATCTTGCCGGGTTCAAAGCGGTAATCCTCATCGTGCAACTGCGGCAATGCTTTTCCATCCAGCCGGATGTAAACCGGCCCAACGTGATCAAGGGCATAGTCGATGATTTGGCGGCACTCCACCGGACAGGAAGGCGCGTAAATTTCAATATTGCCAAACCCGCGCAGGATGGCGATATCGTCAATACTGTGGTGCGTGCTGGCAAGTGGGCCATAGCTGGTCCCCGCATTCAGCCCAAACAGCTTGACGTTGGTATTGTTATAACAGACGTCGATCTTCACCTGTTCGTTGGCGCGCGAGATCAGAAACGGCGCGGCGTTGCAGGTCACGGCCACTTTTCCGCCCAGCGCCAGACCGGCAGCCGTGCCCACCAGCGCCTGCTCGGCGATACCTACGTTGACTAACCGGCCGGGAAAGGCCTTGATGAACGGCGCAATTTTGGCCGTTGAAGTGGAGTCAGCTACCACAGGAACCACATCGATACCGCGTTCAACGGCCGCCATCAGTGCCTCTACCATCACCTCAGCCAGATGTTGTGCATTACTCATCGTTTAACTCCTCCAGTGCCCGGTCGATTTCTTCCCCCTTGGGCACCCGGTGGTGCCATTCAGCTTTGCCCTGAATAAAGGAGATGCCAAAACCTTTTTCCGTGTGCGCGATAA
This sequence comes from Pantoea sp. SJZ147, assembly GCF_007828605.1. NCBI lineage: Bacteria > Pseudomonadati > Pseudomonadota > Gammaproteobacteria > Enterobacterales > Erwiniaceae > Pantoea > Pantoea sp. SJZ147. Next base: position 65,687 of record NZ_VIVB01000012.1, read on the forward strand.
TCACCTGCGGCTTGCCCTTTACCGCTGGTTGTTCCAGGGTGCTGACCACCGACGCCATGTCATTGCCGTTGCATTCACTGACCGCCAGGCCAAAGGCGCGCCATTTCTCTGCCAGCGGGTCGGTATTCATAATGTCACGTGTCGATCCCGCCAGCTGTAGCTTGTTTTTGTCGTTAATCACAATCAGGTTATCCAGCCCGTAATGGGCAGCGACCAGCGCGGCTTCCCAGTTACTGCCTTCTACCAGCTCGCCGTCGCCGGTGACGACAAAAATACGCCGCCGACTGTTGCTCTTCTTCGCCGCCAGCGCAATGCCCACAGCCACGGGCAATCCATGTCCCAGCGCACCGGTGTTGAGCTCCACGCCGGGCGTTTTTTGCCGCACCGGGTGCCCCGGTAGCGCCGAATTCGCCTGTTGATAGGTTGCCAGCCAGTCCAGTGGAAAATAACCGGCCTCCGCCAGCACGCAGTAATACCCGCCTACCGCGTGCCCTTTTGACTGAATGTAGATATCACGCTCGTCATCTTTCATACGATCTGGTGCGCAGTTAAGGATGCGGAAGTAGAGCGCGGTCAGGATCTCCACCTGCGACAGGTCGGCCCCGGTATGGCCGCCTGCCGGGCTGCCGGCATTAAGCTGAATAATGCGACGGCGCACCGACCGCGCCCGTTTTTCAAGCTCATCTACTGAAAGTGTAAAAGGATTCATATCTCACCTTTTGAATTTTAAGTCGACATCGAATATATATTCAGGCTGGGCGCAAAACGCCCATCGCTGACAGCGAACACATGCACCGATCAGCGCGATCGGATCTGTCAGGTGAATATCCTTCCCCTTTATGAATATATATTCAATAATGATTTTATATTCATTGCCACTATGCGCTTTGCGGTCAGTCACGTCTACGGATGAAGTGATAAAAAGCGAAAAGGATCACAAATTGCCGTGGATTGTGATTTTCACGCGAGTGGTTAACAATGACGGCCAGGACACGAGAGGAAACACTGATGGCGAAACAGGATGAACAGCGGCTCATGGTAAAAATTGCCACGCTTTACTATGTCGAAGGCAAGAAGCAGTCCGACATTGCACAGTTACTCAAGCTGTCTCAATCGTTTGTGTCGCGCATCCTGAACCGCAGCGTGAAAGAAGGCGTGGTTAAAATCAGCGTCGTTCCCCCTGCCAATGTCTTTCCGGAACTGGAAAAAGCCCTGGAGCAACGTTATCAACTGCCGCAGGCCATCGTGGTGGACGTGCCTGAACACGCCTCCGCCGGAGAGATCAAACAGGCGATTGGTTCGGCGGCGGCCCACTATCTGGAAACCCGGGTGCGCGCGGATGAGCTCATTGGCATCTCCTCATGGAGCGGCACCATTCGCTGTATGGTGGACGCCTTGCATCCCCTTAATACCTCATGTAAAGGCGTGATTCAGTTGCTGGGCGGCGTGGGTGCCAACGGAAACGTGCAGGCCACGATACTGACGCAAAACCTTGCTGCACTGCTGAATTGCCCGGCCTGGCTGCTGCCCTCTCAGTCGATTGAGCACTCAGTGACAGACCGCCAGCGGCTGGCCGCCAATGCGGACGTCGCCGAGGTGCTGAATAAATTTAATGAGGTGGATTTAGCCATTGTCGGGATTGGCGATCTTGAACCCTCTGCGCTGCTGCGTAATTCGGGTAACTATTACGATGCGACCATGTTACGTACTTTGGCCGGGCGCGGGGCAGTCGGCGATATTTGTCTCCACTACTTCGATGAGCAAGGTCAGCCTGTACTGGATGCCGATGAAGATCCGGTGATTGGTATGGAACTGGAACAGGTCCGACAGTGTGCGCAGGTTGTGGCGCTGGCGGGCGGTCAAGAGAAGGCGCAGGCGATTCGCGGGGCGCTGCGTGGCGGCTATGTGAATGTGCTTATCGTGGATTACCCTACCGCAAGGCTGCTGACAGCTTAACGGTTCTCTCCTCACCTGTTGGAAAGGAAGGTGAGGAGAGAACACGGGATCAGCTGTTTGCGCGGTAAGCCGTGGTGACTTTCCACAAGTAACGGGGTGCCTGGGCGGCAGGATGTTTATTTTGCACGTGCTGATAAAACTCGTCCGGCGTCATAGAATTAATCATGGCGATTGCCCGGTCACGATTGCTGGAGAAAGTGCGCAGTAAGGCACCGGCGCCGTTAGCATAGGAAACGATGGTGGCGTAACGCAGCGTGAGAGGATCGCGAATCCCTGAAAGCGCCGACTGCTGCAGAATTTTGATGTAGGCAGTACCAATATCAATATTTCTGGCCGGATCGCGCAGCTCTGCGTTGCTCGGCTGACCGTGACGGCCCTGGGTGCGGTACACTTCCCGGCCTGCGGTCGATGCTTTGATCTGCATTAATCCCACCGCATTGGAACGACTGACTACGCCGGGGTTTCCACCGGACTCCACATTAATAATGGCGCTGATCAGTTTTTCGTCCACACCATACTGGTTGGCGGCCGTTTCGGTAAAGAGTGACCAGGTTCCGCTGATGCGTGAAGGCGCGGCCTGAGTTAACGGCGTATTCTTCTCTTTAACGTAGGTATGCGGCGGTTCACTGGCACAGCCCGTCAGCAGCAAGGCTGAAATGACAAAGTAGCGAATTTTAAGCAATTTTTTATCTCGTCGCAGAAGTGGCGGAAGCTATCATACCGAGCCGGCAGAATTGCAAAATTACCGTTTATCCTAATTACAGCAGTCTGATGACATATTTGCGATTTTTCGCCATTATCGTGATGTCTGTCACTGACTAATTTCAGGAATTTACTATGACGTCACGTTCTATCCGTCTTATTGCCCCTTCAGGCTATTGTCATAATCAGCCCGCTGCCCTGCTCGGGGTGGAACGCCTGCGTGCGGAAGGACATCGCGTCGACAATGACGCCGTTATCGCGCGTCGTTTTCAGCGCTTTGCCGGCACCGACGATGAGCGACTGGGTGATATTAACGAACTGGCTGATTTAGCGACCTTACCCGATATTGTGCTGGCGGTGCGCGGCGGCTATGGCGCGACCCGCCTGCTGCCGTCGGTGGACTATGCGGGCCTGAAGCGCCGTTTTGCGCAGCAGCCGCTGGCGCTCTGTGGGCACAGCGATTTCACCGTACTCCAGTTAGCCCTGCTACAACATGCTGGCGTCATCAGCTTCAGTGGACCGATGCTGGCGGGCAATTTTGGCGCTGAGGTTTTATCCGAATTTACGCTGCAGCACTTTTGGCATGCGCTGACATCACCTACAGTCAAGGTGGCCTGGCAGAGCACGACGCCCGATCAGGGTCGCTGGCAGGGGACGCTGTGGGGCGGGAATCTGGCGATGATCAGCTCGTTGATTGGCACGCCGTGGATGCCGCAGATTGAGAACGGCATTCTGGTAATTGAAGATGTTAACGAGCATCCGTTCCGCATTGAACGCATGCTGCTTCAGTTACATCAGTGCGGCATTCTGGCCCGGCAGCAGGCGATTATTACCGGCAGTTTCACCAGCACCGCCCTGTCTGAGTACGACAACGGATTTGATTTTTCCACGGTCTGGCAGCGCATTCGTGACATTAGCGGTCTGCCGGTCATCAGCGATCTGGATTTCGGTCACGGTCCGGATACCGTCACGTTACCTTTGGGTGCCACGGCAACGTTGCAGGTGAATCAGGGTCAGGTGGCGTTACAGGCAAGCGGACATCCCGTATTGCACACATAGCTGAAGTTGCAGGAGATCGACATTGAAGCCGCTGTATGACGATTTGTGGATCTCAACGCCGGAATTCCCGGAAGAAGATACCGAAGACATAATGATGCATGGTTTTTTACTGCGTCATCCGCGCGGCAATTTACTGATTGGCCGGGTTGAAAACCCGCTGGATCATGAGGTGCTGGCCGATGATAACGGTGTGATTCGGCATTATCTGACCCACTGGCACGAATCCGCGCCCGGCGCGGCGCGCATTCAGCAGCGCTTTAACAGCGCGCTCTATTGTCACAGCCGCTCACTGGGGCAGATTAGCCGTTTTGTGGAGCCGGACGACACCTTTACCCAGCAGGAAACCCATTTCGGTGATTTTCATCTGTTGCCGACGCCCGGTCATACGCCGGGCAGTTGCAGCTACCTTTACCATTCACCTGGCGGTCTGACCTACTTATTTGTTGGCGATACGCTGACGCGTCATCATGACCGCTGGGTCACTGTGCTGGTGCCCGAGAGTAATCCTGCCGAATTAGCCGCTTCGCTGGAGCTTTACCGCACCCTGCGTCCGGATGTGGTGCTGATGAGCACCACACGCGGTCACCTGTCCTGGCAGAAAGTGACCCTGCCCGGCTGGCTGGCTGCTATCGATGAGGCAGAATTGCAACCGCTGGATCTGCGCCAGCAGGTGCTGCTGTAATTACAGGACTTTGGTCAGATAGTGACGCTGATGATGACGGATATACTGGTCGAGCGTTAAACGGACGCCGTAACCCAACTTTTCATAAAACGGCCGCGCCTGAAAACTGCCGGTATCCACCTGGGCAAAACGACATCCTCGCTGGCGCGCTTCCTGCTCGGCCGCCAGCACCAGACGGCTGCCGGTGCCCTGCCCACGAAGTGTATGACTGACCCAGAGTAAATCGATACGTAGCCAGTTACCGGTCGTAGTACCGGTCAGTCCTGCCAGCTTCTTCCCCTGCGGATCACAGATAAACAGCCCCAGCGGTTGAATTAACGCCGCATCATAAAACTTGCTGTTATGGGCATTCAGGCCCAGCCGGAGTTCATCCAGATCTTTACTGGTCACCTTGTCAGTAACGGTAATCTGCATTGGCCTTCCTTATCGCGGCGGATCAAGAGTCGTTACGCTGCCTGTCGTCATAACGTTCCAGGCTCAGGGCGTCCACGTCACGCATCGCGCTGCGGCTGCATGGCACCAGCTTGTCGCTGTCATGGTAAACGAAGAAAGTATCGAGGTTGCTTTTGTTGACGATAAGCTGGTCGCCGTTGCGAAAGCGCGTAATGGCAACATTATCGCCCCCATTAATACGGGTGTGCAGCTGTCCCGCCGCAATCTGGAAATGCTGTTGAGGCCAGGAAAGGGTACTCAGGCCATATTCCGCCCGTGAAATGGTCATGGTGGGTCGTCCGGGACAATGAAGCTGGAATTCGCTTTCGCTCCACGCTGACGCGCTGTAACAGGCCAACAGGCACAGGGCAAGACGGGCTGCTTTCATCTGATTCCTCCGCTGAATAGGTGATTCCACACTGTCAGAGGAGTTTACCACAGACAAAGCCAGGCGAAGTAAGAGCGGAAAGATTACCGCAGTGGATGGGGCATAGCGGATGGCTATGCGTTCAGATGCGCTTTGCAACAACGAAAAACGGAACCGGCGGCAGGGTAGCTGTCAGGCCACCAATGCCCTATTCTGCCGCAACTTCAGCCGCGACCAGCATCAACGCCAGACCGGCCTCTTCGCTGTCGAAGCTGCTCATGACGTCGCGAATGTCAGATGCACAGGCAATCACCTGCTGCCTTTTTTCTGCATCCAGTGCTTCGATGGCGTGGCGAATAATCATCAGGCTGGCTTCTTCTTCTTTCATCATTTATCCCTGAATTTGCTTAAGCGATACGCAAAGATGGCAAGAATAACGTTTATTCGACCTCAAAGTCATCTTTTGCATTTCTGTTGCTTAACGATTGAACAAAGCGCAAATCAGCCTGTGTAGCAGAACTGCTATGATCATGTTATTTGTGGCGTTACACGATAGAATCGTTCACCGCTTTCATGGACTCGGGCAGGAACAGGATATGTTGCGATCGCTGGTTTTCATTTTTATGGCACTGCTCACGGGCTGCTCATCGTCGCCGAAAGGCGTGGACTGTCCGGGCGAAGTCAGCACCCTTTACGGGCAGTCGCTGGGCCAGACCCAGGGCACTATTTTCGATCTGGTGACATCCTTTCGCGTCAGTCGTGATGGCGCAAGCGTGCAGAGCGGCCCGCTGCAGTCGCAGGATCGCTTTCAGTACATTCCTTCCGCCGTGACGCGCGAAGGTTACTACGCGCAACGTCTGTCGGATAAACAGTTCCGGTTGATCAATCCTTATCAGGACACCCTGATCACCTGGACCTGCCCGTAAAGGGGTGATTCCTGTCACGGGATGATATAGTGTCAGGAAACGTCAAGCGACAGGTCATCCTTCACATGGAAAAGCGTCTGGATAACAACGGCTATATCGATTTCCCCTTCCCTGCGACCCGCAATGAAGACGGCACCCTGAACCCGTGCGGCATCGATTTAACGCTGGAGACGGAACGCCTGGAAGAAATTCTTGTGCTTCGCCATTCCGCTAACCTGCAGCGCCTGGTCGAAGAGGTGAATCTTCAGGACGGGTTATTTATGACGCTGGCCTGCGACTGGCAGCAGCAGGAAAACGCCGTGTGCGGTTTTATCGATGTTGCCTTTCGTCCCGAATTGCCTGGCCATCCCCATGATGAGGCGCTGCAGCTGGAAGCCGCGTTTTATGCCTACCTGAAAGAACAGGCGCAACAGCATGCGCTGGCAGAGGATGCCCTGGTTAACTATGCCCGATCCGTGCTTGACTGGGGCTGGTCACCGCTGCAGCAACGCCAGCGCCGCTACGAAAAAATCACCATTCAGTATTACTGCCCGCAGTCTGATGATGCGGAATGGTGCTTTGACCATCTCCGCCACTTTCTGGTGAGCTGGTATCCTAAACACATCGCGTCCCCCCATCGTCTCGTGGAATGAAACAGCTGGTAATGATTTTTCTCCGCCCCCATTCGCGCGGCGTTCGTCATCGCGCTTTCCCGCTTCATGCCACTACCTGAGCGGCTTGCGGGGTAAAAAAGGCCCCTTGCGACCGGTGTTTTCATCTGGTCATCGCGCACTCAACAGAAGATTAATGCGCCCTGGAGCAGCACGACGGCAAAGGTTTGCTACGCTTTAAGTGACTGTGATAACCAAGGAGATGAAGCATGTCAGGAAAAATTGAAGATGCAGCAAAAGAAGTCGCCGGTGCCGCAGAGCAACAATGGGGTGAGTTTACCGACTCCCCGCGTCATCGTGCCCGTGGTGCAGCTCGCCGCTACACCAACCAGGCATCCTACGCCGCTCGTGATGCCGCTGATTGCATCAAAGATCAGGTACAGTCTAACCCGTTTGCGGGTCTGGCCGTGGCCGCCGGTGTTGGCGTGGTGCTTGGTTTCCTGCTGAGCCGCAAATAAGTATCAAAAACGGGAGCGCTTGCTCCCGTTTTACCCTCACGCCAGATCCCGCAGATGATCGTCTTTATTCAACGTCATCAGTGCCGGTATAGAGACCAGCGCGGTCGCCATCATATACCACGCCGGAATATCCAGATTTCCCGTCTGCTTAATCAACCCGGTAATAATCAGCCCGGCACAGCCTGAAAAAACGGCATTTGACAGTGAATACGCCAGCCCTAGTCCGGTATAACGCACCCGCGTAGGAAACATTTCAGCCAGCATCGCCGGCCCCGGCCCTGCCAGCAAGCCCACCACACCGCCAGCCATAAATACCACCAGCGCTTTGCTGTATAGTGTGGCCGTTTCCGCCTGCAGCACCTTCAGCAGCGGCATCGCCAATACCAGTAACAGCACACTGGCCACCACCATCACCCGACGTCGCCCCACTCTGTCACTCAGCACACCCGCCGGAATAATGGTGACCGCGAATCCCAGATTCGAGATCACGGCAATCAGCAACGCCTGATGCTGCCCGGTGTGCAGCGCAGACTGCAGATAGGTTGGCATAATGACCAGGCAGGTATAACCCGCCGCTGACCACAGCATCACGCGCGCAATCGCCAGCAGAATGCTTTTTAATGTTTGTCCCCGATCCGCTTGAATGACCTGCTGCTGTTGCTGGCGCACAAAGCCCGGTGTTTCGTCCATGGCCAGCCGCAACCAGAGCGCGACCATCCCCAGCGGCAACGCCAGGATAAAGGGAATCCGCCAGCCCCAGGCCAGCATGGCTGGCGGACTGAGCGTATACGACAGCAGCGCCACCAGCCCGATCCCTGCCAGCAGGCCGAGTGCGACGGTCAACGACTGCCATGCGCCATACAGGCCGCGCTTGCCGCGCGGCGCAAACTCGGTCATCAGAGACACCGCGCCGCCGTATTCGCCCCCGGCAAAAAGCCCCTGCAGGATGCGCAGCCCGGTCAGCATCAGCGGTGCCGCAATGCCCACCGAGGCATAGGTGGGCACGAGGCCGATGGCCGCGGTCGCCAGCGTCATCAATACCAGCACCATAATCAGCGTGGGTTTACGTCCGATCCGGTCGCCAATTCGACCAAACACCAGCGCGCCCAATGGCCGAAAGAAAAACGCGACCGCAAATGAGGCCCAGGTCAGAATCAGCCCGCTCAGCGCCGACTCGCCCTGTAACTGAAAAAAGTTTTGGGCAATCAGCGTGGCGAGAAAGCCATAAATGGCGAACTCATACCATTCAATAAAGTTGCCCACCGAACCCGCAACCAGTGCGCGTCGGTGTTGCTTTACCTGGGGTGAAGCGGTTTCCATTTGACTCTCCTCACGTTGCCGCCTGCAAAACCAGTACGGTGATAAGAGAGATAGTATAGAATTCCAGCAGATAAGGTTATGTATCCCAGACGAGAATAATGACATCACAACATCACGCCCTTTTCAGCCACCTGAGCCGCGTGCTCAGCGCCGAGAGCAATACTCCGCTCTATAAACGTTTTACGCAGGTCATTAAAGATGCCGTGCGCGACGGATTGCTGCGTAATGAAGAGGTGCTGCCCAGCGAACGCGACTTTTCTCAACAACTGGGTATTTCACGCATCACGGTGCGTAAGGCGATGGATGCACTTGCTCAGGAAGGGATCGTTCACCGCTCGCGTGGCTATGGCACACAGATTTGTAGCGCACTGGAATACTCGCTGAAAGAGCCACAAGGGTTTTCACAACAGGTGGTCTTGCGCGGTAAAAAGCCCGACACGGAATGGCTGCAAAAGCATCGTATCCGCTGTGAACATGCGATCGCACAAAAGTTGCAGTTGCCGCCGGGCAGCGAGGTGTATTTGCTGAAGCGGCTGCGTTATGTCGATCAGCAGGCCGTGTCGGTGGAAACCTCCTGGGTGCCGTGCGAATTAATCAACGATGCCAGCGACATCGGCATTTCGCTGTACGACTACTTTCGCCGTCACCAGATTCAGCCGGTAAAAACGCAAAGCCGCGTCAGTGCGCAGATGCCGGATGCTGAATTACAGCGCCTGATTGCCTTGCCCGAGTTGATCCCGGTGCTGGTGATTAAGCAGTTGGCGCTGGATGCACATGAGCGCCCACTGGAATACAGCATCAGCTACTGCCGCAGTGATATGTACGTGTTTATTGCCGAGTAAGGCACTGCTGCCAGTGGCGGATCAGAGCTGCCCGATCGGGAGCGGTATCGCCGCCACGCTGCGACACCACAAAGGATGCGACCGCGTTGCCCAGCGCCACGGCGTTTTCAAGTGGCCAGTCAGATGCCAGCGCGGCCAGTAAGCCCGCGCTATGGCTGTCGCCGGCACCGATGGAATCGACCACCGTTGTTTTGAATACCGCTCGCCAGCCATGCTGTCCGTGATAGCTGAACCCGGCACCTTCACTGTCCAGCCGCACCACCAGCGGGCTGGAAAAATATTCAGACCACCGGGCGATCAGCGCCTGCGCACTAAAACGCTCAGGTATCGCCAAACGCTGGTGCCAGACGTGTTCCGCTTCCTGTCGGTTAAGGGTAATCACGGGCTGCAGCGCCATCAACCGCTGCCAGTGATGTTGGCTGATATGCGGCAGACGCGGGCCAAAATCGATCAGCAGTCGTTGCCTGTTCGCCACTTCCTCCAGCCACGGCACCAGGATTTCTGCATTTTTACCGCTGAGTTGATAACCCGACACATACAGCCAGCCGTCCCTTTGCAGGGGGACAGACGCCAGCATCGCCTCATCCCACTGGTTTTCCACCCCGGCCATCGACAGAAACGTCCGCTCACCGTCGGGTTCGACCAGCGCCAGGCACCAGCCGTTGTCGCCCTTACGGGTTTCCGTGACGCTCGTCAGGCCACAGGACGCCAGTTTTTTCCGCACCTGATCGGCCCAGATGCCCTGGCCCAGCGGTAACGCGTTTACGGCATCCAGCCCCAGCCGGTGCAGGGCCAGCGCCACGTTCAGCGCGCAGCCACCCACGCTCAGGCTTTGCTGCTGAAGCTCGCTGTCACCGCCGCGCTGAGGAAGCTGTTCGGTGCGCGCGATGACATCCACGACGGCCGCGCCCAGTACACAGATTGCGGCCTTATTATGTAATGTCGCTACGCTGCGCGGATCAAGCATATGCCGCCTCCCGCTTCTGGCGAAAAGCAGTAAACGCACGGCTGTACGCTTCAAAGTCCAGTTGATTGACGCTGTCCAGCTGCTGCCTCAACGCGGGATCGATAGCGTCGATACCGTTAAGCGCGCCACAGATGGCAACGGCCATTGCACCAATGGTGTCCGTATCTCCGCCAAGGTTCGCGCAAAGAATGGCACAGCGATTGGGATCGGTCTTTGCCAGCTCGACCATGGCAATGGCGGCGGGCACCGACTCGATGGTGCTGGTGCCCGTTCCCACCAGCGCATAGATTTGATCCATAGTGGATTCAATACCGCGTCCCTGCTCAACCACCGAAAACGCCAGTTCCAGACGCGCGGCCATCGACGCACTAAAGGTGGTTATCTGTCGTTCCTGCGCCGTCCGGGCAACGGCGGGCAGTGCGTCGCGTATTTCTCCCCAGCCTGCGCCCTCCACGGCACGTGAAACAGCCCAGGCAATTACGGTCGCCCCGGCAATCGCCACATCGGCCTTGTGCGTTGGGCTGGATGCCAGCGCGACCGCATCAATAAAACCCGCTAAATCACGCGCGGGTAACAGGCAGCCCAGCGGAGAAATGCGCATGGCCGCACCATTCGTCAGGCCGTTATTTTCCAGCGCGCTAATCGGCTGACCGGCCTGTAAGGCACGCAGGGCAATTTTTGAGGTTGGCCCCAACACATTTTTATTAAAAGCATCAAACCCTTCTGCCCAGCGCAGGATATTCATCCCAATCGTTTCAGCGACGATCTCGCCATCATGGCTGATGATGGCATCTGCCAGCGCCAGTGCCATGGAGGTATCGTCGGTGAATTCGGCGCGGCCAAAATAGCAGGCTGCGCTGTTCTCCGCCGGGCCGGGCAAAAAGCGATCTATCCAGCCAAAGTGCTGTTTCACGCGGCTACGCGGCCACAGCTCTGACGGCATGCCCATGGCATCGCCAAGTGCCTGACCATAAAACGCGCCGGTAATCCGTTGTTGTGGGGTAATCATTTTTTCTTCCTTATTTTTGGCTTTCCGTCACGGCGGCAGGATCAACCACGTTGAGCTCATCGCTGCGCTTTTTGGCATCGCGAAACAGCAGAATAAACGCCACGGTGATTAAAACGATCATCACGCAACCAAACAGCCACATCCCTGCCCAGTTGAACGTCAGGCCGTTGCGCGGCTGACTATAGGCAAACATCTCCTGCATCAGGTAACCGCCCAGACGATAGCCCAGCAGGCTGCCTATCCCCTGACAGGCCAGGGTAATTAATCCCTGCGCTGCATTACGCATGCTGACCGGGGATTTTTTATCGACGTAGATGTAGGCGGTAATAAAGTAGAAGTCATAGCTGACACCGTGCAGCAGGATGCCCATAAATAACAGGCCATAGGTGAGCAGGTTCTGGTCGCTGCCGAAGACAAAAAACAGATAGCGCAACGCGGCCGTTACCAGGCCCAGCAGCAGCACGTTTCCGATCCCAAAGCGTTTGATAAAAAACGGCAGCGCCAGTAAAAAAAGAATTTCGGACATCTGCCCCAGCGTCATCCAGCCGGTGGCATGGGCCAGGCCGACCTCGGTCAGATACCCTTCCGCAAAGATGTAATAAAATGCCAGCGGCATGCTGAACAGGAAGGAACAGACAAAAAAGACGAGGAAGCTGCGATCTTTCAGCAGATGCAGGGCATCCAGTCCCAACGCCGTTCGCAGACTAAACGCGCCCGTGCTTTTAGGCTGGGTGGCGGGCAACATAAAGGCGAACAGGCCTAACAGTAGTGAGCTGGCGGCGGTGATCAGCAAAGGAATATTACTGGCGGAGATATCGCCAAAGCCCAGTAGTGACGGCAGAAAACCACAGACGATACCGGATGCGATCCAGCCAAGCGTACCCAGTACGCGGATGCGTGGATAATCGCGCTCGACATCTGCCACGTGCGAAAACGCAATACTGTTAGTGAGCGCAATGGTGGGCATATAGGTCAGCGCATAAAGCAGCAACAGGGGAAAGAAACCACTGAAGTGCGTTTGCTGCGCCGCGAAATACATCAGCCCGGCGCCCACGATCATCAGCACGCCCAGCACCTTCTGCGCCTGAAAGAAACGGTCTGCCAGGGAGCCCACCAGAATCGGTGACAGGATGGCGGCAAGGGAGGTACAGGCATAGCACCACGCAATTTCGACGGGCGTGAAACCATTTTTGCTGAGAAAGGCCCAGAGCGGGACAAACCACGCGCCCCAGATAAACCATTCCACAAACATCATAAATGACAGGCTGGCCGTTTTCGTTTTCATTATAGTGTGTTCCCTGGTGTTGGTAAGGCCAATCTAACACCACGTACATAACCTTTATAATACCTTTAGCTGAAATTTTGAGCTACATCGCACTATCTTTCCTGCCGTTGGCGACCTTATACGCTGTTAAAGACGCCCTCTGGGTGAGGCGAAACATGACGGCTGATTCCGTCAACGGGCTTTGTTGCATCAGGACGCAAGCGGCCCGCGGGCCAAAGCGGTTATCCGTGAGTATGGTGCGATTAGCAGTATAAACGCTAAAACGATGGGCGATGAGTGGTAAGCAGTAGGCTTTGGGCTTTGGCTTTGGCTGTGGGTTGTAGGTTGTGGGTGACAGTAAGCCGTAAACAGTGAACCTTAAACATAAAGCCCAGCCCACGCCTGGCTTCAGGCTGATGGCGGGAGTCGTCAGGCTCCAGGGAAACACCGGGTGCGGTAAAGCGCCGTCATCCACGACAGCGCCCATCCCAGAATCAACACACCTTCAGTTGTGAAATCTGCGTGGCTTTTCCATACGGAATCCCATCCCGATGAGTCGGCCAAAAATAAAGCGCAGAAAGGGATACTTACGGATGATGTCAGGCATTTTACTTTTGCCCTCACTGCCCGGTTTCTTTTTACTGCTCATTTTGATTTGCAGGAACTGCGTTGCAACGGTGGGAAACTGGCGACGCTTCTGCACTTTTTCCAGATCCCTTAACGTGATCTTTCCCTTTAACAACGGCAGGGTCAGCAGGTTCGCCGTGGCAACGGCATCCTGGATAGCAAGATTAACGCCAACGCCACCAATCGGAGACATGGCATGAGCCGCATCACCAATACAGAGCACGCCCGGCTTCGCCCACTGGTTGAGCCTGTCGATCCGGATAGACAGCAGTTTGAATTGATCCCAGTTGTCAATTTCCGCCAGGCGCGCAGGACGAAAGGGAGACACGCTGGCAATCTTGTGTTTCATCGCCTCAAGCCCCTCGGCCTGGAGCGCATCAAACTGCCCTTTCTCGATGGTCAGCCCGCACTGCCAGTAATCGCCCCTGTCGATGACGATAAAGTTGTTGCGCGGCCCGGTATGGCCCATGCCTGACTGGGGATCGTCAGACTTTTTGTCCAGACGAAACCACACCACATCACGCGGCGAGCCAAAATGCTGACTCACCAGGCCGGCCTGGGCACGTACGTTAGAGTTACGACCGTCAGCACCAATCACCAGACGGGTACGGATCTCAACCGGCTGGCCTGCCTGTGACGCGACAACACCGCTTACCTCACCCTCTTCTGTTAGCAGCTGGTTTAAGGTTGTGGATTTCAACAGGGTAAAGCCGGGAAACTGTGCGCTGCGTTCCGCCATGAAATTCAGGAAATCCCACTGTGGCATGAATGCGATAAAACGACACTGGAGCGGCAGACGCGAAAAATCGGCCATCGTCACCTCCTGGCCGCCCATTTCCGCCTGCAGCTTTTCTGCGCGCTGGTGAGGCAGTTTCAGCAGGTCATCCAGCAGATCCAGATGGTGCATCACCTCAAGGGTGGAAGGGTGAATGGTGTCACCACGAAAGTCGCGGAGAAAGTCGGCATGCTTCTCGATCACCACAACCTGCAAACCGGCACGCGCCAGTAAATAACCCAGCATCAGACCGGCCGGGCCGCCGCCGACAATACAGCAGTCAGACATAATGTGTTCAGTAGATGACATGGCTTACCCCTTAAAATGTACGTTGTCAGTGTAGGCCAGCACGGATGATTTAAGTACCGAGGGAGTACAGGGATATTGCACAGGTCGCTGCCAGAAACCGCGCGCTGACGCTGTCAGCCGGGGTGATCTTCTTTTATTTCAACCAGCACCAGCGGGCATTTTCTGACCTTACAGGCGTGATGGTAAGCCATGGAGCACACCGAACAATAGTCGGCAGAATCGGACTGGTATTCATACTCCTGAAAATAGCGGAAGCCGCCGCTGTCCGCGTCGGCGCGTGCGCTGTAAAACGCGTGGTCAGCAAGCTGCTCATCCAGTTGCATGAACGTCAGTGCTGAAGGGTTGTGGTAACCCACTTTAATGCGATATGTCGTCATACCTCCATAATTACCCTGATGGAACCGGGTAGCAAATTGTTATCATTGTTGATTGTGATAGACAGCGGTTATCAGAACATCCCTTATCAGAGGCAGATGCACAGCTATAACATTTTAGCCGAGCAATTATCACAATAGTTACGAAGCTGCTGGGTAAGTGCGTCTTATTATGTTATTCACTCGTTCGACCTCCATCAAAATTGATAACTTATTGCTGTTAACCTGAAAAAAATGGCGTTTAGCTCTTACATTTAGCGATCAAATGACATCTCGATAAATGACAACATTGTCAAAAAGATTAAATAAATTTCATTGAATTGTAAGTGAACACACAAAGATCAAATCGCGTTGACTATCTCGTGCATCATTGCGTAAAAATTAAGCAAGCAACATATTGCTATCATATTTAAAATACACCATTAATATTATGATCATAATTCAACTTTAGCCTCACAGGAATTAACAGCACATTAACGCCACCTGTTATTGACATGTTGTTTTTACAAAAATTTAATCAATGGACCGTTTTTATCTTAAAGTGCGATAATTTTATTGATCGCATCCTTAATATTAATAGAAAAATCCTGGGGAGGATGAAATTATCTGAATTCATAAAAAGTACACTGTCTTTTTAAGTTCACAATAAATGGCACTGTTGTGGGATAAATTTCATTTTTGCGTTAAAAATAAATGAAACATAACACTTTAGGATTATTCCATGTCCATTGCGCCATGCAATCACCCAACGCGTTGAATTAGAAGGTTTAATAATGCTATGTTTATCTCACCTTCCTTAACGAGCAGCAAAACAAGCTTATGAGAAGGATTACGAGAGAAAGTATATATTGCTTTAGTTGTCGCTACCGGTGTGAATTAGCCAATGAGCTAACAGAAGAAATTAAACGGTGCCCGATACAAAAAGTGGTTATTTGGCCAGCGCGGAACTACTACTTAATTAATGGCATTCTTTCCGTCGTTTCTGGTCGATATGAAAGCTTATTTACAAAAGGTTGTATATTTGTGGATTTTTCAACACACAACATACGCTTTTTTACCAGTCATAACTGGCTGGATTATTTGAAATCGCAGAGTTTAATTATCATCCTGGTTTGCGACCGCAGACTGGCATCCTTAGCTGCTTTCTGGAAAAAACAGGATAAAAGTATTAATACGGTCATTTACCCAGGAACAGCCATCGTCGATATTAAAAAATCAATTAACGCATGTTACTACGGTTTAAAAGGAGGTGAAAAAAAAGGGATTAATCCGTTAACCACTGATGAGGTTAAGTTTCTTGATCTGGTCAATCACGGATTTTCTCTGAATGAAATATCAAAAAAAATGGAGCTTAGCGTTAAAAAAATTTACTGCATCAAAGATTCGGTTCGTAGGAAGACAGGAAGCAGCCTGAATCAGTTGTTCTCCAGTTAAAAATGTAAAAGGAAAATACCTCATGTTAAAAACCAAAGCTATGGCCTTATCCCTGTTAATCAGTGCGACGCTGGTATCAGGACAAGCATTCGCGAATTCTGATAACACCATTAACTTTCAGGGTGAAGTGAGCGATGAAACTTGCTCAGTCAACGTGAATGGTAATAACAGTGCACCGCTGGTGTTGATGCCGACAGTGGGCGTGAACGAACTGGATGCAAGCGGAAAAGTCGCGGGCAAAACGGACTTCTCCGTCGCTATCAGTGGCTGTACCGGCTCGACTAATTCAACGCGTGTATCCACCGTATTTATTGGTAACAACGTGAGCGACACCGGTAATCTGAAAAACAGTGGTAATGCTGAAAACGTCGAAATTCAGTTACTGGACCCCACCGGTGCAGAGATTAATTTAACCAGTACCTATATCGGTGATGGTGATTTAACCCTGAGCTCCGGCGAAACCGAAAAATCGGCTACCTATGCCGCGCAGTATCTGGCGACCGACGTAGCAACGGCGGGTACCGTTAGTGCTTCACTTCAATATGCGGTGACTTACCAGTAATACTGATCCGGTGCACGTCAGTTGTCTGGCGTGCACCATAAACTATTGAGAACTGATTTATGTTTATTCGCAGACTGTTATTGGCGTTGACGCTCTCGCTAGCAGTAACCCCCGCATTAACATTGCCCTTTTACGCAAACGCCAGCGTGACGATTATGGGCAGCCGTATTATTTACCCTGGGCAGGCGCGTTCTGTGGATGTGCAATTTAAAAATAACGATGCCATTCCCTATGTTATTCAGAGCTGGTTTGATAACGGTGACGAAAACTCACAGCCAGAAAATCGCGTAAATACGCCTTTTATCATTACACCGCCGGTATTCCGCATTCAGCCGAAGGCAGGTCAGGTCGCGAAGGTTATGGTGAATAACACCGTTGCACAGCCTCAGGATCGTGAATCTGTTTACTGGTTTAATACCCTGCAAATTCCGCCATCAAATATAAATCAGGATAAGACACAGAATGTCATGTTGGTGGTATTGCGTAATCGCATGAAGGTTTTTTATCGCCCTGAGCGTATTGGCGCACCAAAAAACATCCTGAAAGGCATAACAGTCACTCCCCTGTATCAGGCGAATAAAGGCAATGGGATTGAAATTGACAACCCACAACCCTGGCATGCTTCCCTGGTGGATGTTGTTTTAAAAGTGGGGAATCACACCTTTAAAAGTGAGGCCGATATGGTCTCGCCCTTTGCAAAGCAAACCTATTGGTTTAACAACAGCAAACGTTTGCAGGGTGCAGGCGTAGTTTCAGTCTCGGCAGTTAACGATCAGGGAGCTAAAATCAGTGAAAACTTTACGGTTGACGTTAATTAGCCCGAAACTTATTGCTTTTACCGTCTCGGCCTGTTTTTCGTGTTATGCCTGCAGTGAAGATTATTATTTCGACGCCTCACTGTTTAAAGGGGCGACATTTGGGAAAAACATTGAACAATTCAACCAAAATGCAATTCCTGAAGGAAGTTATCTTGTTGATATTTACCTCAACGATAAAATAATTAAATCCGGCGTCAAAATTAACTTCAAAAAATTCAGTGACGAGGGAAAGGTGGAACCTTGCCTGCCGGAAGAGATCGTCAGATTAATGCAGTTAAAAAACCAGCGGGTTGAACAAACGACAGCCCACTGTCAGCCATTATCAGACTGGACGGAAGCAGGCAGCTGGCGTTTCGACCAGGCTTCACTTCGTTTGCAGTATATGTTCCCCCTTGCCAGCCTGAATCGGGTTCCCCGTGGCTATATCCCCGTTTCTGAATGGGATGAAGGCATTACGGCGTTATTTCTGCGTCACAACACTAACTTCACCTGGTCGGAAAACCGATCGTCTGATTATCGTTATCAATATTTGTGGAGCGGCATTACCGCAGGCACGAATCTGGACAAGTGGCAGTTTCGTCATCAGGGCAATATGCGCTATCTGCGCAACAGTCATAGCGGAAGCCGTTATCAGTATAATCAGGTGAGAAGCTGGGTGCAGCGTCCTGTGGAGAGTATAAACAGTCAGCTCTCATTAGGTGACAATTATACCAACAACTCGCTGTTCGGCAGTCTTGCCTTTAACGGCATTAAACTCGCCTCAGAAGAACGGATGTGGCCGCAGGGTAAACGGGGCTATGCGCCGGAAGTCCATGGTGTTGCCACCTCTGATGCCCGCGTTGTCGTTCGGCAGCTCAACAACGTGATTTACGAAACCAGCGTTCCCCCCGGCCCCTTTGTTATTGATGACTTATATAACACCAGCGGTCAGGGCGATCTTGACGTTGAGATTATTGAAGCCAACGGCAAGCGGTCCACTTTTACAGTGCCCTACTCGTCCGTGCCGGACTCTGTTCGTCCAGGAAACTGGAAATACGCGCTGGCGCTGGGGCGAGTGCGGCAATATTACAGCGTGGAAAACACGTTTTTTGAGGGAGTTTTACAGCGCGGCATCAGTAACCGTTTTACGGCAACGATCGGCTCGCGGCTGGCGAAGGACTACCAGGCCTGGCTGGCGGGCGGCGTATGGGGTTCACCGATGGGCGCCGTGGGGATGAACACCATTTTTTCACAGGCACGCGTTGAGCAAAATAAAAACACCTCGGGCTGGCGCGCGGAGTTGAGTTACAGCAAAACGTTTGAAACTGGCACTAATCTGGTGTTGGCGGCCTACCGTTATTCCACCAGCGGCTTCCGCGATCTGCAGGACGTGTTGGGCGTCAGAAGGCAGAATGATACCGGCATCAGCTACTACTCCGATTCGATGAATCAGCGCAATCGGTTATCCGCCACCCTGAGCCAGTCATTTGATAACCTCGGCATGATCAGCCTGAGTGGCAGCACGGCTGACTACTATAACAACAAGTCACGCATCACCCAGTTACAGCTCGGTTATAACAATAGCTGGAAAAAGATTAGCTACGGTTTCAATGTTGCGCGTCAGCGCACCACATGGAATACGACGCGCGCCGAGCTAAATGTCTTCGATCAGCCGGATGACAGCCGCCAGCAACGTTACACAGAAAATACCTTTTCATTTACGGTTTCGATGCCTCTCACCTGGCACAACACCGCTTCTGTTTCCTATCACTACAACCAGTCGAAGCAGACACAAAGCTCATCACTCTCCCTGTCGGGCTCAGCAGGTGACAACCGCGATATCGCCTATTCCCTTTATGGCGGTAGCGAGCACTACCGCAACGGCAACAGTGGACATGCACTGAACGTCGGTGGAAATGTTCAGCAGAATACCCGACTTGGGGCGTTCCGTGCCAATTACGGCCAGGGCGAAAGCTATCGCCAGGCTGGACTGGGTGCTTCCGGCAGCCTGGTTCTTCACCGGGGAGGCATCACACTTGGCCCTTACAGCAGTGATACTTTCGCCCTGGTGCAGGCCGATGGCGCACAGGGCGCACGCGTGCGTAATGGTCAGGGCGCCGTTATCGATCGCTTCGGCTATGCCATTCTCCCCTCCCTGAGCGCGTACCGCGAAAACAACATTAGCCTGGACACGCTGGATATGAACGCCGATGCCGAACTAAGCGGAGGGAGTCATCGGGTTGTGCCTTACGCTGGCGCGGTGGTGCAGGTGAACTTCGCCACGATCAAAGGCAAAGCAGTCTTGATCTCGCTCACCAGTAATGAGGGGGAAACGCCACCTATGGGCGCGGAAGTCCGTGATGCGGATAACACCGTCATCGGCGTTGTTGGCCAGGGCGGCCAGCTGTACGCACGCGTACCTCATGACTCCGGCACGCTCAAAGTCATCTGGGATAACGACGGTCAACAAACCTGCCTGGTGAATTATCAAATTACCGGAAAGCACAACGATCAGATGATCCATCTTCCCGGCTTGTGTAATAAGGAGTAACGCGTGTTGCTGAGAATAACGCTTTTGTTGATCGCCACCGGACTGATTCCGCTTCCGTTACTGGCAAACTGTACGGTCGTATCCAGTCAGAGTCAGCTTTCTACGGCGGCTAAAAATGCTGGCTATACCGCGAAGTTATGGACCGGTGCCTGTGATGAATGCACGGGGAAACTGCCGTTACCTGCAATAATTAATATCAATACAGGTAGCCTGTTTCAGCCGGCAG
The DNA here is from genome assembly GCF_007828605.1 of Pantoea sp. SJZ147. Taxonomy (NCBI): domain Bacteria; kingdom Pseudomonadati; phylum Pseudomonadota; class Gammaproteobacteria; order Enterobacterales; family Erwiniaceae; genus Pantoea; species Pantoea sp. SJZ147. The sequence goes on from NZ_VIVB01000012.1 coordinate 85,976, forward strand.
GCACATTACTGGCCAGTGCGGTGGGTGATCCCGTCAACACGCCCATGCGGGATGCTTTTACGCCGAATCAGATTCTGTTCCGCTGCGATGCGGGCGATGTAGATAAACTCTATGAAATGTATTCCACCAATGGCGATTGGGATACAGCGGGCAAATATGCCACGAATGAAGTTGAAGGCGCTTATTATGATAAGGCCAAAAACGTGGCGGTCAGAATGACCAACCTCTCTACGGGGGAATATTACAGTCGCTACTGGAAAGCACGACAGCTTAATGCCAGCGACTGGTATTCTGACGGGGATAAAATCTATATTCCTGCCAGCGCGTTCAGCCGTGTGCTGTACGAAATGTTTAAAATTGATGGAACTGAGCGTTTCATGAATAGTGAGGCGTATTATCCTGATAAGAACAACCAACCTCGTGGCTATATCGCGTTTAAAGGTCCCGGACTACAAAGCGATGATCTGAAACCCGGTGACGACCATAGCACTAAGTATAGTGGATGGCATTTTAACTGGCCTGTTGGCTGGAGCTCCTTCAATACGGTCACCTACGTTCGCGGCGCTGCCTGCGAGGTGCAGGATTATCCTGCTGTAGTATCCCTGCCGGTGATCAGTGTAGGCGCTCTGGCTGATGGTGGCAGTAGTCAGGCGCCTTTTTCTGTCAATTTGCGCTGTGAGGCCGGGGCGATCTCCAGTATCAACAACTCCACCAAAACATCAGCCAACGTCGCGATGGGGTTTCTGGTAAACCAGCCCCGGGCCGTTACGATGGCCAACACACTCGGCCTGACCACCAGCAGCGGCGGATTAACCTGGCTGCTCGACACAAACTATGGTGATGACAATGACAGCGCCGCCTCGGGCGTGGGGATAAAAATTTATAACAGCGCTGGTGCCGCACTCAACCTGTTACCGGATATGACCAGCACCGGCACAGGCAATGCACGCGGGTGGTATGCCTACAAAGACCTGACCACGCTTGCGTCATCAGACAACGGCGAGATCTACAGCGGCGATTTTACTGCCTCTCTTGAGGCTATTCCGGGACAAGTTATCACTTCAGGAACCGTTAATGCACAGTTACAAGTGGTGGTCAGCTTTCAGTAGCAGCCTGTTTTTCCTCACGGCGATGCTGTCAGCCCAGGCAACGGCCGTTGTGAACATTGATAAAACACGTATTGTTTTCAACGCTAATGAAATGGCGCAGTCCATTAACCTGGTCAATAGCGAGAGCAGCCCTGCCGTTTTGCAAATCTGGACGGACGATGGCGACATTCATGCTTCGCCGGATAAGAGTAAAACACCGGTCATGGCCATACCGCCGGTATTGAAAATGCTGCCTGGCGAATTACGCTCACTTAAGCTGATGCTGACCTCGCGGGCGAAACTAAAAGCGGGTAAAGAGACGTTGTACTGGTTGAATATTTACCAGATACCCGCGCTCAAAAAATCGGATAACCCGGGCGAGCAAAAAGTGATTCTGCCGCTGCGTCTGCGCCTGAAAGTGTTTATACGGCCGACAGGGCTTGGTGCGCCTCAACCGGAAGATGCACAAAAGCTACGCTTTACCCGACAAAGCCAGCAAATCATGATTTCTAATCCAACGCCCTGGTATATGAGCCTGAACGTCAAAGTAGAAAAAGAGGTGCTGAGAGATATTATGGTAGAACCACAGTCTTATGTTGCGGTACCAGTCACCACACCGCTTAATCCTGGGGCAAACGTGGAATATGAAGTGATTGATGACAGCGGTAATGCGGTGAGCTATACCGCAGTAACCGGCAGCCCGACGGGGTGAGCAGACTGAGAGTGAAAGATTACAGGCGGCAGTACCGCCTGTGTTAAGACGTTAATCCCTGTCAACGCTGAGCAAGATTACGCTCAACGGCCTCATATACCTCATTGCAGCTTATCGCACGTAATCCTGCCTGCTCTTCTGCGGGGCGCAAAACCTGATGGAGATGCGGATCTTGCAAAGGAGCCGCACCATCGATGGTGCTCTGGTTACTGAACAAGGCCACCGTCGGTGTTTGCACCGCCACGGCCAGATGCAAAGGACCCGTGTCTCCCACCACTAACGTCGCAAAACCGGAGATTTTTTCAGCCAGCTGGATCAGGTTGGTGGTACCCGCGACGTTGATGACGCGATCGCTGGATATCCCCATACCATCAATGATCCGTTGATTCAGCGCCTTTTCTCCCGGTGCCCCGATGAGTTCAATAATGAGATCGTCATGCAGGGCTATTAATTTCTCAATAAGCTGCGAATAGAAGGCTTCTGGCCAGCACCGTTCGGAACTGGACGCGCCAGCATGAATGCCAATAACCGGGACGGTATTCTGTTGACGTTTGAAGGGCGCAGGAATAAACATGGCGTCCGATGGCACATCAATACCAACCGCGGTGAGCATGTCTTTTTTCTGACGAATGAGATGAATGTTGCCGTTCTTTCTGTTGTCATAAAATGCAGATAAACAGCCGGCCAGAATAAAGTTTTCTTTGCCCTGGTAATCCGCATAGTAAACGTCTTTGAAAATGTATTTTGAACGTGCCAGTGAGGCGGTGACAATGTCGTAAGGCGTGCGGGAGTGCAGGATAAACGTGGCATCCACCTGATCTTTCCTTAAGGCCCGGGCCAGCGACAACATGCCGGGAAATTTTCCATCCCAGTACAGGACCTTATCGATCATTTCACTTTCTGCCACCAGGGCATGATTTCGCGGCTGAATAACCAGTATGATTCTGGCATCAGGCCAGCGTTTTTTAATCGCACCAATTGCTGGCGTGTTAAACAAAAAGTCGCCAAGCGCCGTATTCGAAATAATAGCGATATTTTTCAGGTTATCCTGTTCAGAAAAACGGTCAATTTTTTTGACGCGATAACCTGTCACCTGCCACAACGAAAGGAATAATCTGGCGGCTAGTTGTTTTGCAATTTTACTCATAGTAGTCCTGACTGACGCCTCATTATCCTTACTGTTTGTCACTGGAAAACCCATTTATCACGCCGTTAAGGCGGCAACAACACGGGGGTTTTCGTGGTCACAGGCGAAAACTAAGGGCGCAGTATATATGATAAATCGCCAGGGGCGAAGCTACCCCGTCGGTGCCAGAAACCGGCCTGCTATCATTGACCGGCATATCGATGTGGGTGTCCCTGCCGCATTTGGTTTCGCTATTGGTGCGGCCCGCGTGGTTTATGTCCGTGCCGGAACGTTTAAATTGACAGCGCACGAGGCAATCAACGGCGTCAAAGCCGGTGAACACACAATCGCAAAACACGTTGCCATTCCAGACAATGAATTATTAGCCCGTCCTGCACGTAGCCCGCAAATGCTGTCAGTATCATCTTATTACTCAGTTGAGCTTGCTGAAAAAGCGATAAACTCGGCTTTGAAAGCGAACAGACTTAAAATCATCTACTGGGCGAACTGGGCGTAAAATCCCGACCCACTTGAGCTCGTTTTCAAAAGTAAAACGGCAATGGTCAGGGTTTCAGAAAAGGCAGCACGATCACAGAAACATGCTTAAGTGTGAGGGTTGTTTTGCTTAACAAATTTTATAACGGGAAGCCATATAATGTTCTCACGTCTTATCCGAGGATGGGGTGAAGATAAGATGACGTACCCCGTCATGCGCGAGATTTTAACCGTCTGTTTCAGTTGTTATCACGACGACTTTGGCAACTCTGTCGATGAAATAGTCTCCTACTATTTTGACACCAACGTCCTTTCAAGGGCAGATGCCCGCCATGAAATCGGTTCTTTATTACGTATTTCTGACGATGAAGAACTGAAAACAACGTTAGAGCAATTAGCCGGCGATCATTTTCGTCCGGAACCATGGGGCGAAACATGGCGCAGTTTGCTGGAAAAATTGCTCAGACACTTCGATTGACCTGTCTCCCGCCGCCCCGCGCCCCCTAACCTGACAGTAAGAGAACAGGTATTACTAACTGACCGTTGTCGTTAATCCTGCGGGATTTCAGTCAAAAAAGACTTAACGTTGAAGGGTGGTAGCGTAGTTTTGATAAATAATTTTGATAAACGCCAGAGCGCTCATAAAAAAACGGGAACCAACAGGCTCCCGCTCTTATTCAGTCCATAGACTAAATTACATATTCGCGATAATCGCGTCACCAAACTCTGAACATTTCAGCAGTTTAGCGCCATCCATCAGACGTTCGAAGTCATAGGTCACGGTCTTGGCAGCGATTGCGCCTTCCATGCCTTTAACAATCAGGTCTGCGGCTTCGAACCATTCCATATGACGCAGCATCATTTCAGCTGACAGGATTACGGAACCTGGGTTCACTTTATCCTGACCGGCATACTTAGGTGCTGTACCGTGGGTCGCTTCGAACAGCGCGCATTCGTCACCGATGTTTGCGCCAGGTGCAATACCGATACCGCCAACCTGCGCCGCCAGGGCGTCGGAAATGTAGTCACCGTTCAGGTTCATACAGGCAATAACGTCGTATTCAGCCGGACGCAGCAGGATTTGCTGCAGGAAGGCATCAGCGATCACGTCTTTAACAACGATCTCTTTACCGGTGTTTGGATTTTTGAACTTCATCCATGGGCCACCGTCGATCAGCTCGCCGCCGAACTCTTCTTTCACTAACTGGTAACCCCAGTCTTTGAATGAGCCTTCGGTGAACTTCATGATGTTGCCTTTATGAACCAGGGTCAGTGAATCACGATCGTTGGTGATGGTGTATTCCACTGCCGCACGCACCAGGCGCTTGGTCCCCTCTTCCGAACATGGCTTAACGCCAATGCCGCAGTTCTGTGGGAAGCGAATTTTCTTCACGCCCATTTCTTCGCGCAGGAATTTGATCACTTTGTCCGCTTCAGCCGTGCCCGCTTTCCACTCGATACCTGCATAGATATCTTCGGAGTTTTCGCGGAAGATCACCATATCGGTATCTTCAGGACGTTTAACCGGGCTTGGTGTGCCGGTGTAGTAACGAACCGGGCGCAGACAAACGTACAGATCAAGTTCCTGACGCAGCGCAACGTTCAGAGAACGGATGCCGCCGCCCACTGGCGTTGTCAGTGGACCTTTGATCGCTACGCGGTATTCTTTGATTAAATCGAGGGTTTCTTGCGGCAGCCAGACATCCTGACCGTAAAGTTCAACCGATTTCTCACCGGTAAAAATCTCCATCCAGGAGATTTTACGCTCGCCGTTGTAGGCTTTTTTCACAGCGGCATCAACCACTTTCAGCATCACTGGTGAAACATCAACACCGATACCATCCCCTTCGATGTAAGGGATAACCGGGTTATTTGGAACATCCAGTTTACCTTGATTCAGGGTGATTTTCTGACCTTCCGCCGGAACAACTACTTTGCTTTCCATTAACCTCTCCTTCGAGCGATTTTTTGTTAATGATTTGTAAGATGCGCGTCAATACTACTTGAATATTGACGCTACGCCAATCACCGCAATTTCGCGTTATAATGCGCTGAATGTTTCAGACTGCAAAGCGTATGCGAAAAACTAATCAGACTTCTCAACCAAATAAACGATTCAGCCGACAAACCCGTCCCGTACAGCGCAAGACTGTATCGCCCCCTGCCGTCCGGCGCGTGCTCCTGTTCAATAAACCCTTTGATGTGTTGCCGCAGTTCACCGACGAAGCCGGCCGCCGCACGTTAAAAGATTTTATTGATGTCAGCGAGGTTTATGCCGCGGGTCGCCTTGACCGCGACAGCGAAGGACTGATGGTGCTGACCAACGACGGCACCTTGCAGGCCGCGCTGACCCAGCCCGGCAAGCGCACCGGCAAGGTGTATTATGTGCAGGTCGAAGGCGTGCCGGAAGAGCAGGATCTGCAGCCACTGCGGGATGGGGTTACGCTGAAAGATGGCCTTACGCTGCCAGCTGGCATTGAAAAGGTAGCGGAGCCTGACTGGCTATGGGCACGCCAGCCGCCCATTCGTGAGCGCAAAGCGATACCGACGCAGTGGCTGAAAATCACCCTGTTTGAAGGGCGTAACCGTCAGGTCAGACGCATGACCGCCCATATTGGCTTCCCGACATTGCGCCTGGTGCGCTATGCGATGGGTGACTTTGTACTGGATAATCTGGCCCCTGGCGAATGGCGTGATATCAGCACCTTAGTCTAAGCACTGTTATCATTTCCATAACTTCAAGTTAACAATTCCGGAGGATTGATGTTTAAACCGCATGTCACCGTAGCCTGTCTGGTCCAGGCTCAGGGTAAACTGCTCGTTGTTGAAGAACGGGTGAACGGCGTGGCAACCTGGAATCAACCTGCAGGTCATCTGGAAGCGGACGAAACCCTTCTGGAAGCCGCGCAGCGTGAACTCTATGAAGAGACCGGTATTGAGGCCGCTGTGGAGTATTTTATTGGTATTAACCAGTGGATTGCCCCCGATAATACGCCTTTTGTGCGGTTTCTGTTTGGTCTGGATCTGGACACCACCCTGCCCACCGCGCCGCAGGACAGCGACATTGATTGCTGCTGGTGGCTGGCGCCAGAGCAGATACTGACGGCGTCTAACCTGCGTTCGCCGTTAGTGGCAGAGAGCGTGCGCAGATGGCAACAGGGCGTGCGCTACCCGTTAGACCTGATCAGCCCGTTCAACTGGCCGTTTCATGCAGGTGCGCACCCGACTTCAGCGTGATAGAATGCGCCGCCTGTTTTATTGTTTTGCGAGCTTGTGATGTCTGATAACTGCCAGAAAAAAGTGATCGTCGGGATGTCCGGCGGCGTCGATTCTTCCGTTTCCGCCTGGTTACTGCAACAGCAGGGCTATCAGGTAGAAGGCCTGTTCATGAAGAACTGGGAGGAAGACGATGGCGAGGAGTATTGTACCGCCGCTGACGATCTGGCGGATGCACAAGCCGTGTGCGACAAACTTGGTATTAAACTGCACAAGGTAAATTTTGCTGCAGAATACTGGGATAACGTCTTTGAGCACTTCCTTGAAGAGTACAAGGCGGGCCGCACGCCAAACCCCGATATCCTGTGTAATAAAGAAATTAAATTCAAAGCGTTTCTGGAGTTTGCCGCAGAAGATCTCGGCGCAGACTTTATTGCCACCGGACACTATGTCCGCCGTCAGGATATCGACGGGCGTAGCCATTTGCTGCGCGGCCTGGACGGTAACAAGGACCAGAGCTACTTCCTCTACACGCTCAGTCATGAACAAATTGCCCAAAGCCTGTTTCCGGTGGGCGAGCTGGAAAAACCCGAAGTGCGCCGCATTGCTGAACAGCTGGAATTAATCACGGCAAAGAAAAAAGACTCTACCGGCATTTGTTTCATCGGTGAACGCAAATTCCGCGAATTCCTGGCACGCTATCTGCCCGCTCAACCGGGTGAAATCGAAACCGTTGATGGCCAGATTGTCGGTGAGCACCAGGGGTTGATGTACCATACGTTGGGCCAGCGCAAAGGGCTGGGCATCGGCGGCATGAAAGAAAGCAAAGACGATCCCTGGTACGTGGTTGATAAAGATGTCGCGCGTAACCGCTTAATCGTGGCGCAGGGCGGCGATCATCCGCGTTTGATGTCGGTGGGCCTGATTGCTCAGCAACTGCACTGGGTGGATCGCCTTCCGGTTAGCGCCCCGCTGCGTTGTACGGTTAAAACCCGCTACCGCCAGACCGATATCCCCTGCGAGATTATTCCGCAGGGCGATGACAAAATTGAAGTCCAGTTCGACGAACCGGTTGCCGCGGTAACACCGGGGCAGTCTGCGGTGTTCTACCTTGGTGATGTCTGCCTGGGTGGCGGCATCATTGAAGAACGTTTGCCTTGGGTTGCCGCATAATACCGGCGCTAATAACGCGTAAACTGGAGTGACCGTGGCAAAAAACTATCAGGAAATTACCCTTGCGCTGGCGGGCATTTGCCAGGCTGCCCATCTGGTTCAGCAGCTCGCGAATCAGGGGCACTGCCAGCCTGAAGCGCTGACGGTTTCCCTGCGCAGTGTACTGGATCTTAATCCGGCATCCACGCTGGCGGTGTTCGGTAACAATGAAGCCAACCTGCGCCTTGGGCTTGAAACCCTGATGGCGGTGCTGAACAGCAGCAACCGTAAAGGTGCCAGCGCCGAGCTGACCCGTTACACGTTGAGCCTGATGGTGCTGGAGCGTAAGCTCAACGCCAACAAGCAGGCCATGACCACGCTGGCCCAGCGCATCAGCCAACTCGATCGCCAGCTGGCGCATTATGAACTGGAATCTGACACCATTCTGAGCGCGATGGCGGGCATTTATGTCGATGTCATCAGCCCACTCGGCCCACGTATTCAGGTCACCGGCTCGCCGGCCGTCCTGCAGAATTCCCTGTTACAAAGCAAAGTTCGCGCCACGCTGCTGGCCGGTATTCGTGCCGCCGTACTGTGGCAGCAGGTTGGCGGAGGCCGACTGCAACTGATGTTTTCGCGCCAACGCTTACTGCGCGAAGCCAAAGCCCTATTATCCCGCCTGCCACTGACTTACTGAGTCCGTGGGGCAAACACCGTTAAATAAATCAGGAGTTGCACTGATGGAATTATCCTCTCTGACCGCCGTCTCACCTGTCGATGGTCGTTACGGCGATAAAGTCAGCCCGCTACGCGCGATCTTCAGCGAATTTGGTTTGCTGAAATTCCGCGTTGAGGTTGAAGTTCGCTGGTTACAAAAACTGGCTGCGACCGCAGAGATCAAGGAAGTTCCTGCATTTGATGCGGACGCAAACGCTTTCCTTGACGGAATCGTTGCCAGTTTCAGCGAAACGGATGCGGCGCGCATTAAAACCATCGAGCGCACCACCAACCATGACGTAAAAGCCGTTGAATATTTCCTGAAAGAAAAAGTCGCTGACGTGCCTGCACTGCATGCGGTGTCTGAATTTATTCACTTCGCCTGTACCTCTGAAGACATTAATAACCTGTCTCACGCCTTAATGCTGGAAACGGCGCGCCGCGATGTCATCCTGCCTTACTGGCAGCAGTTGATCGCCGCAGTAAAAGGTCTGGCGCAGGAATACCGTGATATCCCTCTGCTGTCACGCACCCATGGTCAGCCCGCAACGCCCTCTACCATGGGTAAAGAGATGGCTAACGTGGCCTACCGCATGGAACGCCAACTGCGCCAGCTGTCGCAGATTGACGTGTTAGGGAAAATCAACGGTGCCGTCGGTAACTATAACGCCCACATCGCCGCTTACCCGGAAGCGGACTGGCATCAGCTGAGCGAAGAGTTTGTGACCTCGCTGGGCATTACCTGGAATCCTTATACCACCCAGATTGAGCCGCACGACTATATTGCCGAGCTGTTTGACTGTATCGCCCGCTTTAACACCATCCTGATCGACTTCGATCGCGATATCTGGGGTTATGTGGCGCTCAACCACTTCAAACAGAAAACCATTGCGGGAGAAATTGGTTCATCGACCATGCCGCATAAAGTTAACCCGATTGATTTTGAAAACTCAGAAGGCAATCTGGGCCTGGCAAACGCAGTGATGCAGCATCTGGCAAGCAAACTGCCGGTTTCACGCTGGCAGCGCGATCTCACCGACTCTACCGTCCTGCGTAACCTTGGCGTGGGCGTCGGTTATGCGCTGATAGCCTATCAGGCGACCCTGAAAGGCATTTCTAAGCTGGAAGTGAACCGCGATCGCCTGCTCGACGAACTGGATCACAACTGGGAAGTCCTGGCAGAGCCGATTCAAACCGTGATGCGCCGCTACGGTATTGAAAAACCGTATGAGAAGCTGAAAGAACTGACTCGTGGCAAACGCGTTGATGCGGCCGGTATGCAGGCCTTTATCGACAGCCTGGCGCTACCGGAAGAAGAAAAAATTCGCTTAAAACAGATGACCCCGGCAAATTATATTGGCCGCGCGATACAGATGGTTGACGATCTGAAATAATATCCTCTTTGCAGACCGGTTCCCGCCGGTCTGCGTTAACCTGCTGTTTAGTTCATTTCGCATATACTTATTAAAATTCGTTTCGATCTGATGCTAAAGGAAATCCTATGCGTGTTCTGGTTGTGGAAGATAATGCCCTGCTGCGCCACCATCTTTCGGTACAACTGCGAGAAATGGGTCATCAGGTTGATGCTGCTGAAGATGCCAAAGAAGCCGATTATTTCCTCCAGGAACATCTGCCCGATATTGCGCTGGTTGATCTGGGATTACCCGACGAAGACGGCATGTCTTTAATTCGCCGCTGGCGCAATGACGCGGTGCGTCAGCCTATTCTGGTGTTGACCGCGCGTGAAGGCTGGCAGGCGAAAGTGGAAGCGCTGGAAGCCGGTGCAGATGATTATGTGACGAAGCCTTTTCATATTGAGGAAGTCGCCGCTCGTTTGCAGGCATTAATGCGCCGCAACAGCGGTCATGCCTCGCAGATTATTGCTATGGCCCCTTTTCAGGTCGATTTATCCCGTCGCGAACTCACCATTAACGACCATCCCGTTAAGCTGACCGCGTTTGAATATACGATTGTCGAAACATTAATTCGCAATGCGGGCAAAGTCGTGAGTAAAGATTCCCTCATGCTGCAGCTTTATCCCGATGCAGAGTTACGTGAAAGCCACACGATTGATGTATTAATGGGACGCCTGCGTAAAAAAATTCTTGCGCTGCATTCTGATGAAGTTATCGCTACCGTTCGCGGCCAGGGCTACCGCTTTGATCTCTGATGATGTCGTGGTTTAAACGCTATCGCCCTATCTCGCTGCGGACGCGCTTCTTACTGGCCTCCGCAGCCATTGTATTAATCCTCTCCCTTTCTTATGGCATGGTTGCGGTCATTGGTTACGTGGTGAGTTTTGATAAAACCACCTATCGCGTCATGCGCGGCGAGAGCAATTTATTTTTTACCCTGGCACAGTGGAAAGATAATAAGCTCACCATCGCCCAGCCTGAGCGCACCATGCTCAATTTCCCCACCCTGGTGTTTATTTACGATGAACATGGCAAGCTGCTCTGGCAACAGCGCGATGTGCCGGAAATTCGTGAAAAGATCCAACCCGAATGGCTGTTAAAGCCCGATTTTTATGAAATAGACACCAGCACCAGTACCAGCCGGGCCGCCATGGGCGATAACCTTAGCGCGCAGCAGCAGCTTCATGCCTGGGATAATGACGACGACGATCAGGACACCTTTACCCACTCGGTGGCGGTAAACCGTTATGACGCCACGACAAACCTGCCCGCCTTAACCATTGTGGTGGTCGATACCATTCCGCAGGAGCTTCAGCATTCCGATGTGGTCTGGTCATGGTTCAGCTATGTGCTGGCGGCTAACCTGATTTTAATCGTGCCGTTACTCTGGCTGGCGGCACACTGGAGTTTGCGTCCGATTGGGCACTTAACGCTTCAGGTGCGCGAGCTGGAAACCGGGCAGCGTGAAAACCTGGACGATAATCCGCCGCAGGAGTTACGCTCGCTGGTACGCAACCTTAACCTGTTGCTGACCAATGAGCGTCAGCGTTACACCCGCTACCGCACGACGCTGGCTGACTTAACCCACAGTCTGAAAACCCCGCTGGCGGTGTTACAGAGTACGCTGCGTTCGCTGCGCGGGGGTAAAGAGCTGACGGTGGAAAAGGCCGAGCCGATCATGCTGGAACAGATCAGCCGCATTTCGCAGCAGGTAGGATATTACCTGCACCGTGCCAGCATGCAGGCCGATCACAATCCCCTGCAGCGCGATCTGCATTCGGTATCAGGTTTGCTGGACAGCCTGTGTTCGGCCCTGAACAAGGTTTATCAGCGCAAAGGCGTGGAAATCACCCTTGATATCTCGCCGGAAACCACCTTTTTCGGCGACCAAAATGATTTTATGGAAGTGCTGGGTAACGTGTTGGATAACGCCTGCAAATACTGTCTGGAATTTATCGAAGTCAGCGCCCATCAAACCGAGCACGCCTTGCACCTTTATATTGATGATGACGGTCCGGGCATTCCTGAGAGCAAACGCGACATGATTTTTGTGCGCGGGCAGCGTGCGGATACCTTGCGTCCCGGTCAGGGGCTGGGGCTGGCGGTGGTGCGCGATATTCTCGAACAGTACGCCGGTAAGGTTATCGCCTCCAGCAGTCCGTTGGGCGGTGCCCGCATGGAAGTGGTGTTTGAGCGTCAGGAAATGGAACATCGCCGCGAGTAGTTCAGGCTATGGGCTGTTATACTGGCAGGTATTTACAGCCCTTAGCGGAATCTCTTTATGGATTATCAGCTCGATCTCAACTGGCCCGATTTTATTCAGCGTTACTGGCAAAAACGCCCGGTGGTGCTGAAGCGTGGCTTCAAGAACTTTATCGATCCCCTCTCGCCTGATGAACTGGCGGGATTAGCCATGGAAAATGAGGTCGACAGCCGTCTGGTCAGCCAGCAAAACGGCAAGTGGCAGGTCAGCCACGGTCCGTTTGAAAGTTATGATCACCTCGGTGAAAACAACTGGTCACTGCTGGTACAGGCGGTGAATCACTGGCATGAGCCTTCCGCCGCGCTGATGCGTCCTTTCCGCTTTCTGCCGGACTGGCGTTTAGACGATCTGATGATCTCCTTCTCGGTACCCGGCGGTGGCGTTGGCCCCCACTTTGACCAGTATGATGTCTTTATCATTCAGGGCACCGGCCGTCGCCGCTGGCGGGTCGGGGAAAAAGTACCGCTGAAACAGCACTGTCCTCATCCAGACCTGCTTCAGGTTGAGCCGTTTGACGCCATCATCGATGAAGAGATGGAACCGGGCGATATTCTGTATATTCCACCGGGGTTCCCGCATGAAGGCTACTCGCTGGAAAATGCCCTGAATTACTCGGTCGGTTTCCGCGCACCAAGCGGGCGTGAGCTGATTAGCGGCTTTGCCGATTACGCGCTGGCGAATGAACTGGGCAGCCTGCGTTACAGCGATCCGGATGTGCCCACGCGTGATTGCCCGTCGCTGATTCTGCCGCAGGAGGTTGAAGGCCTGCGCAAAGTGATGCTGGATGTCGTGAATCAGCCGGAACACTTTGAGCAATGGTTAGGTGAGTTTATTTCACAGTCCCGTCATGAACTCGACGTGGCACCGCCAGAACCGCCTTACCAGCCGGATGAGATCTACGATGCGCTGCAGCAGGGTGATGTCCTGTCTCGCCTTGGCGGCTTACGTGTTCTGACGCTGGGCAGTGCCGTTTATATCAACGGTGAACGAGTTGAGTGCGCGCACCCGGCCGTGATGACCGTGCTGGCACATAACCATGAAATCGCCCTTGCGGATCTGGGTGATGCGCTGGACGATCCTGCCGTGCTGGCACAGATCGCTGGCCTGGTGAACGCCGGTTACTGGTTTTTTAGCGCCGAATAAGCCCTCGTCCGTTACGACGGATGTAAAGGCCGCGTTGTTCCATTCAGGACAGCGCGGCCTTTTTTATTCAGGCTTTTTTCTGTCCCGCCAGCTCGGCCAGACGGACAATCACATCCACCGACTGCGCCATAATATTCAGCGAGGCAAATTCATGTTTGCCGTGATAGTTGTAGCCACCGGTAAACAGGTTAGGACAAGGTAGCCCTTTCCATGACAGCGACGAACCGTCTGTGCCGCCACGAATCGGTTTCACCACCGGCTCGATGCCACAGTCGCGCATCGCCTGCAGCGCCAGCTCAATGATATGCGGGAAAGGTTCGACTTTTTCGCGCATGTTGCGATAGCTGTTGCTGATCTCCACGGTAACAGAGCAGTCCGGATGTAATCCCTTGTTAATGTCAGCCGCCACCTGTTGCAGCGTGTTTTTGCGCTGTTCGAAGGCTTCAGTATCGAAATCACGGATGATGTAGTGCATTTCAGCATGCTCGACCGTGCCCTTCATCTGGTGCAAATGAAAGAAGCCCTCATAACCGTCCGTGCACTCCGGTTTCTCGCCAGCAGGCAGCGCGGCATTGAAACGGGTTGCCAGCTCCAGCGCGTTAACCATCACGTTTTTAGCGGAGCCGGGGTGGACGTTATTACCGACCACTTTGACCAACGCCGAGGCGGCATTGAAGTTTTCGTATTCGAACTCGCCCACATCGCTGCCGTCAACGGTATAAGCCCAGTCAGCCGCAAAGCCTTCGACATCGAAATGCGATGTCCCACGACCAATTTCTTCGTCCGGCGTAAAGGCGACACGAATCGCGCCATGCGGAATATCGCTTTCTGCCAGCCGCGCCATCGCCGTCATAATCTCTGCAATACCGGCTTTGTCATCGGCACCCAGCAGCGTTTTACCGTCGGTGGTAATCAGCGTGTGTCCGATCAACTTATGCAATACCGGAAACATCACTGGCGACAGCACTTCATCGCCATTCCCCAGCGCAATATCGCCGCCCCGGTAATTTTCGATGATCTGCGGATTGACATTTTTCGCGGTAAAATCCGGCGACGTGTCCATGTGTGAAATAAAACCGATAACCGGCGTTGGCCAGTCAACGTTTGCCGGTAATGTGCCCATCACGCAGCAGTGATCGCTCAGGCTCACATCCACAAAGCCCAACGCCAGTAGCTCTTCCTGCAGCTGACGGGCCAGCATCCATTGCCCTTCGCTGCTGGGCACCTGACGCGCCTGAGGTTTCGCCTGAGTTTCCACTGCCACATAACGCAAAAAGCGTTCAAGTAATTGCTTCATATATCATCCTTAAAAATTGCCGCCAATTATTATTAACAGACGGGCAAGAGGTCGCGTTGCGTCAAATCATTATCGTTCAGGTTAGCCCTGCTGCGGCAAATTAAGAATGCCAACGGGCATAAAAAACCCTGCAATGGCTGTTTTTTTGCGGCACGTTGCTCAGGTTTTCCCTCGCCGCAGCCTGTTGAGTGCCAACTGTGCGAAAACAGGGCCGGTTGCACCGCGGGCAGAACGTGAGCTGAACAGGGACAGGTTAAGCGCGGCGTAAACCGAATCATCGCGAGCGATAACAACATGATATGGCGGTATCGCTGAGGCGATCAGGAAAACAGAGAATGACGGAATGCTACCGGAAACGGAATAAACAGCGGGCGAACGGTCCGCTGTTTATTCCGTGGCGTGATGCTTTATTTGTGTAGCCCGTGCAACAGTTTATGTACAAAGGCAGGCACCACGTCGCTGGCCAGCCCATAGTGACTTTCGGCAAATTCATTGCCAACCAGGCTGGGCTCCAGGTTCAGCTCTACCGTATGGGCGCCCTGCAGTTTTGCCTCGTGGACAAACCCGGCGGCCGGATAGACATGGCCCGAGGTGCCAATGGCGATAAACAGGTTCGCCTGCTCCAGCGCCTGGTAGATCGCTTCCATGCCGAGCGGCATTTCACCAAACCAGACGACGTGCGGACGCAGCACCGAGGGAAACTGACAGCAGGTGCAGCGATCGTCTGGCGTCACATCCTCCTGCCAGTCGATAACCTGACCACTGCTGGCACAGCGCACTTTTAAGAGTTCACCGTGCATATGCAGCACGCGGCTGTTGCCCGCGCGCTCGTGCAAATTATCGATATTCTGCGTGACCAGCAGAAAATTATCGCCCAGCACCTGCTCCAGCTCGGCCAGCGCCAGATGGGCGGCATTGGGTTGAATTTCCGGCTGCTGTAACTGCTGGCGGCGAGCGTTATAAAAACGCTGGACCAGGGCCGGATCGCGCCGGAAGCCTTCTGGCGTGGCGACATCTTCAACCCGGTGTTCTTCCCACAATCCGTCGGCGGCACGAAACGTGTTAATGCCCGATTCTGCAGATATCCCAGCACCCGTTAAGACAACGATTCGCGGCAACGGGTGCGCCGCCAGCTCGGCCTGGCGATCGCGTTCGAAAATACGCTGACGAAAGCGCTGATGCACTTTCCGGCGCGTTTTCTTCAGGCGGGCAAGTCGTAAACGGCGACGAGGTGTACGCATAAAGTCTCCTGGTGCGGTCGCAAAAAAAAAGCCACCGCGGGTCAATATATTTAGGGCAATCGGGCCCGGTGATCGGTGTAACGTTAATTCGCCCTGCTGTCAGCGCGGATCAGTCATGCGACGCCCAGGGTGCCGCATGACGCGCTTACTGTCCGCTCAGCACGCGAGCGGGATCGATACGACTGGCGCGCCGCGCCGGATACCAACTCGCCAGCAGGCTTAGCACAATAGCGGTAATCAGCACCGAAAACACGTCCAGCCAGTGTAATTCAGACGGCAGGAAGTCGATGAAGTAGATATCGCCCGCTAACAAATGGTGACCGGTCAGGGATTCCAGCCCTTTCATCAGCGAAGTGAGGTTGAGCGCCACCAGCACGCCGACCACCACACCGCTTACGCTACCCAGTAAGCCTGCCAGCAGGCCGTACCAGATAAAAATGGCGCGGATCAGCCCGTCTTTGGCACCCAGCGTGCGCAGTACGGCAATGTCGCTACTCTTGTCTTTCACCGCCATAACCAGCGTGGAAACGATGTTGAAACAGGCAACGCCAATCACCAGCACCATCGCCAGATACATGATGGCGCGAATCATTTGGATATCGCGGTACATATAGCCGTAGGTGCCAATCCAGCTTTTGATATAGACGTAAGAGTGCGTCACTTCTCCGGCCGCCCGTACCAGTTTTGACGCCTGGAAGGGATCGTTCATTTTCAGGGCAATGCCGGTGACGCTGTCGCCCATATCCAGATATTGCTGTGCGTCAGCAAGCGGCACTAAGGCCAGGCTGTGATCCAACATGCCGCTCAGCTGCAGAATGCCGCTGACCTGCAGCCGGATACGCTTGGGCTGCAGGAGCTTATTATCGCCATCATTATTCGGGATCATGATGGTGATCCAGTCGCCCTGCTTAACGTTAAGCGCCTGCGCAATGCCGCCACCCAGGATGATTTGCTTTTTACCCGGCGCAAAGGTCGACCAGGCATTGTCAGTGACAAACTGCGGAAGCGCGCTTAAACGCGGCTCCTGTGCGGGATCAACCCCTTTCACCTGCAGCGCTTCCATTTTTGCGCCACTTTCAATCAGTCCGGTAAAGTTAATGTAGGGTGCTGCCGCCGCAATGCCGGGAACCTGCTCAATGGGCGCAATCATCGACTGCCAGCGCTGAAAAGGCTGATTGACGGCTTCGATTTCACCGTGCGGCACGACGGCCAGAATGCGCTTGTTTAGCTCACGCTCAAATCCGTTCATGGCGCTGAGACCAATGATCAATACCGCCACGCCCAGCGCAATCCCGATGGTTGAAATAACGGAGATCAGTGAAACCATTCCTCCCCGACGGCGGCCACGGCTAAAACGCAGCCCCAACAGCAGCGATAACGACGATCCCATCAGACAGCTCCTGCAAGGATGATCCGGTCGCTTAACTGACCGTCACGCATCTCCATCTGCCGCGACATGCGTTTCGCCAGATGCAGATCGTGCGTCACCACCAGAAACGCGGTGCCCTGACGCACATTCAACTCACCTAAGAGTTCGAAAATAGCATCGGCGTTGCGGGCATCCAGGTTACCGGTCGGCTCATCGGCCATGACCAGGCGCGGGCGGTTAACCAGTGCACGGGCGATAGCCACGCGCTGGCGTTCTCCCCCGGAGAGTTCTGACGGGCGATGCGCCGCACGATGTTCCAGCCCCACGGCCGCCAGCATCTCCCGCGCGCGGGTTTGCGCTTCGCCTTTGGTCACTTTGCCAATCAGTAACGGCATCGCGACATTTTCCAGCGCGGTAAAGTCCGGCAACAGATGGTGGAACTGATAGATAAACCCGAGTTCGCGGTTGCGCAGCTCCGCTTTGGCAGACGATGACATACCGTTCAGTGAGCGACCGTCAAACACCACTTCGCCCGAGGTGGGCGCATCCAGCCCGCCCAGCAGGTGCAACAAGGTGCTTTTCCCTGAACCCGAACTGCCGACAATCGCCATCAGTTCACCGGGTTGCACATCAAAGGTCACATTGCGCAGCACGTCGGTCTGCACGCTGCCTTCCTGATAGCGTTTGCACAGGTCACGGCACTGCAACAAAGGAGAGTTACTCATAGCGTAAAGCCTCAGCGGGTTGGACGGCGGCAGCGCGCCATGAAGGGTAAAGCGTAGAAAGCAGCGCAATAATCATTGCACTAAAGGCGATAGTGACGACCTGCCACACATTAATATCGACGGGCAGCGCCGCGCCATCCAGGAACAGGCCAATGACCGGCATCAGATGATTAAGCTGGCTGGCTAACAGCACGCCAAGCAGCGCACCGAGCAGCGTGCCGATAATGCCGGCGCTGGCACCCTGCACCATAAAGACGGCGACAATCTGACGACGGGTTAATCCCTGCGTTTGCAGGATAGCGACTTCGCCCTGCTTCTCCATAATCAGCAGGCCCAGCGAGGTAATAATGTTAAAGGCGGCAACGGCAATGATCAGGCTCAGCAGCAGCCCCATCATATTTTTCTCCATGCGCACGGCCTGGAACAGGTCCCCTTTGCGTTCGCGCCAGTCCTTCCACACCATGCCAGGCGGTAAGGCCTGCTGAGTGACGCTGTCAACCTGTAACGGTTTATCCAGCCACAGCCGCCAGCCGGTAATGTTCCCCGCCGGATAACGCATGATGCGTGAGGCATCCTGCTGATTAACCAGAATCTGGTAACCATCGACTTCACTGTTAGCCGCATAGGTTCCGGCAACGGTAAACAGACGCTGGCTCGGTACGCGGCCCATCGGTGTAAACTGACTGACGGACGGCACCATCAAGCGCAGCATGTCACCCCGTTTGACGCCCAGTTGCGAGGCCAGCTGTTCACCCAGAATCACCTTGTATTGCCCCGGCTGTAGCACGCTTTGCTGCGTGTTCACGAGGTAAGGCGTCAGCGGGTCTTTTTCATCCGGCTGAATGCCTAACATCACGCCAACCGAAACGCTGTGTGAGCTTTGCAACACCACGTTCGCCGTGGTTAACGGCGCGATGCGGTTAATCCCCTTAAGCTTCAGGTCGGATGCCGGGAATTGTTGAGGATTAATGCTGCCTTTGTCGCTGGTCACCAGCGCCTGCGGCATCAGGCCCAGGATGTTGCCCTCAAGCTCTCGCTCGAAACCATTCATCACAGACAGCACAGTAATCATTGCCAGCACGCCAAGCGTGATACCAATGGTGGAGAGCCAGGAGACAAAGCGACCGAAACGGTCTGCAGCTCTTCCGCGCATGTAGCGCAGACCGATAAATAGCGCGACAGGTTGATACATGGAATCCAATGTACAGTTGCTGGAAAATAAGTAGAGAGGATGATAAAGGAGCGGCTCACTTTATGAAA
The DNA here is from genome assembly GCF_007828605.1 of Pantoea sp. SJZ147. NCBI lineage: Bacteria > Pseudomonadati > Pseudomonadota > Gammaproteobacteria > Enterobacterales > Erwiniaceae > Pantoea > Pantoea sp. SJZ147. Next base: position 105,195 of record NZ_VIVB01000012.1, read on the forward strand.
CCTCTAACCCTCTGAGTCTGCTGCAAAGTTGTATCAGAATAGGTTATCAGCGGGTTGATGCACAGGATTAGCCTATAAAGATGATGTTAATCGTACGATGATGCAGCGTGAGAGCCGATATAATCATTACCGTAAAGAGATGACGGCAATGAACGTTACTCTGATGTACCCGTTTGACTTTCCTGCGAACGTTGTTCGCAAAAAAGATTTACACACAGCAACCCTTTAGTCACGCCTGCTTTAAGGCGAAGCGGTAGAAAAAATCTCCCGCAGAGGTGATCCCCATGGCGTATTATGGAATGATTACGCCCTGGTAAAAATGGAGCAACCTCGAGATCTCATGTCCGAACCGACTCGCTATACCCTGCCCGTGAAATCTGGCGATCACCGCCAGCTCGGCCAGCTGACTGGCGCTGCGCACGCGGTTGAGTGTGCCAGCATTACCGAGCGCCATGCTGGTCCGGTGTTAATGATCACACCCGATACACAAACCGCCCTGCATCTGCTGGACGAGATCCGTCAGTTTACCGACTTGCCGGTCGCGCATCTCGCGGACTGGGAGACGCTGCCCTACGACAGCTTCTCGCCGCATCAGGACATCATTTCGGCACGCCTTTCCACCCTGTACCAACTGCCCACCCTGCAGCGCGGCATGCTGATTATGCCGGTGAACACGCTGATGCAGCGCGTTTGTCCGCACAGCTACCTGCACGGTCATGCACTGGTCATGCAACAGGGCCAGAAACTGTCACGCGATCGCCTGCGCGATCAGCTTGAGCAGGCGGGTTATCGCCATGTGGATCAGGTGATGGAGCACGGTGAGTACGCAACCCGTGGTGCTTTACTCGATCTGTTCCCAATGGGCAGCGAGCAACCTTACCGCATTGATTTCTTCGATGACGAAATCGACAGCCTGCGCCTGTTTGACGTCGACAGCCAGCGCACGCTGGAAGCCGTTCCCGCGATTAATCTGCTGCCGGCTCACGAATTTCCCAGCGATAAGAACGCCATTGAGCTGTTCCGCAGCCGCTGGCGTGAAATTTTTGATGTGCGCCGTGAGGCCGAGCATGTTTATCAGCAGGTGAGCAAAGGCACCCTGCCCGCCGGTATCGAGTACTGGCAACCGCTGTTCTTTGAACAGCCTTTACCTTCGTTGTTTAGCTATTTGCCCGACAACACCCTGATTGTTAACTGCGGTGATCTGGAAGGCGGGGCAGAACGATTCTGGAATGATGCCAACGCGCGCTATGAAAATCGCCGTGTTGACCCCATGCGTCCGCTACTTGAGCCTGCCACGCTGTGGCTGCGCCCGGATGCATTAATGGGTGAGCTGAAAGCCTGGCCGCGCATCCGTATGACCCACGACGTTCTGCCAGCGAAAGCTGCCAATACCAACCTTGGTTATGAATCCCTGCCGGATTTATCGGTTCAGGCGCAGGCGAAAGCCCCGCTGGATAACCTGCGCCAGTTCCTGGAGCAGTTCAGCGGCGGTGTGGTGTTCTCCGTGGAAAGCGAAGGTCGCCGCGAAAGCCTGCAAGAGCTACTGGCGCGGATTAAAGTGCGCCCCAAGCCGATTCATCATCTGAATGAAGTCAGCGCTGGGCAGCATACCCTGATGATCGGTGCCAGCGAGCGTGGCTTTGTGGATACACAAGGCAACCTGGCGCTGATTTGTGAAAGCGATCTGTTGGGCGAGCGCATCAGCCGTCGCCGTCAGGATACGCGTCGCACCATTAATCCGGACATATTGATCCGCAACCTTGCGGAGCTGCACCCCGGTCAGCCGGTGGTGCACCTTGAGCATGGCGTGGGGCGCTATATCGGCATGACCACGCTGGAAGCGGGCGGCATACAGGCGGAGTACCTGATGCTCTCCTACGCCAACGATGCCAAGCTGTATGTGCCGGTTTCCTCGCTGCACTTAATCAGCCGCTATGCGGGCGGTGCCGATGAAAACGCGCCGCTGCATAAGCTGGGCAGTGATGCCTGGTCACGCGCCCGCCAGAAAGCCGCCGAGAAAGTGCGTGACGTCGCCGCCGAGCTGCTGGATATTTACGCGCAGCGCGCGGCAAAAACCGGCTATGCGTTTAAGCACGACCGCGAGCAGTACCAGCTCTTCTGCGAAAGCTTCCCGTTTGAAACCACGCCCGACCAGGCCCAGGCCATCAATGCCGTGCTGAGCGATATGTGCCAGCCGCTGGCGATGGATCGTCTGGTGTGCGGCGATGTGGGCTTCGGTAAAACGGAAGTGGCTATGCGTGCCGCCTTCCTGGCGGTAGAAAACAATAAGCAGGTTGCCGTGCTGGTGCCGACCACGCTGCTGGCGCAGCAGCACTATGATAACTTCCGCGACCGTTTCGCCAACTGGCCCGTGCGTATCGAAATGCTGTCCCGCTTCCGCAGCGCCAAAGAGCAGAATCAGATATTGCAGGAAGCCAGCGAAGGCAAGATCGATATTCTTATCGGCACCCATAAGCTGCTGATGAGCGATATCAAGTGGCACGATCTGGGCCTGCTGATTGTGGACGAGGAGCATCGGTTCGGCGTTCGCCACAAAGAACGCATTAAGGCGATGCGCGCCGATGTCGATATCCTGACGCTGACCGCCACGCCCATTCCGCGTACGCTGAATATGGCGATGAGCGGGATGCGCGATCTGTCCATTATCGCCACACCGCCCGCGCGCCGACTCGCGGTAAAAACCTTTGTGCGGGAATATGACGATCTGGTTATCCGTGAGGCGATTCTGCGTGAAGTCCTGCGCGGCGGGCAGGTTTATTACCTGTATAACGATGTCGAAAATATTGAGAAAGCCGCTCAGCGGCTGGCGGAACTGGTACCAGAAGCACGGGTTGCCATCGGTCATGGGCAAATGCGCGAGCGCGACCTGGAGCGGGTGATGAACGACTTCCATCATCAGCGTTTCAATGTCCTGGTGTGTACCACCATTATTGAAACCGGTATTGATATCCCAACCGCCAATACCATTGTGATTGAGCGTGCCGACCACTTCGGGCTGGCGCAGCTGCACCAGTTGCGTGGGCGCGTGGGCCGCTCACACCATCAGGCTTATGCCTGGCTGCTGACCCCGCACCCGAAAGCCATGACAACCGACGCGCAAAAACGTCTGGAAGCCATCGCATCACTGGAGGATCTGGGCGCAGGCTTTGCACTGGCCACGCACGATCTGGAAATTCGTGGTGCCGGGGAACTGTTAGGTGAAGAGCAAAGTGGTCAGATGGAAACCCTGGGCTTTTCACTCTATATGGAACTGCTGGAAAATGCGGTTGATGCCCTGAAAGCGGGTCGGGAACCGTCACTGGAAGATCTCACCAGCAACCAGACGGAAGTCGAATTGCGGATGCCCGCGCTGCTGCCGGAAGACTTTATTCCGGACGTCAACACTCGCCTGTCACTGTATAAACGCATTGCCAGTGCCGAAGCAGAAGATGAGTTGCAGGAACTGAAGGTAGAAATGATTGACCGCTTCGGACTGCTGCCCGATCCGGCCCGTAATCTGCTGGATATCGCTGTATTGCGGATGAAAGCCAAGGCTCTTGGCGTGCGTAAAATCGAAGCCAGCGATAAAGGTGGCTATTTCGATTTCGCGCCGCAGAACTGCGTGGACCCGGCCTGGCTGATCGGCCTGCTGCAAAAAGATGCGCGGCAGTGGAAGCTTGAAGGCCCGACGCGCCTGCGCTTCACCCGTGAACTGGCAGAACGCAAGGTGCGGATGGAGTGGGTGCAGTCGTTTATGTCCCAACTAATGGAAAACCGTATCGCCTCCTAGCCCGCCAGATGGCGAACAGCACCGCAGTGCGTGCATAAAGCCGCCTTAATCAAAGGCGGCTTTTTTTTGCCTGAATTCCCGCGTAGTTATTGAGCCTGTGCGGCTTTCACAGAAATTGCGCGTGTAAGGCGCTGCCCAAATCTTCTTTATCGGGCCAGCGGCGGGGCAAACTGCAGCGCACCTGCGATACGGTTCCAGGCATTGATGGCCCCAATTGCCGAGGTCAGGAACATCACCTCCTGCGGCGTAAACAGGGTGCTGACGTTATCGTACAACGCGTCCGGCACCGGCTGCTGTGACATGAGGGTTAACGCCTCGGTCCATGCCAGCGCCGCCGCTTCACGCTCGGTGTAAATGCCTGCATCGCGCCACGTCGCTACCAGATCGATTTTGGCCGCAGCCAGCCCTGTTTTACGCGCTATGTTGAGATGAAACTGCAGGCAAAAGGCACAGCCATTAAGCTGTGACGCCCGGAGCTTAATCAATTCAGTCAATGACTTATCCAGGCCAGCGTTGTCAACCGCCTTGCCCAGCATGCTCAGGGCAGCGACAACTTCCGGCGCCGCCCGCTCAAACGTGGACCAGTCACTTCGGTTGTGAGAATGCGATGTCATAAATAATCCTGTCTGTTAATATAAGAACTCGAACAACAATATAAGAGTTCTTATATTATGCGCAAGTCAGGATCGCACAATCTGCCGCTGCCAGGCCCCGGAGAAGGTATGCGAGGCACGAAAGGCCACATTGGCTACCTGCTCCGCCAGGCACATGCTGTTCACAAGATACGGATGGAAAATGCCTTAAAAGCCACCGGCCTTACCCTGCCCCAGTTTTCGGTACTGACCATGCTCGCTGCCTATCCGGGTGCATCGGGCGCGGAACTGGCCCGGCTGTCGCTACTGACGCCGCAGACAATGAGCGTGATTGTCAGCAACCTTGAGCGGGCGGGCATGATCCACCGTCGCCCACACGACGAGCATGGCCGAATCCAGATCATTGGTCTTACGGATGACGGATTGCAGGTGCTGGCACGCAGTAAAGCCGCCGTGCAGTCGGCAGAGGCCGGTTTGCTGTCCGGGTTGTCCCCTGAGGATGAGGTGGCCGTGCGGCGCTGGCTGGTTAATGCTGCGACCTTGCCGACTAAAAAGGAGTGAAAGCTGTATTATCCCGGCTGATCCCGCTTCGGCTCATCGCAGAACCGTGCTGGCAACGGTTTTTTAACGCGCCGTGAGGCTGGCGAATCAGGCAACCTTTTCGGTTAACGCACAATCCTCAGCCATAAAAAAAGCGCATCCATGGATGCGCTTTTGAGTTTCATACTGTGCTGTGTGACCGCAATGCGGCAATCTTTGCCCTTGTCCCTTATGCTTTATCGCCGTTCAGGATTAACTGTCCGTTACGGTCTACCGGGATACGCGTACCGGGATCGTTTTCCATCCGGATTTTACCCTGCTGGTCGCCGATCTTGTAGGTGACGTCATAGCCCAGCATTTTTTCTTGTTTGTCGTATACGGTTTTACAACGCTGTTCAGAGGTCGTGTAAGTATCACGATCCTGCATACCGCTCTGAACCTGGTTGCCCGCATAACCGCCCGCAAGCGCACCGGCTACCGTTGCGACGTCGCGTCCACGACCACCGCCAAGCTGATGGCCCAGAACACCACCGGCTACCGCACCCAGAACTGAACCGGCGATACGGTTTTCATCCTGAACAGGACGACGGTGCGTCAGCGTCACGTTACGACACTCCTGACGCGGTTGTTTAATCGATTCTTTAATAGGTGTTGCTGACAGCACCTGTGCGTATTGAGGACCGCGATCAAACACGTTAATGCTTGCTACGGCGGCAACACCCAGTGCCGCTGCCACGCCAATACCGATACCCGCTAACATTGATTTATTCACAGGAAGTTCCTCCTGAAAGTGTTACCGCGCATTCCTGCCGCTGGGATATCCCTTACAGCTCTGGCAGAACCGACGTGCGCGACTCGCCGTTTGGTTGAGATAAGTTTTACAGATGTAAAGCTTTTGCAATATCAGATAATGGGAAGAAAATCGTGCAGGAGGGCTTAGTGCCACCTTTTAGGAGAGTTCTGAGCAGTCGATACAGGCTAAAATACCGCGCTGATTTCATTATCTTCAGGGAAGTTAATAGTGAAATCAGCGGGTTAAAAACAATCTTACTGATGCGTTTAGTGAAGTTTCAAACGGGGACGAATGACCCGGTTAAGGCTGCCTACCACCATCATCAGCCCGGTTTTGATATAACCGTGCAACGCCACCTGGTGCATACGGTAAAGAGAGATATAGACGAACCGGGCAATGCGCCCTTCTATCATCATGGAACCTCGCATCAGATTGCCCATCAGGCTTCCAACGGTGCTAAAGCGTGACAGGGACACCAGCGAACCATGGTCTTTGTAGACATACGCTTTAAGTGGCTTGCCCTGATACTGCAACAGGATGTTATGCAGCGCACAGGAAGCCATCTGGTGAGCGGACTGGGCGCGCGGCGGCACAAATCCCCCACCGGGTAAGGCGCAGGAGGCGCAATCGCCGATAGCGTAGATATCTTCATCCAGGGTGGTCTGGAGCGTCTCTTTCACCACCAGTTGGTTGATGCGGTTGGTTTCCAGTCCGCCGATCGCTTTCATAAAGTCAGGGGCTTTTATGCCCGCCGCCCAGACCATTAAGTCCGCTTCGATAAACTCGCCGCTTTTGGTATTCAGGCCCAACTTTTCCGCGCTGGTCACCATCGTTTGTGTCATTACGCGCACGCCAAGTTTGGACAGCTCCTGATGTGCCGCGGACGAAATGCGCGGCGGCAGGGCTGGCAGAATACGTTCGCCCGCTTCCACCAGCGTGACGTTCAGCGCCTCACTGCCCAGCGCTTTGTAGCCGTAGCTGTGCAGTTGCTTAACCGCATTGTGCAGTTCTGCCGAGAGTTCAACGCCGGTTGCGCCTCCGCCGACAATGGCAATGTTAACCTTCTCTACCGCACCTTCGCTGGCAGAGAATTTCAGGAACAGGTTGAGCATTTCATTATGGAAACGGTGCGCCTGCTGCGGGCTGTCGAGGAAGATGCAGTGATCTTTAACGCCCGGCGTGCCGAAGTCGTTTGAGGTACTGCCCAGCGCCATCACTAACGTGTCGTAAGCCAGCTCGCGCTCAGGCACTAACACTTCGCCCTGAGCGTTGACGACTTCGGCCAACTGGATGACTTTTTTCTCACGGTTGATGTTGGTCAACGAGCCCAGTTGGAACTGAAAACCGTGGTTACGGGCATGCGCCAGATAGCTCAGGGCATCAATGCCTTCATCCATTGATCCGGTCGCCACTTCGTGCAGCAGCGGCTTCCACAGATGGCTGTGGTTACGGTCGACCAGGATAATCTCGGCTTTCTTTTTACGTCCCAGCTTATGCCCTAACTGCGTGGCCATTTCCAGGCCGCCGGCACCACCGCCCACAATAACAATTTTCTTAACAGATGTAGTCAACAAAGACCCCCTTAAATTGTGAACCAAAAGTTAATCAATGGTTAAATTAAACCTTAATAAACATATGGTTGGCGACATAATTTCGCTATCTGCAGGCAGAATAGCATGGCGGGCAGAGTGGAGCCTCAGAAAATTGATGTACATCAAATTTAGCAGACAGTTCCTGGCAGAACCGGTCAGGCGATCGGGCACCGCCTGGGTGCCTGATACGTTAATCCGCAGTTTTGAAGGCTTTCAGACGTTGCAGATGCGGCGAGATGTTGCGGAACTTGTGGCTTTCGCTTTCGTCCCAGACAATCGGATAGTAAGGATCTAACAAGGCAGCGGTGCGCTGGCTGTCGAGAAGCTCATCATGGCGGGATAAAATCGTCAGGCAGCGGTCACGGTTGCGTTCACGAAAGTCACTCACGCACTTGGTGGCGATATCCTGGTACTCTTCCGGCCGGTCTATTTTGCCTTCCATATTTTCATGTGGGAACAGATTGGGATTGAAAACGGCCTGGCGAATCGCACATAAAAAACCAATTCGCTCTGACCAGTATCCGCCCAGTCCGACACCACAGATAAGCGGGCTTGGGTCATCGCTCAGGCTGAGGATTTTATCGGTTTCTTTGAGCAGAAACTGCATGTCATGTTTGGGATGACGCGTACTGTAACTAATGAGCCTGACATCGGGGTCAATAAACTGCAGTTGCAGCACTTTTTCATGGTTGCCCGGACTTGAGGAGTCAAAACCGTGGAGATAAATAATCATGGTTATCCTTAAGGGTCATCATGCCGGGCAACCTGTGTTTACCGCCTGGCGTTACAAGGCTGCTTTATGCGCCAGCCAGCGTTCCTGCAATGCACTCAACTGCTGTGCATTGTGTTTCCAGCGGCTACTGGCCTTCAGGCTGTCCCGGCTAAAGGTGCCCCGATGGTACAACTGCACAACCGGTTCCGCCTCGATCAAGGTCAAATTATCCATTACGCTCACCGCGCCCTGGCGATCGTTACAGACCAGAATCATGTCGCAGCCAGCAGACAGCGACTGCTGTGCACGCTCAGCATAGCTGCCCATTACCGCCGCACCTTCCATTGAGAGATCGTCAGAGAAAATCACGCCCTTGAAACCCAGCTCCTGGCGTAGCACCGTTTTCAGCCAGTAAGGCGAGCCGCTGGCAGGCAGCGGATCGGCTTCTGTATAGATCACATGCGCGGGCATTATGGCGTCCAGCGCCTGCTCACTAATCAGCGTGCGGAATATCGCCATGTCGTGCTCACGCAGTACGGCTTCACTGCGGTCATCACGCGGCGTCTCTTTATGGGAATCTGCGCTGACCGCCCCGTGACCAGGAAAATGCTTCCCGGTGGTTTTCATCCCCGCCTCATGCATACCGGCAATAAAACGTCGCGCCATCGCCAGCGCAATAGCCGGATCTTCATGGAAAGCGCGGTCGCCGATGGCGGCGCTGATATGGCCGATGTCCAGCACCGGGGCAAAGCTGATATCAATGTCCATGGCGATCATTTCGGCCGCCATCTGCCAGCCAGCCTGCTGAGCCAGCTCGCCTGCCGTGGTCATATCATTGAGCGCCGCAAAAGACTGCATGGCTGGCAACTGAGTAAAATCGTCACGAAAACGCTGTACGCGGCCGCCTTCCTGGTCCACCGCCACCACCAGACGTGTGTGCGAGGCCGCACGAATCTGACGCACCAGTTCCGCCAACTGAGCGGGATCGTGATAGTTACGGGCGAATAATATCAGTCCCCCCACCAGCGGATGGCGGAGGATCTCGCGCTCTTCCGCATCCAGTTCGAAACCTTCAACGTCCAGCATTAAGGGGCCGGGAAAACGTGTTGTCATAACCTGAATCCTGTCTCTCGGCGTAACGCCGTTAAATCTGTGACCAGCTCTGTTGAGCCAGCTGTTGTAAATGCTCATCGCCACTCTGTTCAGCGCGCAGTTGATACCAACTGGCCATTAACAGATGCAGCCAGGGCTGCCAGCGTGAAACCTGCCGCTGCAGTGAGGCCAGCGGTAACTGCATGAGCGCCGCATAGTCACGCAGCCAGTAGATCTGTTGAGTCGGGTCCGACAAACAGACGGCGGCCAGCTCAAGCGCCACATCGCCGTCTGCGGCATATTCCCAGTCAATGAGGTGCAGCCCCTGTTCTGACTGAATCAGGTTAGCAGGATGCACGTCCATATGCAGAGGAGCAAGCCGTAATGGCCGCGGCTCGCCTTGCTGCGTTAGCCGTTGTAGCTGACGCAACCAGCGGTGTTGTCGCTGCTGGCAACGCTGCCAGTATTGCCAGAGCAAGGGCAACAGAGATAAACGATAACCGGTGAGCGGCTGCTGATGAAGCTGTTGCAGTAGCGCAAGGACCTGACGCCGCCCGGCACGAAACCCGGCATCGCTCATGACCTCGCCCTCCTGCCAGGGCAGAATAATGCCATGGCGGTTAGCTGCCAGCGGAGCCTGCACCAGACCGCTGCGCCGTAATTTACGCAGTAGCCGCCCTTCGCGCTGGCGATTAACAAAAGGTATCGGCGGCTGTGGCGCCGGACGGAGAAGACGTCGTCCCTGCTGAGTGACGATGTGACAGCTCTGCCCGGTTAATCCCGCTAACGGCGTTACAGTGACCTGTTGCTCACCGATGGTTGCTGTTATCAGTTGCAGAAACGCCGCATTAATTCTGGGCGACACCGTCACCAGACCAGATAATTTCGCCCGTCTGTACCAGCATGAGCTGCATCTGTAAGGTCGGTGCTTTTACGTCGCCCTTCGCCGTGCTGTAAAGCACGTACTGTGCGTTCAGGTTACGGGCCAGGCCAATCGCTTTACTGCGCGAGTTCAGGCTGTCGTCCGGCGACAGCCCCAGCGTTTGTTTCGCCTGCGCCAGTTGTTCTGATGACACCAGGCTGAACTTACCGTTGTTATTCAGCGCGTTCTGAATAGCGTTCGTTGCCTTTTCACCCTGCAACGCACCATTGGTGCTGTTTTTGATGCGATCGACCAGCAACACGCTGCCCGGTGTAACGGTGGCGGCACGGACCATCTGCGCAACCAACGGCTCAACGCTGGCATCCCAGTTAATGGTCACCAGCTTAGGCGGTTGTGGAACAGGTTGCGGTTGCTGTACCGGTTGTTCCGGCTGAGGAACAGGCTGAACCGGCTCCACAGGCTGAGTGGGTTCAACGGGGGCAGGTTGCTGCTGTTTTAGCACGCAGCCAGAAAGAATAAGCGCCATCAACAGCGCGCCAGTACGATTAATACTGCGAATCACGTAACAGTCCTCAGAGATAGATATAGAGACGAACCTTGCTGGCCGTCAGGTTACCCAGTTGCGAGACGGCAGCAATGCTTCCGTTCGGGGGAACCGTGACGATCTGTGCGGGTTCACGCGGCGTTATTTCAAGCCCTTTGTCGTCGTACCAGTAATAACGATAATGCACAACCACCGGCGTTTCACGCTGATTGTAGAGTACGCTGCTGGCGCGTTTCTGACCGTCGTGGTCATCCAGCGTCGGCTCGTCAGTAATAATGCCCGCCGAGAGCACCGAGGACTCCATCACCAGCGACTGCGACGTATTAATCATCGGTTTATCGCTGCTGCAACCGGTAAGGCTCAGCAGCACAACAGGCAGGCAGATCAACCATGAACGCATAGCAAGGTTCCCTTAAGGGATCAGTGTGACAGCATCGGGCCAAGCGGCTTGCCGCCCACCAGATGCATGTGGATATGGTAAACTTCCTGACCGCCATGTTTATTGCAGTTAACGATCAGGCGATAGCCCTGCTCGTCAATGCCTTCTTCACGGGCTATCTTCGCGGCAGCCGTGAACATCCTTCCCAGTGCCTGCTCGTGTGCCGCCTCAACATCATTGGCGGTCGGAATCAGGATATTGGGCACAATCAAGATATGCGTGGGCGCCTGAGGTGAAATATCACGGAAGGCCGTGACCAGTTCATCCTGATACACCACGTCGGCGGGAATTTCACGACGGATAATTTTACTGAAAATCGTTTCTTCAGCCATAGAGCAATTCCTTTAGCCTGGAGGGTAATACCTCAGTATGCGGGAGAAATTCGTTTTCTTTCAACCTCAGGCTGTTTTTTCTTATACCAACTGGCTGTGTTTAACGCATTCCGCGGTTTGCCTGGGCGCGAAAACTATTCCCCCCCTTTTCTCGCCGCCTTCCGCCCTAATTTTCACACTTTCTTTTATTGCCTGCCTGGCCGCTTATTGCTGTCGCGCAGATGGACAGCGATACACAGCAAAATGCGGCGCGGGTGGAAGAAACGGCGACGGCGACCGCAAATTTGCAACTGTTATCGGACCAGCTATTGCAGACCACGGCAAAATTTGTGACTCGCGAAGCCCTCTGATGCCTCTTAGAGCCGTTTAGCACAGCCTTCTTTCAGGCTCATCCAAATGGCAAAAAAAACCGCGTTGAGCAGTGACTCAACGCGGTTATCGCGGTGCAAAACGGCGCTACGCCTTTTTACATACTACGGATGTAATCATCCATATCGGTTTTCAGGTTGTCGGATTTTGTGCCGAAAATCGCCTGAACACCTGAACCTGCCACCACGACGCCACGCGCACCGAGGTTTTTCAGTTCAGTTTGATCCACTTTGCTCACATCGGCGACGCTGACGCGCAGACGCGTGATACAGGCGTCAAGGTTAGTGATGTTCTCTTTACCACCGAATGCAGCCACCAGTTTGCCCGCCATTTCACCGCCGGTCGCTGAAGAAGACTGTTCGCTTGCGCTGTCTTCACGTCCTGGCGTTTTCAGATCCAGCTTAACAATCAGGACACGGAAAACGGTGTAGTAAATTGCGGCATAAATCATACCGACGATAGGGAACAGCCAGATTTTGCTGCTGTTACCACTAAGGACGATAAAGTCGATCAGTCCGTGCGAGAAGCTGGTGCCATCACGCATACCGAGCAGGATACAGATAGGGAATGCCAGACCTGCCAGAAGCGCGTGAATGACATACAGGATTGGCGCAACGAACATGAACGAGAACTCGATTGGCTCGGTAATACCGGTCAGGAACGAGGTCAGCGCAGCGGAGATCATGATACCGCCCACTTTGGCACGGTTCTCAGGTTTGGCGGAATGCCAGATGGCAATCGCCGCGGCAGGCAGGCCGTACATTTTGAACAGGAAGCCACCGGAAAGTTTACCCGCAGTCGGATCACCCGCCATATAGCGTGGGATATCACCGTGGAATACCTGACCTGCGGCATTGGTGTACTCACCAATCTGCATCTGGAAGGGAACGTTCCAGATATGGTGCAGACCAAATGGCACCAGCGCACGCTCTACTACGCCGTAAATACCAAATGCCACAACCGGGTTTTGGTACGCCGCCCACTGGGAGAAGTCCTGAATCGCGGAACCGACCGGAGGCCAGATAAACGACAGTACCAGACCCATCGCAATCGCCGCCAGACCGGAGATAATCGGTACAAAGCGCTTACCGGCAAAGAAGCCCAGATATTCAGGCAACTTAATGCGATAGAAACGGTTGAACATATACGCGGCAATGGAGCCGGCAATAATGCCGCCCAGCACCCCGGTATCGGCAAGGTGTTTCGCCTCAATTTCCGCCGCAGGAAGATGCAGCACTAAAGGTGCCACCACCGCCATGGTTTTCACCATGATGCCGTAAGCGACAACCGCGGCCAGGGCTGAAACCCCGTCGTTGTTGGTAAAGCCCAGTGCCACGCCAATGGCGAAAATCAGGGGCATATTGGCAAAGACCGATCCACCCGCTTCCGCCATGACATGCGAGACCACCGTAGGTAACCAGCTGAAATTGGCTGAACCCACACCTAATAAAATACCGGCGATCGGCAGAACCGATACCGGTAGCATTAGCGATTTACCAACTTTTTGTAAGTTGGCAAAAGCGTTTTTAAACATAGCGTGAAACTCCTGAGTATGTGTGCGTTTTTCGCGCAGCGCGCGTGGTAAAGAGGGAGGTGCTTTACCGGTTGGCGTTATCCGCCATTTTGATTTATTACGAAGGGTAAAATAAATTACCCTTCGTTACTTTGACGGCTATCACGTTTCGCAAATCAGAACGCTAAAGCACGTAACAATAGTGATTTTATTGAGTATTTTTCAGGCAAAAAAATTGACCCTGTATGAAAAAAACAGGGTCAACCAATAATATTTCGTATTTATTACAGCACCTGAAATAAATCAGGATGCGCTGGTCAGGCGGCTCATTGGAATATGAAACAGCTCAGAGAAGTTCCGGGTGGTGGTTGCCGCTAAGGTTTCAATGTCCACGCCCTTTAGCACCGCTAAATAGTCAGCAACATCTCGCGTGTAAGCAGGCTGGTTCTCTTTACCCCGGTACGGCACGGGGGCCAGATAAGGGGAATCCGTTTCGACCAGAATGCGATCGAGCGGTACATAGCGCGCCGCGTCACGAATCTGCTCTGCATTGCGGAAAGTAACAATGCCTGAGAAGGAGATGTAGAAACCCATATCCAGCAGCTTTGCCGCTGTCGCCTGATCTTCCGTAAAACAGTGTAGTACACCGCCACAACGTTCGACCTGTTCTTCCTTCAGGATGGCCAGCGTGTCTTCACGTGCATCACGCGTATGCACAATAATGGGCTTGTTCAGCGCAATCCCGGTACGGATGTGTTCACGAAACGATCGCTGCTGCTGCGCTTTGGTTTCCTGCTGATAGTAGTAATCCAGCCCGGTTTCGCCCAGCGCAACCACCTGAGGGTCGGCGGCCAGACGACGGAATAACTCGACATCATACGGCGCTTCCTGGTTCAGCGGATGCACGCCGCAGGAGAGCGCGATATTTTCACGCTCGCCTACCAGCGCTTTCAGGGTGCTAAAGCCGGGTAAGGTCGTGGCAATCGCCAGCATAAACCGGACGTCACGCGCCGCCGCTTTGGCAATGACATCATCGAGATCGTGATGGTTTTTTTCATAATCCAGGCCATCGAGATGACAATGGGAATCAACAATAAACATATTTTTCTCAGTAAATTAGCCAGGTACGTGGGGCTTCAGATCGTCCGCCCAGCTCAGTAACCGGTCAGTTAACAGGAGTTCACGATTCACTGCCGTAACCTGTAACAACGTTTCACGGCAGCGCATCCAGTCATGGGCGCTGTTATTGAGCGCCGTTTGCGAGAAATGCTGCGCCAGCATCGCTACCACGTCCTGGCGATCCACGTTGGTGAGCCACTGGCTCGCGCCCTGTTGCCATTTCATCGCATCCAGTATTAATGACAGCAGCCAGCCGATACGCGCCGCACCATTGTCAGCGTTCAGCGCTGGCAGCAGTTGCAGAATGTCCTGTTGCAGAGCACTCGCCAGGGAATCGCACAGTTTTTGCCGTGCCTGCCAGAGTCCGTCCTCCAGCAGGGCCAGCGCCGCGCCAGGTGCACCGGCGCTCAGTCGCAGCGCCGCCAGTAAGTTCGCCTCATCATGCGCGCCTTGCTTTCTGAGCCAGGCCAGACTCACGTTTTCGTCCGGCGGTGGCAACGTCAGCACCATGCAGCGGCTTCGTAGCGTGGCCAGCAGGCGGGACGGTTCCCGGCTGCTCAAAAAAAACCAGCTATTCGCCGGCGGCTCTTCCAGGGTTTTCAGTAAGGCATTGGCCGCCGCTTCACTGAGCTGTGCCGCATCCGGTAGCCATACCACTTTGGCCCCGCCCTGCTGCGCATAGTGATACATTTTTTCCGTTACCTGCCGCACGGCATCAATGCCCAATGTGGCTTTGCCTTTTTCTGCTTCCAACCGGTACCAGTCAGGATGGGTATTTGCCTGCATCAGTTGGCAGCCATGGCAGTGGCCACAGCTTTTTAATCCGTCACGGTGCAGACACATCAGCCAGCGGCTTATTCCCCACACCAGCGCGTCATCACCCATACCATCAATCGCCTTAACTAACAGCGCGTGATGGGCACGGCCATCCTGATGCTGACCAATCACCTGGCGATAAGGCTGATTTAGCCAGGGATACCAGTTCATGCCTGCTGTTCCGCCAGCCAGGCCGTCAGGGTGGATTGCAGCGCGCGGGTCACCTGCTCAAGCGGCTGGGTAGCATCGATCGTCAGGATGCTGTCGTCCGCAGCAGCCAGCGCCAGATAGCGATCACGTGTGCGTTCAAAAAAGCGCAGTGACTCCTGCTCAATCCGATCTAATTCCCCGCGAGCGCGGGCACGCTGTAATCCGGTTTCCGGCGTGACATCAAGATACAGCGTCAGGTCAGGACGAAAATCCCCCAGCACCGTATCACGTAAGGTACGCATCAGTTCCGCATCCAGCCCGCGACCACCGCCCTGGTAAGCCTGGGACGAGAGATCATGGCGGTCCCCTACCACCCAGGCACCGCGCGCCAGTGCGGGTTTAATCACCGTTTCCACCAGTTGTACGCGCGCGGCATAAAGCATCAACAGTTCCGCTTTATCGGTGACCTGCTCGCCCGCTATGCCCTGCTTGACCAGCACGCGCAGCTGTTCTGCCAGCGGTGTACCACCGGGTTCGCGGGTAAAGACAATGTCCTCTATGCCACTGGCGCGCAGTGTTGCGACAACCGCATCGCGCGCTGTGGTTTTCCCTGCGCCTTCCAGGCCCTCAATAACGATAAACTTACTGTCCATTTTTTTCCTTTAACTCAAGCCGGTAGGCCTGCACGGCCTTGTTGTGGCTGGCAAGATTAGTGGTGAAGGTATGCCCACCTTTGCCATCCGCAACAAAATAGAGATAGTCGGTTTTTTCAGGATGCGCGGCCGCGATTAAGGAAGCTTTGCCTGGCATCGCGATGGGCCCCGGCGGCAGGCCACTGATGATATAGGTATTGTACGGCGACGGCGTTTCCAGATCTTTGCGCGTCAGCGTGCCAGTATAGGCCGCTCCCATGCCATAGATCACGGTAGGATCGGTTTGTAAACGCATCCCCACGCGCAGACGATTAATAAACACAGAGGCCACTTTGGCCCGCTCTTCGCTTACGCCAGTCTCTTTTTCGATAATCGACGCCATGGTGACCATCTCCTGCTCATTTTTATACGGCAGGTTATCCATCCGGCCCTGCCAGACTTCATCAATAGCCTTTTTCATCCGTTGATGCGCGCGTTCCAGTAAGGCGACATCGCTGGTATTGGCGGTATAAAGGTACGTGTCCGGGAAGAAGCTGCCTTCGAGTTCGTTTTCGTCCAGCTTGAGCGTGCTGGCAACGGTCGCGTACTTGTCGTCCTCCAGCGTATGTTTCACATAGGGCGCTTTGCGTAATTCACTCAGCCACTCTTGCAAACGCTGACCTTCAACAAAGCGTAGCGGGAATTGCGCCTCTTTACCGCTGGCCAGTAGCTCCAGCAAGCTGCGTACCGTCATCGACGGCTCAAGGCGATAGGTTCCGGCTTTAAATTTGGCCAGCTCTGGCTCAAGTTTAAGCAATGCACCAAACCAGATGCTGTGAGGAATGATGTGCTGGCTTTCCAGCTGCGCTTCTAAGGCGACGCGACCGGTCCCTGCCGGCAACGTATAGATCTGTTCCTGGGAAAGGGTTAAGCGGCTGGCAGCGAGTTGTTTCACCTGCCAGTAGCTTACGGCTGCCGCGATGAGCAGGATGACCAGCACGCTCACCATTATTTTTTTGCTTCGGCTCATTATGCTTCCATTATCTTTCTACAGCTTGCCTGTAGCTGGTTAAACAAGGTGCGCTGGTTGAATTCCACCGCATCAAGTTGTCGAACGGATAATACCGGCATCAGCGCATTGCATATGACGATTTCATCAGCTGCCAGTAGCTGCGCTAATCCCGCCTGTACCACCTGACAAATTTGGCCTGCGGCACGCATTTCCGCTATCAGACTCCGCCGCATAATGCCGTCAACGCCCGCCTGATCCAGCGCCGGAGTAAAAAGTGCGCCGCCGCTTCGCCAGAATAAATTAGCCGCACAGCATTCCACCACCCAACCTTCAGTGTCAAGCACCAGCGCCTCATCAGCGTCTGTCTGCTCAAGATGGCCACGAATCATCACCTGCTCCAGCCGGTTCAGGTGCTTAAGACCGGCAAACTGTGGCTGCCGAGCCAGACGTACCGGGCTGACGGCCAGTTTGACGCCGGTTTGCTGTAACCTTGCATAATGCGCTGGCCAGGCGGATACCGAGACGATTCGCGTGGGGCCGCTACAGCCTGTGCGGCTGTAGCCGCGCCCACCGCTGCCGGCGCTGAGGATGACTTTAAGCACTGCCCTGTCATGTCCGCTCGCCGCCTGTTGCATCTCCTGCGCCAGCGCAGACCAGTCAACACCACTCAGCCACAACCGTTCACAGCTTTGCTGCAACCGCTGCATATGCATGTCAAACAGGACGATTTTGCCCTGGCAGACGGCGGCGGTGGTAAAGCAGCCGTCGCCAAACTGTACGGCGCGATCGCTGGCCGCCAGATGGGGTTGTTCAGTGCCGTTTATCCACATTGCCCTTACTCCGGTGTCAGCATGTTGTTCAGCGATGGCCGTGATTTTATCGTTTTTTAAGGGCCACTGAATAGAAAAAAGGCCCGCATTGCGGGCCTTTACAGCAATCATAAACGTGATGTTTAGATTTTACGGAAAATCAGCGAGCCGTTGGTGCCGCCGAAGCCGAAGGAGTTACAGAGTGCGTATTCCAGTCCCGAAACCTGACGTGCGGTATGCGGTACGAAATCAAGATCGCAGCCTTCGTCAGGGTTATCCAGGTTCAACGTCGGTGGAACCGCCTGATCGCGCAGGGCCAGAATCGAATAAATCGACTCAACCGCGCCCGCCGCACCCAGCAGATGGCCGGTCATGGATTTGGTCGAGCTGACCATCACCGTCCTGGCTGCTGCACCAAAAACCGATTTCACGGCCTGGGCTTCTGCTTTGTCACCCGCTGGCGTTGAAGTACCGTGTGCATTGACGTAACCAATCTTGTCTGGCGTCATCTGCGCATCACGCAACGCGTTGATCATTGCAGCGGCTGCACCTGAACCGTCTTCCGGCGGTGAGGTCATGTGATAAGCATCGCTGCTCATCCCAAAGCCCACGATTTCCGCGTAGATTTTTGCGCCACGTTTCTTAGCATGCTCGTACTCTTCCAGTACGATAATGCCCGCCCCGTCACCCAGTACAAATCCATCACGGTCTTTATCCCAGGGACGGCTTGCCGCCTGAGGGTTTTCGTTGCGCGTCGACAGCGCACGCGCCGCGCCGAATCCACCTACGCCAAGTGGCGTACTGGCTTTTTCCGCACCGCCCGCCAGCATCACATCAGCATCGTTATACGCGATGATACGTGCAGCATGACCGATATTGTGCACGCCAGAAGTACAGGCGGTCGCAATGGAAATGCTGGGGCCTTTTAAGCCATACATGATGGTGAGATGACCCGCCACCATATTGACTATCGTGGAAGGCACAAAGAATGGGCTAATTTTACGCGGGCCGCCGTTCACCAGAGAAGTATGGTTGTCTTCGATCAGACCCAAACCACCGATGCCCGAACCAATTGCTGCGCCAACCCGGCCTGCATTTTCATCGGTCACAACCAGACCGCTGTCCTGCATGGCCTGAATGCCTGCCACGATGCCGTACTGAATGAAGTCATCCATCTTGCGTTGATCTTTACGAGAGATAAAGTCATCGCAATTGAAATCTCTTACCAGACCTGCAAAACGTGTTGCATAGGCGCTGGTATCAAAATGGTCGATCAGGTTAATGCCGCTCTGACCGGCAAGGAGAGCACTCCAGGTAGACTCTACGGTATTGCCGACAGGAGACAACATGCCAAGACCAGTCACAACTACACGACGCTTAGACACGTTCGTCCTCCAGGGAGGGATAAAAATGACTATTGAGGGGCAAACATAAAACTCAGGCGGTCAATTGACCGCCTGAAGATATTCATTAGCCTTTATGGCTATTGATATAGTCGATCGCTGCCTGAACGGTAGTGATTTTCTCAGCTTCTTCGTCTGGAATTTCAGTATCAAACTCTTCTTCCAGAGCCATTACCAGCTCAACGGTATCAAGAGAATCGGCACCAAGGTCTTCTACGAAAGATGCAGAGTTGGTCACTTCTTCCTCTTTCACACCCAGCTGCTCACTGATGATTTTCTTAACGCGTTGTTCGATATCGCTCATACTATTTAATTTCCTATCAAAACTCGCTTTCGCGATGGTTTTCGTAGTGTATAAAATGTTGAAAAAGATGCAACAAAATCCCGGCTGGTCGAACCACGATTTTACGCTATTGTGCGGTTTTATCCGCAAATAATGCAAATGATTTCGTAATTATCAGACCATATACATGCCGCCATTGACGTGCAGCGTCTCACCCGTGATGTAGGCTGCTTCGTCAGAGGCTAAGAATGCAACGGCATTAGCAATTTCCTGCGCTTCGCCTAAGCGACCCGCTGGGACCTCCGCCAGAATACCGGAACGTTGATCTTCGTTCAGTGCCCGCGTCATGTCGGTCTCTATGAAGCCCGGAGCCACGACGTTGACGGTAATGCCACGTGACGCGATTTCCCGCGCCAGTGATTTGCTAAAGCCAATCAAACCTGCTTTTGCTGCAGCGTAGTTTGCCTGACCCGCATTGCCCATGGTTCCAACAACAGAACCGATGGTGATGATACGACCCATGCGCTTTTTCATCATGGCACGCATCACCGCCTTAGAAAGACGGAATACCGATGTGAGGTTGGTATCAAGGATATCCTGCCACTCATCGTCTTTCATACGCATCAGTAGATTATCACGCGTAATGCCTGCATTATTGACTAAAATGTCCACTTCGCCAAATTCCGCGCGAATTTTCTCTAAAACACTGTTTACAGAAGCGGCATCCGTCACGTTTAACAGCAGACCTTGTCCTTTATCGCCAAGGTAATCACTGATAGCATCGGCACCACTTTGGCTGGTTGCAGTACCGACCACTTTCGCACCGCGTGCGGCCAGGGTTTCTGCAATCGCACGGCCGATGCCGCGGCTTGCGCCAGTTACCAGCGCTACTTTACCTTCAAAGCTCATGATTTTCCTCTTATTCCTGTGCAAGCGCCGCAGTCAATGACGCAGTATCGTTCACCGCTGCTGCGGACAGGCCGTCTACAATGCGTTTTGTCAGACCGGTAAGGACTTTACCTGGTCCCATTTCAAACAGCTGAGTGACGCCCTGAGCGGCCATGGCCTCGACGCTTTCTGTCCAGCGTACCGGGCTGTAAAGCTGACGAATCAACGCATGACGAATCGCGTCGGCGTCCGTTTCTGCTTTTACATCCACGTTATTAATAACCGGTACCACTGGCGCATTAAAGTTGATGTTTTCCAGCGTCAGCGCCAGTTTATCGGCTGCTGGCTTCATCAGCGCGCAGTGGGAAGGAACACTTACCGGCAACGGGAGCGCACGTTTTGCACCTGCCGCTTTGCAGGCTGCACCCGCGCGTTCAACCGCATCTTTGTTACCGGCGATCACCACCTGACCTGGCGAGTTGAAGTTTACCGGCGAAACGACTTCGCCCTGCGCACTCTCTTCACAGGCTTTTGCAATGGCTGCATCATCAAGACCGATGATCGCCTGCATAGCGCCGGTGCCTTCTGGCACGGCTTCCTGCATCAGTTTACCACGCAGTTCAACCAGCTTGATGGCGTCCGCAAAATCCAGCACGCCTGCGCAGACCAGCGCTGAGTACTCACCCAGGCTATGACCGGCCATCAGGGCAGGCTGTTTGCCACCCTGTTGCTGCCAGACACGGTAGATAGCTACCGAAGCCGCCAGTAGCGCAGGCTGTGTCTGCCAGGTTTTATTTAGCGCTTCAGCAGGTCCCTGGCTGACTAACTGCCACAGATCATAACCGAGGACGTCAGAAGCTTCACGGAACGTGGCTTCAACGGCCGGATAAGCAGCCGCCAGTTCCGTTAACATGCCCACGGTCTGTGAGCCCTGACCTGGGAAAACAAAAGCAAATTGCGTCATTTTCAGTTCCTGTCAATCAAAAGCGAACCAGCGCAGAACCCCAGGTGAATCCACCACCAAAGGCTTCCAGCAAAATAAGTTGTCCGGGTTTGATGCGGCCATCGCGCACGGCCTCATCCAGCGCACTCGGCACAGACGCGGCTGACGTATTACCATGACGATCCAGTGTGACCACCACTTTTTCCATGGTCATGCCCAGTTTTTTCGCCGTAGCGCTAATAATACGCAGGTTAGCCTGATGCGGCACCAGCCAGTCCAGGTCTTCACGCGCAATGTTGTTTGCCTGCAACGTCTCATCAACAATGTGCGCTAGCTCTGTTACCGCCACTTTGAAGACTTCGTTGCCCGCCATCGTCAGATAAGCGGGTTGATCCTGATTTGCACGATCCTGATAAGGCAGCGTCAGCAGTTGGGCATAGCGGCCGTCCGCGTGCAGATGGGTTGAAATGATCCCCTGCTCTTTGCTCTGACCCAGTACCACGGCACCCGCACCATCACCAAACAGGATGATCGTACCGCGATCGTCAGGATTGAGCGTACGCGCCAGGACATCCGCACCGATGACTAACGCATGCTTTACCGCACCATTTTTAATATATTGATCGGCCACGCTTAACGCATAGGTAAAGCCAGCACAGGCCGCTGCAAGATCAAACGCTGCACAATCTTTGATGTCGAGCATCTGCTGAATCATGCAGGCAGAGCTTGGGAAGGCATGACTGGAAGACGTGGTTGCGACAATAATCAGCCCCACATCATTGGCGTCGACGCCTGCCATTTCCAGTGCACGCTGTGCAGCCTGATGCCCCATGCTTGCGACAGTCTCATCCGGAGCAGCAATACGGCGCTCACGAATGCCGGTACGGGTAACAATCCACTCGTCCGAGGTCTCCACCATTTTTTCCAGATCGGCATTGGTGCGGATCTGGCTGGGCAAATAACTGCCCGTACCGATAATTTTGGTAAACATCTAGGCTTTGTCACTCCTGGCTAATACAGCGTCCAGACGGGCGGCAATGCGTTCAGGAACCTGCCGCCTCACCGTCTGCTCGGCCTGATTGATCGCCACGGCAAAAGCATGTTGATTTGCTGCGCCATGGCTCTTTATCACTGTCCCGCGTAATCCTAACAGACAAGCGCCATTGTACTGGTCGGGGTTGAGATGCCCGAAGCGCCTGGCCAAACGCTTTTTAATCCAGCGCCCCAGCAACGTCAGCCACCACGACCGCTTTTCACCTTCCCCTGACGACTTGAACAGGGAAAGAAACATTCTTACTACGCCTTCCATGGTCTTCAGTGTGATGTTTCCAGCGAAACCATCACAGACCAGCACATCCGTTTTGCCAGTCAGTAAATCGTTACCTTCGAGATAACCAATGTAGTTAATCTGCGGCAATGCCTTGAGACTTAACGCCGCATCGCGGATGCTTTCAAGCCCTTTGTGCTCTTCATGACCAATATTGAGAAGTGCCACACGGGGATTCGCAATGCCCAGCACTTCTTCCGCCATAACTGAGCCCATCACCGCAAACTGCACCAGCATCGCACTGTCAGAGTCGACATTGGCACCTAAATCTAAAATGACCGTTTTTCCCTTCTGCTGATGGGGTAAAACGGTCATAAGCGCCGGACGTTTAATGCCGTCCAGCGGCTTAAGTAATAGTGTCGCCAACCCCATCAGCGCGCCCGTGTTGCCGCTGCTGACGCAGGCCTGGGCCCGCCCTTCTTTGACCAACTCTAACGCCACTCGCATTGAACTGCCGCGGCTGTTACGGATGGCTTGTGCGGGTCGCGCATCACTTGCAATAACTGATTCGGCAGGCACAACCTGCAGTCGCTCCAGTAAGGAGGAATCCGCTTTGGCAAGCAATGGCGTGAGAATGTCGGGATCTCCGACAAGAAGAAGGATAATTTCCGAATGAGAGGCCAGTGCCTGCAATGCTGCAGGCACCGTCACGCAGGGGCCGAAGTCCCCGCCCATGGCATCGATAGCCAGGGTCAAACGTGCCAAGGTATCGCCTTGCTAAGCAAAGAACTTACTTAACGATAACCTTGCGACCGCGGTAGTAACCATCCGCAGTGATGTGGTGACGCAGATGAGTTTCACCAGAAACTTTATCTACTGACAGAGTGGCAGTGGTCAGAGCATCGTGCGAACGACGCATACCACGCTTAGAACGGGTGGGTTTATTCTGTTGTACGGCCATGGACCTTACTCCTATTACTTACGCTTTAAACTGGCTAATACGGCAAATGGGTTTGGTTTTTCTGCCTCTGCAGGCAACTGACCAAACACCATGTCCGCCTCGGACACTTCACAGTGTTCAGAATCGTGCACCGGAACCACAGGCAGCGCGAGAATAACTTCATCCTCGATAACTGCCAGCAGGTCGATCTCACCAAACTCGTTGACATCAACCGGCTCGTACGCTTCCGGCAACGCCTCGGCCTGCTCGTCAGACGACACAGGGCTGAAGCAATAGCTTACGTGTACATGATGTGGAAAAACCTGGTTGCAGCGTTGACACCGCAGCGTAACTTGTACTTCAGCAGTACCCGTCAGTACTGCCAGACGCTGGTTATCAACCGCAAACGACATGACACAATCTACATCACTGTCCACACTAACGACCGACTCAGCGACACGCTCAACCTGTTGAGAGGTATAAACACCTTGATAATCGAGGCGTTTCTGAGCGGTGCGGACTGGGTCCAGCGTTAGGGGTAATTTTACCTTTTGCATAGGGCGCGCATATTAACTTTGTAATCACATAGAGTCAAAGAAAAAGGCCGTTAAACAGCATCTTTCAACCACTATTCGCATCCAGTGCGGCGCACAGTTTAAAATGACTGTCACCAATTCGCTATCAATATTGAAAAAAAATGACAGCATCGATTCTTTTAGCATCAACCTCCCCCTTTCGTCAGGCGCTCCTGGCCCGGCTGGGCTTGCCTTTTACGGTCGCCTCTCCCCAAACAGATGAGACGCCGTTAGAGAATGAACGCGCAGAGGCACTGGTGACGCGACTCGCCATCGCCAAAGCGCAGGCGCTGGCCGGAAGCTACCCCAACCACTGGATTATTGGCTCTGACCAGGTGTGCGTACTGGATGATGTGATTACCGGTAAACCCCATACCGAGGCAAACGCGGAAGCACAGTTACGTGCAGCCAGCGGTAACCGCGTCATCTTTTATACCGGGCTGGCGCTATATCACCCTGCCAGCCAGCGCTTAATGCACTGCTGCGAACCTTTCACCGTGCATTTCCGGACCTTAACCCAGCAGGAAATTCGTGCGTATATAAAGAAGGAGCAACCGCTGCAGTGCGCGGGCAGTTTTAAAAGCGAAGGACTGGGGATTTGTTTGTTTGACCGCCTGGAGGGACGCGATCCAAATACGCTGGTGGGCTTACCGCTGATTGCGCTGACCGACATGTTGCGCGAAGCAGGCATCAATCCATTAGAGGACTGATGCCCCGTGCGTCAGCTCTTCTGCTGGCGCAGCTTCGTCAGGCAGTGCTGTAACTTATCATCCAGCGGCGCTTCCATGCGCAGCGTTTCACTGCTGTTGGGATGAGTAAAGGTCAGCGCGGCCGCGTGCAGGAACAAGCGGTTAAGCCCCGTGGAAGCCAGTTGGCTGTCAAACGCCCGATCGCCATAGCGGTCATCAAACGCAATCGGATGACCGGCATGTAAGGTATGCACACGAATCTGATGGGTGCGCCCGGTAACCGGGCTGGCTTTGACCAGCGTGGCACCGTCAAAGCGCTCTTCCACTTTAAAACGGGTTTCTGAAGGCTTGCCTTCTCCGCTCACCCGCACCATGCGCTCACCGCTTTGTAGAATATTTTTCAGCAGCGGAGCCTGAACCACTTTTAAATGTGAAGGCCAGTTGCCCTGTACCAGCGCCAGATAATCTTTCTGCATGCCCTTCTCGCGCAGCTGTTCGTGCAGCGAGCGCAAGGCAGAACGTTTTTTAGCGACCAGTAAAACACCGGATGTGTCCCGGTCCAGACGGTGCACCAGCTCCAGAAAACGGGCTTCGGGACGCAACGCGCGCAGCCCTTCAATCACGCCAAAGCTTAGCCCACTGCCGCCGTGTACCGCCGTCCCGGAGGGCTTATTCAATACCAACAGGTGGTCATCTTCAAAGAGGATGGCGTTTGCCAGCGAAGCCACTTTTGCCAGCTTCGGCGACACGGCTTCGTCATCCCGTTCGGCCACGCGAACCGGCGGGATGCGGACCTCATCGCCCTCTTCAAGCTTGTATTCCGGCTTAATGCGTTTCTTGTTAACCCGCACCTCACCTTTACGCACGATGCGATAAATCATGCTTTTTGGCACACCTTTTAAATGGGTGCGCAAAAAGTTATCAATACGCTGTCCGGCATTTTCAGCCGTGATGGCGACAAATTGTACGCCGGGATTCTCTGTTTTCATGGCGGCGATTCTAAATAGTGTCCCCTGATAGCGCCACCCCTTTTTCTGTGCTTAACTCTCTGCGTCCCCTCAGAACGGGCAATGTGATTGCTGCGATTTGCAGCAGCACTGGCGCACTTTCTGTCGCAGGGTTCTTAAAATGTAAAGAAAATTGATCAGTGAGTTAAAGTCGCCTTGCTATATGAAGGTTAGCAGTGGAATAATGCTTAGGTTTCTTAGCTGAAGATTCAGAGAAGAAAACAGCGAAATTAGTTATTTTGTCGGATTGAGCAGACACGCAGCAATGGCGTAAGACGTAATGCGAAATCAGACAGTTAGCGGGCTGCGGGTTGCGGCCTGGACATGAGATGGAGTGCTCGGGTTTACTGAATTATCTCTCGCATTTCCACTATCTGGTGCTGTTGTTCCTTATGAAAAACAGGCCACCGACGTTATTTGCGCCCCTCGCGCGGTCGATAACCGTGAGGTTGACGACATTGCACTAAGTCACGGGGCCATCGGTTGATACTCGTCCAGGGTAACTATGCCCGCAGCTTTAATCACTCATGAAAGAATAACGAGTACGTCACGATGAAAAGAATGTTAATTAACGCAACTCAGCAGGAGGAGTTGCGCGTTGCCCTGGTTGATGGTCAACGTCTGTACGATCTGGATATCGAAAGCCCAGGACACGAACAGAAAAAAGCCAACATCTACAAAGGTAAAATTACCCGTATCGAACCCAGCCTTGAAGCGGCCTTCGTCGATTACGGTGCAGAACGTCACGGTTTCCTCCCCCTGAAAGAAATTTCCCGCGAATACTTCCCTGCTCACTACAACTCTCATGGTCGTCCGAATATTAAAGACGTGCTGCGTGAAGGTCAGGAAGTGATTGTTCAGATCGATAAAGAGGAGCGCGGCAACAAAGGCGCGGCCCTCACTACCTTTATCTCTCTGGCCGGTAGCTACCTGGTATTGATGCCAAACAACCCGCGTGCGGGTGGGATTTCACGTCGGATTGAAGGTGATGACCGTACCGAGCTGAAAGAAGCCTTGTCGGCACTGGAACTCCCGGATGGCATGGGGCTGATTGTTCGTACCGCTGGCGTCGGCAAATCTGCCGAATCCCTGCAGTGGGATCTCAGTTTCCGCCTGAAGCACTGGGAAGCCATCAAAAAAGCCGCTGACAGCCGCGCTGCGCCTTTCCTGATTCATCAGGAAAGCAATGTAATCGTGCGCGCGTTCCGCGATTATTTACGTCAGGATATCGGTGAGATTCTTATCGATAACCCGAAAGTGCTGGAGCTGGCTCGTCAGCATATCGCTGCCCTGGGTCGTCCGGACTTTACCAGCAAGATCAAGCTCTACACCGGTGAGATCCCGCTGTTCAGCCATTATCAAATCGAATCGCAAATTGAATCCGCTTTCCAGCGCGAAGTCCGCTTGCCTTCCGGTGGGTCGATCGTTATCGACAGTACCGAAGCGCTGACTGCCATCGATATCAACTCCGCACGTGCGACTCGCGGCGGTGATATTGAGGAAACCGCCTTTAATACCAATCTTGAAGCCGCCGATGAGATTGCCCGTCAGTTGCGTCTGCGCGATCTCGGCGGTCTGATCGTTATCGACTTTATTGATATGACGCCCGTTCGTCACCAGCGCGCGGTTGAAAACCGTCTGCGTGAAGCCGTACGTCAGGATCGCGCTCGTATTCAAATCAGCCATATTTCACGTTTTGGCCTGCTGGAAATGTCCCGCCAGCGTCTCAGCCCATCGCTGGGCGAGTCCAGCCATCACGTCTGTCCGCGCTGTAGCGGCACCGGCACCATTCGTGATAACGAATCCCTGTCATTGTCTATTCTGCGCCTGATCGAAGAAGAAGCGCTGAAGGATAACACCAAAGAAGTGCATGCCATTGTGCCGGTTCCGGTTGCCTCTTATCTGCTGAACGAAAAACGTGAAGCAGTGAATGCTATCGAGAAACGTCAGGGCGGCGTGCGTGCGGTCATCGTTCCTGACGACAGGATGGAAACGCCGCACTACTCCGTTTTACGCGTGCGTAAAGGTGAGGAAACCCAGACGCTGAGTTACCACCTGCCGAAGCTACATGAAGCTGAGATGGCGATGCCATCAGAAGAGGAACATGCCGAACGCCGCCGTCCGGAGCAACCTGCGCTGGCAGCGTTTGTGATGCCTGATGCGCCGCCGGCACCTGCGGAAGCCTCTCCGGATGTGGTTACCGCTGCTCCAGCGTCGGTTGCTGAGACCGCCCCTGCTGCTACAGCAGGGCCTGCCAGTGCGGGCCTGGTAAGCCGTTTGTTAGGTGGATTGAAAAAACTGTTTGCTGGCGAACCTGCCCCAGCTGCTGCCGAGCCTGTTGCTGAGGTTTCTGAACCGCAGAAAGCCAGCGAAGAGGAAAATGGCAATCAGCGTGGCGATCGTCGTAACAACCGCCGCAACAACAATCGCCGCGAGCGTACGCCACGTAATGGCGACAGCACGCAGCAGCGTGAATCCCGTGATAACCGCGAATCTCGTGACAACCGTGACGCTCGTGATAACCGCGAGCCTCGCGACAACCGCGAACCGCGTGAAGACAATCGCCGCAACAAGCGCCAGGCACAGCCGAATGAAGCGCGTGACGATCGTCCGGTACTGAGCGACGAAGCCCGTCAGCAACGTGATGAGCAGCAGCAACAGCGCCGCGAACAGCGTGCTGAACGTCAGCGTCGCCGTCAGGAAGAAAAACGCGCCCAGCAGGATGTCAGCACCACGGTTGAAGAAGCCGTTGAGGTTGTAGCCCCGGTCGCTGTGGATGCGCAGGAAGATGAGCGCGTGCAGGTAATGCCACGCCGCAAACCACGTCAACTGACGCAGAAAATCCGCGTTGGCGAAAACACTGACCAGCCTCAGGTGGCAGCTATTGAGTCAGCAGAACCTGCTGAAGCTCGTCAGGTTCAGCCTGTTGTTGAAACCTCGCAGGTTGAGGAGACGGAGGAACATGACGGTCGCGATAATGCCAATATGCCGCGCCGTTCACGCCGTTCGCCTCGTCATCTGCGTGTCAGTGGTCAGCGCCGCCGTCGCTACCGTGATGAGCGTTACCCGACGCAGTCCGCCATGCCGTTAGAAGCCGCCTCGGCTTCTCCTGAAATGGCCTCAGGCAAAGTCTGGGTTCGCTATCCGGTCGCGCAAACCAATGAAGAGCAAACCCTTCAGGACACAGCGAAAACGACGCCAGATTACCACCGCGAAGAAACGGCACCAGCCATTGCACTGCCTGTCGTGACTGATGAAGCCCCTGCTTCCCAGGCTGCACCGGTGCAAATTGCTGAACCGCAGGCTGAAACCCCGGTTACTCTGGTGAATACTGATGATACCCAGGCTATTGAAGCCCCAGTTCATCATGAACCCGCGGTGATTCCAGCCGCCGCTGAAGCCAGTGCTGAAGAGATCGCGCAACAGGCACAGCCTGCTGACGTTGCCGAAGAACCTGAGGTTAACGCACCAACCGCAGTAGCATCAGCCGCAGTAGAAACGGCGCAATCTGCAACGGCAGAACATGCCGGCACCGACGTGAGCGCAGTGACCGAAGCCCAGGTGGAAGAGGTCTTAAACGCGCCTGTCGCCGCTGAGGAAACCCTCACTCCGGTTAGCGAACCTCATGCGCCGGTTGCCGCACGCGATGTTCCTGTAGAGGCGGTTAACGCCAATGTCGAAACGCGCTGGAAGCATTTTGCCTCTGCGCCGATGACTAAGGCACCTGCACCTGCATGGCAACCCGAGCCTGCGCCTCAGAGTGACTGGCAGCGTCCTTCTTTCCAGTTTGATGGCAGAGGATCGGCGGGCGGCCATAGCGCCACCCATCAGGCCACTGCACCTGCTACCAAGCCTTAAGGCCAGGTAACGGTATCGACAAACCCGGCTCCGGCCGGGTTTTTTATTGCCTGTTGTCTGCTGTATTACGAAGAGAAAGCCACTTTTGTACCCTGGCAACTGCATGTGGAAACTCCGGGCTTTATCGCAAGACAGTCAAACCCTCTGCCAGCCTTCATAGCCGTCCATTGCCTGTCCCCTGCAACGGCCTTACTCCTTTCATCGCCAGCGGGCCAGCTCGTCCCCTTATCCCACCAACAGCGTGTCGTTATACCGGGCAGAGGATTTAGCCTCAGCCCTGACTGATGCGCCGCCGGACGCATCAATACCGACCTCCGTGAAAGGGAGAATATTCAGGCAAAAAAAATCCCACCATCCCTTATCGGGAAGGTGGGAAAAACTAAGCGCACCCGGTTAAAGTACGCCCAAATTTCGTTTTATGAATTCAACTGAAACAGTGACATCTGAGACATATCGGTAAAGGTCTTGTAAGAAGCCTGCAGCGCCTGCTGTTGCATGGTGTAGCTGGAGATCGCCTGGGTGTAATCAACGTCCACCAGGCTGCTCATCTGGGAATCATAAATTACCTTGCGATCGTCCCCCTGCGCATTCAACGTATCTAACTCTTTCAGCTGGGTACCGATCTCGGAACGGACGCTGAGCACGTTGTTCAGCGAGTTGCTCAGGCCACGGCTGGTTTTATCCATTGCCGCAGAAAACGTGGCTTTCGTCGCATCGTCCGCGCCGTTTTGCGGCACTTTCAGCGCACTGATGGCGCTGTCCAGCATGTTAAACACGTTCGTTTCACTGGTACCGCCGTTAGGCTCTTTCACCGCATTGCTGGTAATCGACATCACGATGCTGTTGCCGGTGTGACCGATGGTCATCGTACGGTCAGTGTCCACTTTCTGGGTAATCGCATCGGTTCCGCCCTGATAAGTGACGCCGCCCGCACCATCCACAAACGGTGGGCTATCCGTTTTGTAACCTGCAAAGATATAACGTCCGTTGGCATCTTTGCTGTTTACCTGATTGAGTAACTGCGCACGCACCCCTTCCAGCTGCGTGGCATAGGAGGCGCGGTCGTCGTCGCTTAAGGAACCATTAGCGGAGGCCACAATCATCGACTGCGCGCTCATGATGCTGTTCGTGACGCCATTAAGGGTGTTTTCTTCCAGCGATAATCCCTGGTCGGCAAAGGTACGCGCGACAGAATACTGGCTTGCCTGCGCCTGCGTTTGCGACAGCACGACCGCACGAGACGCGGCAATCGGGTCGTCTGAAGGATTAGACACTCTGAGTCCGGTGGAAAGCTGTTTTCCCGCATTTAACCAAGAGGACTGCGCATCGCTAACGCCGCGAACCTGCTGGTCAAAAATCATATTTGTACTGAGTCGCATGATGTCCTCTGCTTTTAGTTGATGCTAAGCAGGGCGTCAAAAACGGTGCTGGCCGTTTTTAAAACCTGCGCATTCGCCATGTAATATTGTTGGTATTTCGTCAGGTTCGCGTACTCTTCATCCAGGTTCACGCCAGAAACAGACTGCTGGCGGTTGGTTAGCTGCGTCACCACGTTTTGCTGCGTCGTGCTGGTGGTTTTGAGTGCCTGGGTTTTGTTGCCGATGGTACTCACCATCGCGCCGTAAGCCTGGGAAATCGTCGCGTTGCCGTTAACGACTTTGGCATCCTGCAATGCCAGCAGCTTTTGTGCATTGCGGTTATCACTCTCACCGCCGGTCGCGGCCGCCGCGGCGATTTGTGATCCGCTGGTAATAGCAACTGACATGCCGTTAACCACGTTCTGAACCGGTTTCACCAGGAAACTGTCTTTGGCGTTTGGCGTGCCGTTGACCGTCAGGCTCATCCCATCCAGGTTAAGCGTCGTAGCGCCGCCCGAGGTAGTGGGTGTGAGCGTGGTTTTGGTGTTATCTGACAAACGTGTCGCTGACCAGTTTGTCCCGTCATAGCTGACGGTATAGTTTGATGCCTGCAGGGCACTGGTGTCAGTCCACGCTGCCGTCAGGGTGGCAGAAGAGGTATTTTTGCTGTTCCCCTGCACCGTAGGACTGCCGATATTAAAGAAGTCGACGCCCTGATTACCGTTGCTGTCGAAGCCTTGCTTGTGCACGGTGTTAAAACTGGTTGTAAAGGCAGCCGCTAATTGGCCCAGTTGGTTTTGTGCCAGGTCCAGATCCTGCGAACGGAAGCTCAGCATACCGCCCAGCGACCCCGTGGTCAGAGACGATTCCGGAATCTCCACGTTGCCAGCCTGAGGGTCGACATAACCTACTGTGGTGCGCGTCAGGTCACTGCTGGACGGCATGGCCACCAGCTTGGTGGACTGAAAACCATTCACCAGTGACGTGCCGTTCGCCATCGAAACCGTATAGCTGCCGTCTTGCTGTGACACTGTCACACCAACGATATTATTCAGGCCGTTCACTAACTGATCGCGCTGATCAAGCAAATCATTCGGTGTTGCACCGTTAGCCGTGCTTAGTTTGGCAATTTGCTGGTTGAGATTCGAGATCTGCGTGGTGAAGGTATTAATCTGATCGACGTTAGAGGCAATATTGGTGTTCACGCTGTTTTGCATGTTGGTCAGGTACTGCGCCTGAGTCTGGAACTGGTTAACCAGCCCCTGCGAGTTGCTGAGCATCGACTGGCGCGCCGCCGGATCGTTGGCGTTACTGACCACGTTTTGCATGTTGCTGAAGAAGCCCTGAATCGCCGTTGACAGGTTAGTGGTCGACGTCGACATCAGATCATCAATATTAGATACCTGCGAATACTGGGTATTCGCCGCACTATAATTGGCCGACGATCCGCGCAGCTGAGCGGCGATAAAACCGTCATATTCACGCTGAACACCGGTGACGTTAACACCATTGCCGTAATAGCTTTTCCCCTGCAGGGTACTGTTTGCTTCGGCCAGAATGGTGGTCTGACGCGAGTAGCCCGCGACAGTGTAATTACTGATATTGTTACTGGTCGTGCTTAAGGCGGCCTGTGCGGCACTGAGCCCGCTCATTGCGGAGTTAATTATGCTGGACATCTCGGTTCCTTACATTCCCCCGTTGAACGGGTGGCTGTCATCAGTGTGGTCGCCAACGTACGCTGGCGCGCCTGGCTCTTGCTGTTATTATCGGCATGCTTAAGTGAAACTTGAGGCCGAATAATCAGAACAGGGTGCTTAAATCCTGGCTATACGCTTTAACCACTTTTTCACCCATGCTCTTGAATTGCTGAATCATTCCAACCAGTTTCTGTGCATATTTTGGATCGGTCGCATAACCGGCAGCCTGCAATGCCTGTGCGCCCTGCTCCGCGCTCTGCGCATTCGTTACGGCCGCATAACGTGGATTGTTTGAAATCAGTTTGACGTAGTCATTCAACGCTTCGAAATACGATCCGTAAACGCGGAAGCTGGCGCGCACTTTTTTTGCTTCGCCATGCTCGTATTCCGTGGTCATGATATCGGTTGTTTCACCCTTCCAGTTGGCGCTGGCTTTAATGCCGAAGACGTTGTAACTCGGCTTACCGTCACGGGTCAGGATTTGACGTTGCCCCCAGCCGGACTCCAGCGCAGCCTGCGCCAGAATCAGGTGGTGCGGAATCCCGCTCTGCTGGCTGGCGGCCTGAGCAGGCTGCGTCAGTTGGGCAATAAAATCGCGGCTGTCGCCGGGCAGTCCCGTTGGCGAGGCTGGCGGCAGACGCGGCATGGCTTTACGCACCATCTGCTCCAGTGGCGTTGCCCCGATATTGCTCATAATGAAACTGTTATCCAGTTTCATCGGAACGGTGCCGGCGGTCTCATCCGGGGCTTTGGCGGGTTCCATCTGTTTCACGATGATATCCGCCAGGCCCAGGCCACGTTTTCCGATGTCTTGCGCAATCTGCTGATCGTACATTGAAGTAAAAAGTTTGGTCTGTTCATTGCTGAGTACGCCGTCCTGCGGTAACGCATCGCGCATACTCTTTAGCATCATCTGAACAAACATCCCTTCGACCTGCTGTGCCACCTGCAGCGCTTTTCCTTTCGGATCGGCGGTGACCTGGCGTTTAAGGTCGTTCAGTGAGCGGCTGTCAAAAGCCGCATTCATCAGCGATTGCGCATCATTCATCAGATAATTTCCAGTTTAGCGCGCAGGCAACCCGCGCTCTGCATTGACTGCAAAATAGACATCAGCTCGATAGGCGATGCGCCCAGGGCATTCAGTGCACGTACCACGCTGTTCAGGTTGGCGCTGGAATTCACCCGTTGCAGGGCCCCGCCGCTCTGACGCAGGTCGATCTGTGTATTGGTGGTTGCCACGGTTTGTCCACCCGCCAGCGGTGTATCAGGCTGGCTGACGTTCTGCTGCTGATTAACCGTCACAGACAAGTTGCCCTGCGCCACTGCACAGGTGTTCAGTTTCACTTCACGATTCATCACGACAGAGCCGGTACGCGAGTTGATAATCACTTTGGCATCTTCAACCGGGACAGACACGTCGATGTTCTGAATCTCGGCCAGCAAGCGCACCTGTGCACCGTTGTTAGGTGATACGCGTACCTGAACGGTGCGGGCATCCAGCGGCTGCGCAGAGCCGTAGCCGCCACGTCCATTGATCGCATCCGCAATACGTTGCGCCATAGAGAAATCGGCGGTGTTGAGCTGCAGGTTAATGGTGTTTTGCGAGCCAAAGTTGCTCTGCAATTCACGCTCAACCGTCGCGCCTTCGGTAATACGTCCGCCGTTCAGTTGGTTAACCTGAACACTACTTCCCCCGGCAGAAGCACCCGCACCACCGACCAAGATATTCCCCTGAGCCAGGGCATAAACCTGGTTATCCACGCCTTTCATCGGCGTCATTAATAACGT
Organism: Pantoea sp. SJZ147; assembly: GCF_007828605.1. Taxonomy (NCBI): domain Bacteria; kingdom Pseudomonadati; phylum Pseudomonadota; class Gammaproteobacteria; order Enterobacterales; family Erwiniaceae; genus Pantoea; species Pantoea sp. SJZ147. The sequence continues at coordinate 139,621 of NZ_VIVB01000012.1, forward strand.
CCCACCGCGCAGGCTTTTGGCATTACCCATGGATGAGACAACCACATCCAGCGTCTGTCCCTGACGGGCAAACGAGGGCAATTTAGCCGTGACCATTACAGCCGCTACGTTTTTGAGCTGCATGTTAGTGCCGGGCGGCACGGTGATGCCCAACTGGGACAACATGTTGCTGACAGTCTGCGTCGTAAAGGGTGTCTGAGTGGTCTGGTCACCCGTACCATCCAGACCCACCACCAACCCATAGCCCAGCAGTTGGTTGTCGCGCACACCTTGTACGGTGGTTAAATCGCGGATCAGATCGGCGTGAGCCATCAGACTTACGCCTAACAGTAACCCCAGACCGACACGCCATAATGCTAACTTTTTCATTGAAACCTCTTAGAACGGCGAGATGTTCAGGAAGAAACGCTGCAGCCAACCCATGGTTTGCGCTTCATTGATATAACCATTTCCGATGTACTCAATACGTGCATCGGCGACGGCCGTTGACAACACCGCGTTACTGGCGCTAATGGTGCGTGGGTTAACCACGCCCGAGAAGCGGATAAACTCGGTGCCCTGATTAATGGCAATCTGTTTTTCACCGACCACGTGCAGGTTGCCGTTCGACAGAACCTGATCCACGGTCACGGTGATGGTGCCGGTAAAGGTGTTGTTGGCAGACGCGCCGCCTTTACCTGCGAAATCATTTTTGCCACCTGCCGCAAAGTTGGCTTTTTCACCTGCAGCGCCTGCCAGACCGGCAAGGCCCGTAGGGACGGCGGTAATGCCCAGGCTACCGCTGCCGTTTCGGCTGGCGTTAGAGGACGAACTTTTGCTGGCGCTGACGTTTTCTTGCAGCGTGATGGTCAGCGTATCGCCGATATTACGTGGGCGACGATCCTCAAACAGCGGCTGATAACCGTAGTTGAGCGGCGCGACGCCCTGAAAAATTGAACCGTTCACCACCGGTGGTGCAGATGGCAACGGCTGAGCCGTGGTCGCCCCTTGCACCAACGGCGTGCGCGGTACCAGTGCACAACCGTTAAGAGTGAGTAGCAGGCTTGCTACTAACCAATGTCCAGGCTTGAGAATATGTTGCATCGCCACGGAGTCACGACCTTATAAATGACTATTCTTCAGGCCAGCCTGAGCCGGCCCTGTTCGCATTACAGCTGCGTTAACTTCGCCAGCATCTGATCGGAGGTGCTGATCGCTTTGCTGTTAATTTCATAGGCGCGCTGCGTCTGGATCATGGTGACCAGTTCTTCAGCAACGTTAACGTTGGAGGTTTCGGCATAGCCCTGATACAGCAGACCTGCGCCGTTCTGGCCAGGCGTGCTGTCAGTCGGTGCACCGGATGCCTGGGTTTCTTTGTAAAGGTTTTCACCTACGCTATCGAGACCGGCGTTGTTGATAAAGGTGCTCAGGGTTAACTGCCCGACCTGCGCGGCCTGAGTTTGCCCCTGCTGCGTGACACTGACGACACCATCACGCGACACGGTAATGCTGGTGGCGTTGGCTGGAATCGTAATGCCTGGCTGTACCGGGAAACCGGAGTTGGTCACTAACTGACCATTCTGATCCACCTGGAACGAACCATCACGGGTATAAGCAGACGTACCATCTGGCATCTGGATTTGGAAAAAACCCTGCCCGTTAATGGCAATATCTTTCGAGTTGTTGGTCTGCGACAGGTTGCCCTGTGTATGCAAACGCTCAGTCGTCACCGGACGCACACCGGTACCAATTTGCAAACCTGATGGCAGCGTGGTTTGTTCTGATGACTGGGTACCCGGTTGACGCATTGTCTGGTACATCAGATCTTCAAATACCGCACGTGAACGCTTAAAGCCATTAGTACTGACGTTTGCCAGGTTGTTGGCGATAACGTCCATGTTCATCTGCTGTGCATCAAGACCGGTTTTCGCGATCCATAAAGAACGAATCATGTATTTATCCTCGTGCCTTAGCTGCCGATGCTCAGCAACTGATTGGCTTTTTGTTCGTTTTCGTTGACGTTAGAAATGACCTTCATCTGCATCTCAAAACGTCGGGCATTGGCGATCATATCGACCATGGTCTCGACCGGTTTAACGTTACTGCCTTCCAGAACGCCAGGCATCACCTGCATGGTAGGATCGGCCTGCAGCGCGGCGCCGCGTGTAGCCTGCGTCGCGGCGGTTGGACGGAACATGCCATCATCCCCGCGCTGTAACTCTTTACCTGTTGCCTGAACCAGCTTCAGACGACCCAACTGCACCGTGGCATTCGGTGAGTCGCCTGCGTTAAGTCCGGTAATAGAACCGTCAGCCGCAATGGTGACCTCTGTGCCTTGTGGGATCACAATCGGACCACCGTCGCCCATGACGGGATTGCCCTGCACCGTCAGCGTGCCGTCCGAACGGATTTGCATATTACCGTTGCGGGTATAGGCTTCGCTGCCGTCTGCCGTTCGTAGTGCAAGCCAGCCGTCCTGCTGCATTGCCACATCCAACGGACGTTCGGTGTAGTCCATTGCACCCTGACTCATATCGGCGCCCGGCGTGGACGCCGTTACCAGCGTACGCGTTGGCAGCGACCAGCCACTAACCGGTACAGCACGCAACGCGTTCAACTGCGCCCGGAAACCGGGCGTTGATGCGTTGGCAAGGTTGCTGGCGGTAACCGCCTGCTGATCCAGTGTCTGACTGGCCGCGCCCATCGCGGTATATATCGCGTGATCCATAGAGCAATCCCGTTAGCGAATTAACGTAAGTTGACCAGGGTGTTAAGGATCTGGTCCTGCGTTTTGATGGTCTGCGCGTTCGCCTGGTAGTTGCGTTGCGCGACGATCATGTTGACCAGCTCTTTACTCATATCAACGTTCGAGGACTCCAGCGCACCGGCGGTCAGTGAACCAAATGTTCCGGTGTTCGCCAGGCCAACTGCAGCCTGTCCAGACGCATTCGTTTCCGACCAGACGTTGTCACCCTGAGATTTCAGGCCTTCCGGGTTAGAGAAGCTCGCCAGAACGATTTGTCCCAGCAACTGAGTACGTTGGTTGGAATAACTGCCGGTGATGGTGCCGTCGTTATTAATGGCGTAGCTGGTCAGGTCGCCTGGGGCATAACCGTTTTGCGTGGCGTTACCAAAGGTGGTCGCACCGGTGTTTTGCTGCAGGCTGCCCACAAAGTTCAAGGCCACGGTCGTGCCATTTGCGCCATTGACACCAGGAATGGTGATACTGGCTGTGCTTGGCGTGGTTGAACCCGCGACAACGGCGCCTGTCGCATCCAGGCTGGACACACCGGTCATTTGACCGTTGGCATCGTAGGACATCTGGTAGTTACCCACAGCGGAACCCGCAGTTGAGTCAATGCCATGGATCTTCCAGGTGTTGTTTGCCGTCTTAACAAAATACATGTCAAGCGAGTGGGCGTTACCCTGCGTGTCGTACATGGTAATCGTGTTTTTAGCACTGTACGTCGTCGGGTCGGTGGCTGAAAACTTGGTGTCATCCAGCGTTGCAGACGTTGAGTTCAGCTTTGCCACCTGGTTAGCCGTGGTGGTCGCGTTCGCAGACATCTGCGTGGTTGGGATTTTAATCGCAACCGGGTTGGCACCGCTTTGAATCGTTGGCGGCACGCCTGATGCCGGATAACCGGTTACATTCAGACCCTGGGTATTCACCAGGTTACGGTTCTGATCGAGTGTGAACTGGCCGTTACGTGAATAGGAAACCGCGCCCGCAGAGTTGGTCAAACGGAAAAAACCGTTTCCGCTCAGCGCAACATCCAGTCCACGGCTGGTGGTGGTGGTTGAACCATCGTTAAAGTTCTGGATAACGGCGGCAACTTTTGTACCCAGACCTACGTTAGAGCCGGCGAACATGTCGGCAAACGCGATGGTACTGGATTTGAAGCCCGCTGTGGCGGAGTTAGCGATGTTGTTACCGATAACGTCCAGGTTACTTGAGGCAGCGCCGAGACCGCTGACCGCTTGTGAAAATGACATTTAAACCTCTCCTGTCTACAGGTGAATCAGAGAATCTGACGTACGTCGTCAAGGGTGGCGGAGCCCATGGTGCCGAGATCCAGTGTTGCGGTATTACCCGCCGTGCTTACGCCATTGACGTAGGCATAATTAAGTGGCTGTGCTACCTGTTGACCGCTGCTGTTACTGGCAGCAATCGCAACTTTGTATTTACCGTCTGGCGCAACACTGCCATCAGGTAATTTTCCGTCCCACGAAAAGGTGTGAACGCCCGCAGTGAGTGAACCCAGGTCCTGGGTACTGACCACATTGCCTTGTGCGTCACTGATCGTCGCCGTGGCGGTGGTCGCTGCGTTAGTCAGCTCAACGCCAAACGGTGTCGTGGTGCCTTTGCCTACCAGGATCTGGGCGCCATTGACCATCACCCCATGTCCAATCAGCGTGGAGCTCTGCAGAGACTGGCTGGTGCTGATCTGGCCGGAAATCGATCCCAGCGTGGTATTCAGTTTTTCAATACCGCTCAGGGTGTTGATCTGTGCCAGCTGCGTCGTCAGCTGACTGTTATCCATTGGATTTGTCGGGTCCTGGTTTTGTAACTGTGTGACCAGCATGGTCAGGAACTGGTTTTGCAGGTCCTGAGAACTGTTCCCCGTGCCGGTGCTGGACGAACTCAGTACCGTGGGGTCCAGCTTTTCATTAACGCCTACCGAGATAGCCATTATGTTTCTCCGTTACTGACCCAGGGTCAGCGTTTTCATCATCATCGACTTCACGGTGTTCAGTACCTCGACGTTAGCCTGGTAGCTGCGTGACGCCGACATGGTGTTCACCGTTTCGGCTACCACATCCACGTTAGGCATTTTCACGTAACCTTTGTTGTCTGCCATTGGGTTACCTGGGTCGTAGACCAGTTTTGCCGGCGTAGGATCGTCCACGACCTGCGCCACTTTCACACCACCTGTCGCAGCACCGGGAGCAGCATCGGTCTGAAAAACGACCTGTTTTGCCACATACGGCTGTCCGTCCGGGCCGGTCACGCTGTCGGCGTTAGCCAGGTTACTGGCGCTGACGTTTAATCGCTGTGATTGCGCGGTCATTGCTGAGCCGGCAATGTCAAAAATATTAAGCAAGGCCATAATTATTGCCCTTGTAACACGCTCATCATGCCTTTGATTTGGCTACTGATAAGCGTGAGGTCGGTTTGATATTTCAGGCTGTTATCCGCGAACTGCGTACGTTCGCGGTCCATATCCACGGTGTTACCGTCGGCAGATGGCTGATCCGGAATGCGATACAGCATATTCATTGACGGTGCCGAGTTCGTCTGCGCTTCAATGTGACGCGACGAAGTGACTTTGAGCGCCAGGCTACTGCCTTCAGCACGTCCATTCGCCATTGCCCGATTCAGCTCGCTGGCAAAGTCGATATCCCTGGCCTGATAGCCCGGGGTGTCGGCGTTGGCAATGTTAGATGCCAGAATCTCCTGACGTTGAGCTCGCAGGTTAAGGGCTTCGGTACCGAAATGTAGCGCCGCATCGAGTTTGTCGAGCATGCTTCCTCCGCAAATGAGAATTTCGAGTTGGCAGCTTAATCGGGAAAAAGCAAGAGTCATCGTCTGAATAACGCCTCAAATCGTCGCTATTTTTGCTCTTGAGTTTTTTTTTAAGCGCGTACACTCGTTGACATCATCAGTGAGGAAAAGCACATGCGTGGATATCCAGCCCTGTTAGCCGGCCTGCTGGCCCTGTTTGCCTTACCCGTTATGGCAGGCGATTTCAGTGCCCAACTGAACCAGTTTTTTAAGGCGCGTGATCCCCAACACGCGGCAGGCATGAATGTGGTTATCCGCACGCCGCAGACGCAGTGGCCAGCGTGTGACGCACCACAATTTACGCTGCCGGGCAACAGCCGGGCATGGGGCAACATGAGTGTGGCGGCTAACTGCGGTGAGAATCGCCGTTATATTCAGGTGCAGGTACAGGTCACTGGGGCGTATCTGGTCGCTAAAAACGCCATTCCCCGTGGCAATACCGTTAGCAAAGATGATTTCCGCATTGAAAACGGACGTCTGGATACGTTGCCTCCGCGCACGTTGCTCAACGATGAGTCAGTAGCGGATGCGGTGGTCTTGCGTGATATCCAACCGGGGCAACCTGTAAGTCAGTCTATGTTGCGCCAGCCATGGCGCGTTAAAGCAGGCCAGGATGTGATGGTCGTGGCCAGCGGAGACGGGTTTGACGCTAGCGGTGAGGGCAAAGCGTTGAACAATGGCACGATATCGCAGTGGGTTCGGGTGCGTATGGGAAATGGTCAGGTTGTGAGTGGTCGTGTGAGCGATGATGGGAAAATTCTTATAACACTATAAAACATTAAAGAAGCCTGTTTATCTGCCGATAGAAGAATCAGCTAAGCGATTACGCTATTATGATTCAGGTGGCAGACTCCCCTGACCTCACAGGAGCCCGAATATGAGCATCGACAGAACACAACCGTCTAAGCCCGCAAGCACCGTGCAAACACGTGACAGCAGCGAGCAACAAACTGCCCGAGTGCGTCAGAGCAGCAGTACAACTGCAACCACGCCTGCAGCCGCCCAGGTTAACCTGAGCAGTGCACAAGCACAGCTTATGCAGCCCAGCAGCCAGGACATTAATGTCCAGCGCGTAGAACAATTGAAAACCGCCATTCGTAATGGCGAGTTGAAGATGGATACTGGCAAAATCGCCGATGCGCTAATTGCCGACACTAAGGCGTATTTAGAGGGTAAATAATCCCCATGAGTAATTTGCTGACCACGTTAGATAAGATGCAGGAAGTGCTGGTGTCTCTGGCCACCGTGCTGGATGAAGAGCAACAACAGCTGTCGTCTGGAATGATCAACAGCAACAACTTGCAGCGCATTACAGAAGATAAAAGTGCGCTACTGAGTACGTTGAATTATTTAGACGAGATGCGTCGTAGTAACGAGAAAAGTCTGGGTACATCTGCCCCTTATCGTGGTCAGAGTGACATGGCGCGCCGCTGGGAAGGTATCCAGCAGCACACGCGCCGGTTACACAATGCAAATACTCACAACGGTATTTTGTTGCAGCATCAAATTACCTTTACCCATGACGCTTTAGACGTTCTGAAACCTCACCAGACGCAGGCGTTTTATGGCCCGGACGGGAAAGGACAAGGGCAGGCAACGCTAAGCCGTAAAGGCTGACCGGTGTTGCTGTCACTCCCCAGAGACAACCTGTTGTCTCTGCTGGGTGATGACAAACCTTAAGTCATCCGTCTTGAAAAAACCGTCATCTCACAGGGATGACGGTTTTTTTATATCCCAACGCTCGGCTCTGAACCCGCCTGCGCGCTGCCGTATCGATTCTTGCGGCGCGGGCGCCTCGCCATTTATAAAATTGCAGACTGATATCAGGCTTGCCTGAGACGTGGCAAAACTCCGTGAAACGCTTTTTTCTCGCTACATCACAGGTTGTACCTTCATCACAACGCTTTATTCATCAACCCTTGCCATAACATGAGCCGGTATCACCTGCGCTTAATAGCGCAACCGGGAGCGTTGCATCATGGCTGTCATTGAGTGAGGCCGAGGGAACGCCGTACCTCACCCAGCTCAACGCCTGGGCAGTAAAAAGCCGCAACGTGATCCGTTGCGGCTTGCATAAAGGGTTAACACATCACGCTACGCTCAAGGCATTGTTACATTCAGACGGTCGTGCGTCGCGCATAATCGCGCAGGCGAAAGCCCATCAGCCCAAGCGCCAGGAAGTAAGCGCCACCGCCAACGGCACAGACCAACGCCAGCCGCAGCAAACGCCACAGCATGTTGCCCTGCTCCCAGACAGGCATCCAGTAGAGCATCGCAAAAAGCGCGGCAGCCATTATCACGACAGCCACGAATAAACGCAGTAAAAAACCCACCCATCCCGGTTGCGGCTGGAAGATCTTCTTTTTACGCAGTTGCCAGTAAAGCAGCGCGGCATTCAGACAGGCACCCAAACCAATTGAGAGCGCCAGCCCGGCATGCTTAAGAGGACCGATAAAGGCCAGGTTCATAAGCTGAGTCACAATCAGCGTCACAATAGCAATTTTGACCGGGGTTTTAATATCCTGACGTGAATAGAATCCCGGTGCCAGTACTTTCACCACAATCAGGCCCATCAGGCCGACCGAATAGGCGATCAGGGCGCGCTGGGTCATCGCCGCATCAAAAGCGGTAAACTTGCCATACTGGAACAAGGCGATAGTCAGAGGCCCGGACAACATGCCTAACGCCACCGCACTGGGTAACGCCAGCAAAAAGCATAAGCGCAGGCCCCAGTCCATTAAGCGCGAATATTCATCATGATTGCCACTGGAGAAACTTTTCGCCAGTGACGGCAACAAAATGGTTCCCAGCGCAACGCCCAGTACGCCGGAAGGAAACTCCATCAGGCGGTCAGCATAATACATCCAGGAAACGGAACCAGACACCAAAAAAGAAGCAAAAATGGTGTTGATGATGAGCGAGATTTGACTGACCGACACGCCCAGAATCGCGGGCCCCATTTGACGCATAACGCGCCATACACCGGCATCACGCAGGTTGAGACGCGGCAGGACCAGCATCCCCAGTTTTTTGAGATGGGGTAACTGGTAGCCCAGTTGTAACACGCCGCCCACCACTACGGCCCACGCCAGTGCCATAACCGGCGGATGAAAGTGCGGTGCGGCAAAAAGGGCAAAACCAATCATGCTGACATTCAGCAAGGTTGGCGCAAATGCGGGAACGGAGAAACGGTTCCAGGTGTTCAGTATCGCCCCGGCGAGTGACGCCAGGGAGATCAGCAGAATATACGGAAAGGTCACGCGCAACAGCGCGCTGGTGAGGGCGAATTTATCTGCGGTGTCCGCAAACCCCGGCGCGGTCACCAGAATAACCCAGGGCGCGGCAACCATTCCTGCCACGGTCACCAGGGCCAGAGCCAGGGTAAGCAGCCCCGATACGTAGGCCACAAACAACCGGGTGGCTTCTTCTCCCTGCTTACTTTTGTATTCCGCCAGAATGGGGACAAAAGCCTGCGAGAACGCGCCTTCCGCAAAAATACGTCGCAGCAAATTGGGCAGTTTAAACGCCACAAAGAAGGCGTCAGTGGCCATGCCGGCGCCGAATACGCGCGCCACAATGGCATCACGGGCGAAGCCCAGCACGCGGGAAAACAGAGTCATAGAACTGACCGCTGCCAGCGATTTCAACAAATTCATAATTGACGGGGCATCCTGAAAAGAATCGGCTAAATGCGTGACTTAGCACGGGTTAGGTCACAGCTCGGGCGATAGTCTACTGCCATCGTACGAAATGACCAGCGCTGAGTGTTACAAGGCATTATTCCCGTTCGGCATCGCGCCACATCGATTCGACTACGCGTTGCGCCAGTAGGGCCTGCTCGCCGCTGGTCTCCGGCTTTGTCTGATTTTCGACACATTGAATAAAATGTTCTGCCGCCCCGACAAAACCGCGTTGGGCAAGATAGCTCTGCCATGGCGCAGGCGGTGTGATGATCACGCCCGCCCCGCGCTCCTCCTGCCAGTCGCGCATATCCAGAATATCAATGCACTTGCCCTCCCCTACCGAGCTGATGCGTTCACGCTGGCTTCCTGCACGACGATGCATGCTGGTGGTTACCTGCACCTGACCGGCATTGAAATGGTGCTCAGCATAGAGCATTTGTCCCTGTTCATTGGTGGCGATATGTCCCTGCCGGGGAAGCCTGCGCCCTCCGGTCAGCCACAGCGCGGTGTCGACGACATGAAGGTAATCATCCAGTAAGGTGAAGCGAAGATCATGCGGCCCTACGCTGTCGCCGCGATGTTTCTCAATGCGCAGTGAGGCAACGGCGTCCATCTCTGCCTTGAGCTGCTGATAGCGGGGCGCAAAACGGCGGTTAAAGGCCACCATCAAGCGGCGCTGTTTCTTTTCGGCCAGCGTCACCAGCATTTCAGCCTGGTTAAGGGTTTCCGCCAGCGGTTTATCCACACACACATCCTTTCCTGCCAGCAGCAGCGCATGCACCACTTCGTAGTGGCTGGCGGTACTGGTATGAACAAAAACGGCATCACAGGCGGCAGCAAGATCATTCAACGAACCGAAACACGGAATACGATAACGTTCACAGACGACCTGCGCTTTTGCCTGGTCAGGGGAAAAGGCACCGACCAACTGCCAGGATTGAGCCTGAGACAGAACCGGCAGCCAGGCCTTTTGTGCAATACCACCCAACCCGACTACACCAATGCGAATCGTCATCTATTGTTCTCTTTCAAGTAAAAGCGCCAGTTGCGCCTGTAAGTCTGCAACAGACTGCTCCAGCAACGTCACGCGTTCCAGTAGCGCAGCATCATCCGGGACGGCATCAGCCTGAGAGGGTACTTGCTCCACGTCGCCGGCAAACAGGTGCATAAAACGGCTTTCACGTTTGCCGGGTTCGCGGGCCAGGCGCACCACCATTGCACCGTCTTCGCGTGATGCCAACGCTTCCAGGGTCTGTTCGACTTCGGTGACATCTACAAACTCATGCAGGCGACCACTTCGCGTGCGCAGTTCGCCCGGGGTTTGCGCCCCGCGCAGGAACAGCAATGTGAGTACGGCGACTTCTGCACGACTCAGTTGCAAATGACCAAAAGCTGAATTGCAGAAACGCTGTTCGTATTTAACGACCCGTTGACCGAAGCCGCTGTTAGACGTGACCAGGTGTTTTTTTACCAGTAGATCGAGTTCAGCCTGCACGTCGCTTTCGCTCAGCGTCATAACCGGTTCGCGGTTTGATTTCTGATTACAGGCGGTCACTACGCCGTTTAATGAGAGCGGATACTGTTCCGGTGTAGTGATTTGCTTTTCCAGCAGGCAACCCAGAACGCGCAGGGCCTGCGCTGATAAGGCCATCTTCATTCAGCATTCCTCTTCTTACCCACGACGATTAGGTGTCCATTCTTTGCAGGTTAACGCCGTGAGGACATGATCCTGCCACTGGCCGTTAATCATTAAATAATTTTTAGCATATCCCTCTTTTTCAAAGCCCAGGCGCGCCAGCAGATCACCACTGCGCTGGTTGTGCGGCATATAGTTAGCCATGATGCGATGAATATATTGTTGCCGCTGCATGTACGGGATCGCCGACTGCAGTGCCTCAAACATCATGCCCTGCCCCTGCCACTTCTCGCCGAGGGAATAGCCGAGATAGCAGGCATGAAACGCCCCACGCAGGACATTGCTAAAGTTCGCCACGCCGCGGACTTCCGTTTCGTTGCTGTCCATCAAAACAAAGTAGAAAGCTGAACCCTGTTTGTGCATCTCTGCAATCAGGCCCAGCCGGGCCTGCCAGCCAGAGGGATAGCAGTGGCTGTCATCACGTACCGGTTCCCAGGGCCTGAGAAAATCGCGATTTTCAGCATAGTAGTCCGCTAATCGCCACGCATCGCGTTCGTGAACCAGTCTTACCACCAGCCGCTCGGTTGTGAGTCGCACCCTCAGCGCGGCAGAACGATAGCCAAACATCATCTCTCCTGAAATCCATGGCGGGAAGGAAATGCCAGTCTTTGATAACATTCACTATAACCGCCGCCAGGTCTGCGGTAAAACGTTACACACACAATGGCCGCCGGGCTGTTTGTTTATCATCCGACACGCTGACCGTGGAGGTGATCGGAATGGTTTTACGCTGACCGGCATGATAAAGGCCGCGTCTGATGTCGCCGTGGTTTTCATCCCCTCCTTGCTTTGCCTTGACAGCATCAGCCCCTGACAAAGCCGCCTGACTTGCGCCAGAAGGCGCATTTACCGGACAAGCTCAGGCCGTGCATTTATGCCTGTGGGACCTCCAGCGCCCTGGCTGAAAGGCACATACGGCAACGCCATCTCAGCCCATTCCTGATGACAGACTGCCTGCATTCAGGCAGGCTATGGCGTGATCTACTTTTTCATTTAAATGAGGGAAATATGAAGAAGGCTTTTTACGGGCTGATTGCCCTGTTTTTAGCGGTATTGCTGAGCGGCTGTAATCAGTTAACCCAATACACCATCAGCGAACAGGAAGTGAATCAGGCACTGCAAAAACACAATAACTTCGAAAAAGACATTGGTGTGTCGGGACTGGTTAATGCCCATATCGTGCTGAATAACCTCACCAGTCAGATTGGTCGTGAGGAGCCGGGTAAGGTCACGTTATCGGGTAATGCCAAGATCAATGTGTCCTCGCTGTTTGGCCCACAGCAGGCCGATATGCAACTCAAGATGCGCGCCCAACCTGTGTTCGATCAACAGCAAGGTGCCGTCTACCTGCGTGATATGGAAATCGTGGATGCGCAGGTTCAGCCAGACAAGATGGCTTCTATCATGAAAACGCTGACGCCCTACCTGAATCAGTCGCTAAAAAGCTATTTTGACCAGCAGCCTGCGTATGTGCTGAGCGCCGACCGCAGTAAAGCTGAATCGCTGGCGAAAAAATTTGCTAAAGGTTTGGAAGTTAAACCTGGCGAACTGGTGATTCCGTTCACCGATTAATGCTTTACCGATGTCGTTATCCCGCTTCAATTCCGCGCTTTTCGGCGCGGATTTTTTTTGAGATGCAAAAACAGGTGCAAACGGTTGCCTGAGTCCTTATGCTTATAACCCGGCCCAAACACGCCATTCGTTTATCCTTCATGCCGGAGCCGTATTAATGACCGCACAACCTCAGCAACTTACTATCCGCCGCCCAGATGACTGGCATATCCATCTTCGTGATGACGATATGCTTAAAACCGTGCTGCCTTATACCAGCGCGGTCAATGGTCGTGCCATCGTCATGCCTAACCTGGTTCCGCCGGTGATAAGCGTCGCAGCGGGCGAAGCTTATCGCGATCGCATTCTGGCCGCGTTGCCTGATGGTCATGCTTTTACGCCGCTGATGACCTGCTATCTCACTGACTCGTTAGATCCTGAAGAACTGACACGCGGTTTCCGTTCCGGGCTGTTCACGGCAGCCAAGCTCTATCCTGCTCATGCGACCACCAATTCCAGTCATGGCGTCACCAATATTCAGTCAATTGTCTCGGTGCTGGAGCGGATGCAAACGCTGGGCATGCCGCTGCTGGTGCACGGTGAAGTCACCGACGCGCATATTGATATCTTTGATCGCGAAGCCCGCTTTATTGAAACGGTGATGGAGCCGCTGAGTCAGCAATTTCCTGCGCTGAAAGTCGTGATGGAGCACATTACCACTAAAGACGCGGCGGAATATGTGGAAAGCGCCAATGAAAATCTGGCCGCCACCATTACCCCTCAGCACCTGATGTTCAATCGTAACCATATGCTGGTCGGCGGGATTCGTCCTCATCTTTACTGCCTGCCGATCCTGAAGCGCAATACACATCAGCAGGCTCTGCGTAAGGTGGTTGCCAGCGGTCATCCACGCGTCTTCCTGGGGACCGACACGGCACCGCACTTAAGTCATCTGAAAGAGAGCAGTTGCGGCTGTGCAGGCGTCTTTAATGCGCCAACCTCCCTGCCCGCTTACGCGACGGTATTTGAAGAGCTTGATGCCCTGCAGCATTTTGAAGCGTTCTGTTCTGAGAATGGTCCACGCTTCTATGGCCTCCCGCTTAATCAGGACCAGATCACGCTGGTGCGTGAGCCGTGGACAGTGGCAGAAACCATTGAGATGGGTTCACATCAGCTGGTGCCTTTCCTTGCCGGTGAAACGCTGAACTGGCGCGTAAAATAATTTCACTTGCCTCCCGATTAATAATACTGTAGTTATATACAGTATCTTATACGGAGGCTTTTATGCGTGTTGAAATTACCGTTGCCAAGACCCAACCTCTTCCCGCTGGCGCGATGGAAGCCCTGAGCCAGGAGCTGTCGCGCCGCATTGATGAACACTTTCCGCAATTCACGAACCACGTCAAGGTGCGTTACGCCACGGCTAACCAGTTAAGCGTTCTGGGTGGTGATAAAGATACGCGTGATCAAATCAGCGAAATCCTGCAACAAACATGGGAAAGCGCTGACGACTGGTTTATTACCGATTAACCGCTACTGTGCTGTTTTTTGCCGGGTTTCGCCACCCGGTTTTTTTATCTTCATTTAAAGTCTGACTAACCGCTCGCCCCATCTGGACTCCGAATGATCAATGCCCTATGCTGGCGCTGATCATGCATAAAAGGAGTTGCATCCCATGACTACAGACAAACCAGAAGAAGCGATGACCTTTGGCGAGCTGTTAACGCTTATCGGTGAACAGCAGCGTCGTTTAACGGTGCTGGAAAATGCATTCTCCAGCCTGATTTTCTGTCTTGATGACCGGGCCAGTCAGTTACTGGTGCATAATCTTTCTCTTGAAGCGCAAAATCAAAACCATGATGAGCAGCTGCAGCAGCAGTTTGCCCGCCTGGCAGAGACGTTACAAAAGCGCAGCGGCACGACAGGCGCTGAAACCTCGCTTATCTGACGTGGTGTCAACGAGGGATAATAGGCCATTTTTATTGTTCAATTAGGACGATTACTGCCCCAGCATTCAGGTATTATATCTTCTCAGCCTTACCGTTTTAGAAACAAATATTCTGCTTTCAGGCGTTCCGTGATACGTTTAATCAGTAAATCGCTATTTTGCTGTTATAATTGTTTCGCAGTGGAAATTAAAAAGCCGCATTGAACCTCATCATGCACTTCGTTTAACGAGTAATAAGGAGGTTATAATGGACAGTCGCAAAGATGTAATTCAGACCCATCCACTGGTGGGCTGGGATATTAGTACTGTTGACAGCTATGATGCGATGATGATCCGTCTGCACTCCCTTTCGTCGCAAGATCAAACTGAAGAAGACGCAGACGTTGGCCCTACCTACTGGCTGACGACTGATGTAGCAAAGCAGTTCATCTCCATTCTTGAAGCGGGTATCGCTAAGATAGAATCTGCCGAGCAGATAGAACGACTACTAAAGAAGCATTAATACTGCTGCATCAGCAAGGCACCCTCCAGGGTGCCTTTTTTATTGGGCTTTCTGGTATGCTGTTGATTATGTAACCCTTTCAGGAGTTCCATTTTCATGATTTACGATCTTATTGTGGTCGGTAGCGGTTCCGTTGGCGCAGCCGCAGGCTATTACGCCACACAAGCGGGCCTCTCCGTGCTGATGATTGACAGCGCACATCCGCCCCATACTCAAGGCGCTCACCACGGCGAAAGCCGCCTCATCCGTCATGCTTACGGAGAAGGCGAACGCTATGTCCCTTTGGTTTTGCGGGCACAAGCATTATGGGATGCGCTGGAACAGCAGGCTGGCGAACGCATCATGCACCGTTGCGGCGTCTTAAATATCGCGCCCGCGCATTCCGAATTTATCCAAAACGTCATCAATAGCGCAAAAACCTGGCAGCTTGCTGTCGAGGTATTACAGGCCGAGGAAGTCCGAAAACGCTGGCCACAGTTTAGCGTTCCCGATGGTTATCTGGGCGTCTTTGAACCTCAGTCCGGCTTTTTAAAAAGCGAACAGGCCGTACGAAGCTGGATTCAGCTGGCCGAAAAACAGGGCTGCGCGCAGCTGTTTAACTGCCCGGTGACGCAAATCAGCCGCGAAGGCGATTTACAGCAGGTCACCACTCTTGACGGCATTTATCGCGGTCGCAAGATGCTGGTGAGCGCAGGCACATGGGTGAGCAAACTGATACCTGGTCTGCCGGTATCACCAACACGTAAAGTCTTTGCCTGGTATCAGGCGGATGGGCGCTACAGTGAAAACAATGCGTTTCCGGGGTTCACCTGTGAAATGGCCGATGGCAGCCAGTATTACGGCTTCCCCGCCGATAACAACGCCCTGAAGTTAGGCCGCCATGACGGTGGTCAGCTGATGACCCAACCGGAAGACCGCAAACCTTTCGGCAGCCTTGCCGCCGATGGCAGTGAAACATTTCGCTTTTTACGCCAGTTCTTGCCCGGTGTGGGCGTATGTCTGCACGGCGAAGCCTGTAGTTATGATTTCAGTCCCGATGAAGATTTTATTATCGATACCTTGCCGGGCGAACCCAATCGTCTGGTGATAACCGGCTTAAGCGGCCACGGATTTAAATTTGCCAGCGTGTTAGGTGAGCTCGCCAGTCAGTTTGCTCAGAACCAGCCTTTTGAATTTGATCTTTCGCCGTTCAGGCTGTCACGTTTTCATTAAAAACGGTGCGGCGAACGGGATTAACCTGGCGCCGCGCTGACATAAATTTACAGTCAGCGGTTTTTTTGCGTTTTACTCCCTCATTATCTCTCCATTACCGGCCAGTTTTGTCCCCTTTTTGCCTTTTTCATCCATTCTGGAATTTTCTCATTCAATAATATTGTGCTTACCCGATTCACTTCGCGAGTCGATTTCATCAGTACATAAGATATTTATAGAAAAGTAAGCATTATTGCTTTTGTGTTTCATTCTGTAGATTCTTATTTCCACTTATTCTTAAGATGCCGCTGCAAAATGTCGCTAAATAATTCATCCAGCCATTATGGATTGCTCTCTGTTTTCTTACACTGGTCAATGGCATTGGTCATTTATGCCATGTTCGCACTGGGTTTATGGATGGTCGGTCTGAGCTATTACGATACCTGGTATCACAATGCACCAGAGATCCATAAAAGCATTGGTGTCATGCTGATGCTGGCCCTGATTATTCGTCTCCTGTGGCGCGTGATTTCCCCGCCGCCAAAACCCCTGAGCAGCTACTCTGCCGCCGTACGTATCAGCGCGGTTGTCGCGCATTGGTTACTTTACAGCCTGCTTATCGCCATTTTGTTCAGCGGTTATTTAATCTCTACCGCCGACGGCAAACCCATTTCCGTATTCGGGTGGTTTTCCCTGCCTGCTCTACTGACCGGCGCGGGCGAACAGGCAGATTTAGCGGGAGATATTCATTTATGGCTGGCATGGAGCATTGTGATCCTTTCGGGCTTACATGGCCTGGCCGCGTTAAAACACCACTTTATCGATCGCGATATCACCCTGAAAAGGATGCTGGGTCTGCGCATCCGATCAACCTCTGAAAAGGAAAAGTAATATGTTTAAGAAAACGCTTCTGGCCATCACAAGCGCCGGTTTACTGCTAGGTTCACTGACCGCCAACGCGGCGGATTATAAAATTGATAAAGAAGGCCAGCACGCCTTTGTTCAGTTCCGTATTCAGCATTTAGGCTACAGCTGGCTGTACGGCACCTTTAAAGACTTTGATGGCTCATTCAGCTTTGATGCCAATAACCCCTCGGCGGATAAAGTGGATGTCACCATCAACACCAACAGCGTGGACACCAACCATGCCGAGCGTGACAAACACATTCGTGGCCCGGAATTCCTGAATGTCGCAAAACATCCGACGGCGACGTTTAAATCCACGGCAGTGAAAAAAGAGGGCGACAAGCTGGCCGTAACGGGTGATTTAACGCTGAACGGCGTGACGAAACCGGTGACGCTGGAAGCCAAAATGATGGGCGAAGGTAAGGACCCATGGGGCGGCTATCGTGCCGGCTTTGAAGCCGAAGGCGAGATTGCGCTGAAAGACTTTAACATTACCCAGGATTTGGGCCCTGCTTCTCAGAAGGTTGAGTTAATCATCTCAGTGGAAGGCGTGCGTAAGTAATAACAAGCCGCCTGAAGCCAGGCTTCAGGCGGCTGCGACTATTTGCGTGTTGGCGCTGGAATAGTCATATTCAACAAACCACGCGACTTATTGAAGATTTTATTCCCGTTCTCACGTCCGGCGCGGCGGGCACGTTGTTCTTCAGGTGACAGGCGCGCTTCCTCCTGGCACAGCGGGCTACAGCAGTGCTCGTACTTTTCCGCACAACTTTCACACTGGATGAACAACAGGTGGCAACCGTCATTGACGCAGTTTACGTGGGTGTCACAAGGCGTACCGCACTGATGGCAGTTAGATAACACATCATCTGAAATGCGCTCACCCATACGTTCATCAAAAACAAAGTTTTTACCTTTGAAGCGTACCGGTAAATTTTGTTCACGTGCACGGCGGGCATATTCAATAATGCCGCCCTCGACATGGTAGACATCCTCAAAACCGTTATGCCGCATCCAGGCGCTGGCTTTTTCACAGCGAATTCCCCCCGTGCAGTACATCACGATTTTTTTATCTTTCTTGTCCTTGAGCATGTCCACAGCCATGGGCAGTTGCTCGCGGAACGTATCGGCGGGCACCTCAAGCGCATTGTCAAAACGCCCCACTTCATACTCGTAGTGATTTCGCATATCGACGAAGACCGCATCAGGATCGTCGAGCATGGCGTTCACGTCTGCCGCCTTCAAATAGTTGCCAACATCGCTGGCATCAAAGGTCTCGTCATCGATGCCATCGGCAACAATGCGGTCACGCACTTTCAACCGCAGTACCCAGAATGATTTGCCATCGTCGTCGAGCGCAATATTCATTCGCAGGTTATTCAACGCCGGATCAAAGCCGTACAGAAAAGCTCTCATCGCCTCGTACTGGCTGGCGGGAACGCTGAGCTGTGCATTGATACCTTCGTGCGCGACGTAAATACGACCAAACACCTTTAACGCGGTTAAACCGAGGTACAGTTCGTCACGAAACGCTTTTGGATCGGCAATAGTGAAGTACTTGTAAAAAGAGACTGTGGTGCGCGGCTCGGTTTCAGCCAACATACGCGCCTTCAGCTCTTTATTGGAAACAAGGTTATGTAACACTGGCATGGTGTTCGTTCCTGTCATCAATAGAAGAAATTTAGCGCGCACATGATACCTGAATTGATAAAAATGCGAAGCGTATAAGAAAAATTGATAGTTAAACCTGTACATTTTCGTTGGCCCGAGTACTTATATCTCTCTTTTTTCACTCCCGGCAACAATCTGCGAAATGTTGTAACATTTCAGCAGTGGGAAAAAAAATGGCACAATAACCGCAACTGACGAAAAACAGCACCGCTGGTGCACGACGCAGGATAATAATATTTAAGATGACCCAATTGCCTCAATTTTCACGTGCGCTTCTTCATCCCCGCTATTGGTTTACCTGGCTGGGTGTCGTTTTACTGTATATCCTGGTATTGCTGCCCTATCCGCTGCTCTACGCGCTGGGTAGCGGCATTGGTCGCCTTGCCAGACGATTTATGAAACGACGCGTTGCCATTGCTCGCCGTAATCTTGAACTCAGCTTCCCGGATATGCCCGATGTCGATCGCGAAGCCATGATCAAGCATAACTTTGAATCGGTGGGCATGGGACTGATTGAAACCGGCATGGCCTGGTTCTGGCCCGACTGGCGGATTCACAAATGGCACAAACCTTCTGGTCTGGAACACATCCAGCAGGCGCATGACACCCAACGTGGCGTGTTGTTAATTGGCATGCATTTTTTAACGCTGGAGATCGGCGCACGGATGTTTGGCATCCACAATCCCGGCATCGGCGTTTATCGGCCCAACGACAACAAACTCATCGACTGGCTGCAGACGCGAGGCCGCATGCGATCAAACAAAGGGATGTTAGATCGCAAGGATCTTAAAGGCATGATTCGGGCGTTGAAGCGTGGCGATATTATCTGGTACGCACCCGATCATGATTATGGCCCGCGCAGCAGCGTATTTGTGCCCTTCTTTGGCGTCGAAAAGGCGGCAACCACCGTGGGTACGCATATGCTCATTCGTACCGGTAAACCAGCGGTTATTCCCTTTGTACCGCGTCGTCTGCCTGAAGGGCGCGGCTACGAGTTGATTATTTTGCCTGACGTGAGCGCTGACTTTCCGCTGACCAGCGATGAAGACACCGCACGGCGCATGAATAAGGTGGTGGAAGACGGTGTGTTACTGGCACCTGAGCAGTACATGTGGCTGCACCGTCGTTTTAAAACCCGTCCAGAGGGTGAACCCTCCCGCTATTGAGTCCACTGCGGCGTCGCGGTCCGTGCCTGTAGCGGACCGCGATGGCGCGGTCGATGATGATGATAAACGACAGTGACATAGCCCCAAGGGTTGTGTGCGCTCTGATTCAGCAGTAGAGATCGTGTTAGCATCCTTAAGCATGGTGTTCCACCGGAAACCGCGCTGATACCACCGCGAGCGCTGCCGCTTAACTGATTCATTACGGAAAAATTCATGCTCTGGCTTATCTCGAAATATGCGATCACCGCCCTGATGGTGGTGATTATTTCTGAAGCGGCCAGGCGCAGCGATCGCCTGGGTGGACTGCTGGCGGCGCTGCCGCTTGTCACTATCCTTGTGCTGATCTGGATGAAAATTGAAGGACAGACCCAGGCGAAAATTGCCGCTCATGCCTGGTATACGTTTTGGTATGTGGTTCCGACCCTGCCGATGTTTATCCTGTTTCCTTTTCTGTACCAACGCACCGGCTTCTGGCTCACGCTGGGACTCAGTTGCCTGATCACCCTCGTCCTGTTCGTGCTGTGGGCGTTATGCCTGAAAAGGTTTGGTATCGACCTGCTTTAGCCCGTCGTTCCCATCTGGAACTCAACCCAGCAGGCTTGCATACAGAGCCGTTATTCAGCCAGTAAACGGCTCTGATGGTGCAGTTTATGGCCCGAATTTCTGACCTGCGCAGCGTCCTGACTTTCCCTCCTGAAATTTTGGTCTATTCTTCACTGAAATCACGTTAATCAGGCAAGGAGAGAAGCATGAGTATGTTCACTACACTGGAAGAAGCGATTGAGGCTGCACGTGAAGAATTTCTCGTCAGTCATCCGGATATTGAGCAAGACGATGCCTCAATCAACCAGTTTGGCCTGCAAAAATATGTGATGCAGGATGGCGACATCATGTGGCAGGCAGAGTTTTTTGAAGATGAAGGGGATTCAGGCGAGTGTTTACCGGTGCGCAGCGGTGAAGCCGCTCAGGCTATTTTCGACGGCGATTTCGATGAAATTGAACTGCGTCAGGAGTGGTTAGCGGAGAATACGCTGCATGAATGGGATGACGGTGAGTTCCAGCTTGAGCCACCGCTGGACAGCGAGGAAGGTAAAGCCGCTGCACAGGAATGGGAAGACGACAACAGCGACTCTGACCGCAGTTACTCATAAGGTCCGTGGCTGGCATCCACCGGTATCAGTAAAGTATCGACCACCAGCGACAGCGGCAGGTCGAGAATCGTGATCACCCGCCATGCGCCATCCCGGATATCCCACTTTACGCCAGAATAAAACTGATTACCGTGTCCCTGTCCGGGCACGGTACGGCTGATAATACTGCCGCAGCCGCTCAGGGTGACAACAGCCAGGGATAACGCGGTTAATTTAGCGAATTTATTCACAGTGGTGACCCAGATTAAACAGCCGCTATTTTAATCACGAGTGAGGCTGGGTTGCCATCCCATTTCGGTAAAAGTGCAAAATAATGTTGCTGTCTGTAACCTGACGACAGGCATAAAAAAAGCGGCATCTCTGCCGCTTTTTAAGTATTACGCCTGATGCGGTAGCGCATCGGGGTTGAGAGGGAGTTTTTGATAACTCTCTACCCACTGATGATACTTCTCACCGTTTTCCCACAAGCGAGTATGCACACGAGCCAGCACCACCGGATCGCTGATCAGCTGCAGACGCTGCTCCCGACTCAGTTTTTCCGGTGCATCACTCAATGCCTGATCAACCCGGCGATCGCGCGCATAATCCAGCAACTGACTCTGCTTATGACGTGAGGTGGCCAGTGCCGTCGCCAGGGCGTTAAACGCCGGATGGAACAGCGCATGCATAAAGCCATTTTTCAGCGCACGTTGACGGTTCAGCTCCACATAGCGGTCTGTGTCTAACAGCTCCTTCGGCGGATCGTACTCCTCCGGTATCAGGAACAGCTTCGCGTTCTTACTCTTAATGCCAAGGCCTGAGCGGCTCGACATCACCGATACAAAAGGTGACAGAATAAGCGAGAACACGATAGGTGCCAGCCACCACAGGAAGTTGAGATCCAACCAGCCCATGCCGGCGGCCCAGACGATACCTAACGCCATTTGTGAACCGTGGCGCTTAAAGGCT
Organism: Pantoea sp. SJZ147; assembly: GCF_007828605.1. Lineage (NCBI taxonomy): Bacteria > Pseudomonadati > Pseudomonadota > Gammaproteobacteria > Enterobacterales > Erwiniaceae > Pantoea > Pantoea sp. SJZ147. Next base: position 161,579 of record NZ_VIVB01000012.1, read on the forward strand.
TCGCTCCATGGCGTTGCATCATCGTCACGCTGTGGCGAGTTCCACACCACTTCCCAGCCCAGGAACGCGCTGACCACAAAAACGGTGTGGAACAGCATACGTACCGGCGCCAGCAGTACCGAGAACAGCATTTCCAGCAGCAGAGACACGAACAGACGCAGTGCACCACCGTAAGGTTTCGCCCCTTTGCACCAGATCAGCACGACGCTCAGCAGTTTCGGCAGGAACAACAGTACCAGCGTGGTTGAGAACAGGGCTATCGCCAGTTCAGGACGCCACTGCGGCCACACCGGGAACAGCTGTCTTGGCTGCAGGAAGTAGGTCGGCTCCATCAGCGTATGTACCACCTGAAGCGCGGTGGACAGTGCCAGGAACAGAAACCACAACGGTGCTGACAGATAGGACATCACGCCCGTCAGGAAGACGGCACGGTGAACCGGATGCATTCCTTTCACCAGGAACAGGCGGAAGTTCATCAGGTTACCATGACACCAGCGGCGGTCACGTTTAAGCTCGTCCAGCAGATTTGGCGGAAGCTCCTCATAGGAGCCCGGCAAATCATAGGCGATCCAGACGCCCCAACCGGCACGGCGCATCAAGGCCGCTTCAACGAAGTCATGCGACAGGATGGAGCCGGCAAATGAACCTTCGCCAGGCAACGGTGCCAGCGCGCAGTGCTCGATAAAGGGTTTCACACGAATGATGGCGTTATGGCCCCAGTAGTGCGACTCACCCAACTGCCAGAAGTGCAGACCGGCGGTAAATAACGGCCCATAAACCCGGGTAGCAAACTGCTGGCAACGCGCATACAGCGTGTCCATGCCCGACGCTTTTGGCGATGACTGAATGATACCGGCATTAGGATTCGCATCCATCATGCGCACCAGCCCCGTCAGACATTCCCCGCTCATGACGCTATCGGCATCCAGCACCACCATATAGCTGTAGTTGCTGCCCCAGCGGCGGCAGAAGTCATCAATGTTGCCGCTTTTACGCTTCACACGACGACGACGACGACGGTAGAAAATCTTGCCTGCGCCACCAACATCACGGACCAGTTCCATCCAGGCTTTCTGCTCAGCAATGGCGATGTCGGCATCATAGCTGTCGCTCAGGATGTAAACATCAAAGTGCTCAGCATTACCCGTGCGTACCACGGATTCCCAGGTCGCCCGTAAACCGGCGAAAACGCGTCCCACGTCTTCGTTACAGATCGGCATGATCAGTGCGGTACGGTGCTCAGGATTAAGCGGTTCATCCCCGACGGTAGAGTAAGAGATACTGTATTTATCCCGGCCAATCAGCAGTTGCAGAAAGCCCATCAATGCCGTCCAGAAGCCCGCCGACACCCAACAGAACAGAATCGCAAACAGGAACAAAATCCCGGTCTGCAACACATAAGGCAGGATCTGCATGACAGACTGCTGCCAGTTCTGGTTGATCATGTCCATGGGGTCCAGCAACGTCCAGCCCTGGTAAGGCAAAATGGTTTTCATATACCAGGTGGCGACCACGGTCTGCATGATGGTGAGGATCAACAGGATATAGCGGCGAATGGAGCCAACGTGACGCCACTTTTCTTCGGCGCGCTGCTCTTCGACCGTCGCATAACGGGGCACAGACTTATGGCCACGTAATGAGTCCCAGGCACGTGCCAGCGGGTTTGTTCGCCAGGCTTCGGGGAACATCAATGAACGCTTCACTTTCGGCATCGCCTTAAGCGTGGTGCGATCAAGATAATCCTTGCCCAACTGCTGGCCGTCAGCGAGGGAATCGGACCAGGCCATTTCCACGCGTGACGATACCGATTTTAAGGGAGCATCGTCAGGACGATCGCTGGCAGCCACATCCCGGCCCAGCGATTCGTGTAACTGGTGAAACGTCTGCGCGTTTTGCAGTGACGCAGCCAGACGCATTTTTCCTGCCGCATCCAGCGGCAGGGCTTCTACATAACGTTGAGGTGTAAAAGTCAGATTATTCATTGGCAGGTAACTGATAGCTCCAGGTTTCCGTCAATGTTTTGTCACCGCTCACCAGCGCTGCGCGCATCTCCGTGGCCTGCTTGTTATCTTTAACACGCAGACGCAGTACCAGACGCCAGCCTTTGGTCACCGGATTGTAGCGAACGCTTTGTTCCACCACTTCACCGTTTTTACCTACGCTGACCTGCGGTGCAACCTGGCTGTCGGCAGGCATTTCACTCATGTCTTTCCCAACGAAATCGATGGTGAAGGCCACGGTGCCATCCGGTTGACGGACTAAATTTGACTGCTTCACGTCGCCGGCTGAACGCAGAGTATCTTTCACCCAGGCAACATCGTCAGAATGCAGTTTGTTTTCATTACGGCCAAAGTGCAGACGATAGTTGAAATCCATCGCTTTGCCCGGTTCTGGCAGGTTTTCCGGTGTCCAGAAAGCCACGATGTTATCGTTCGTCTCATCGGCGGTTGGAATCTCCACCAGCTCAACGCGCCCTTTGCCCCAGTCACCGAGTGGCTCAACCCAGCCGCTCGGGCGCAGGTCGTAACGGTCATCCAGATCCTGATAGTTATTGAAATCACGGCCGCGCTGTAACAGCCCGAAGCCTTTAGGATTTTCAATCGTATAGGTGCTCACGGCCAGATGGCGTGGGTTATTCAGCGGACGCCAGATCCACTCACCGTTGCCGCTGTGAATCGACAGACCGTCTGAATCATGCAGTTCAGGGCGGAAATTAGACACTGGCGATGGCTGGTTGCGGCCAAACAGGAACATACTGGTTAACGGTGCAATGCCCAGTTTACCGACGCTGTCGCGTAAATAGACTTTGGTCTGCACATCCACCGTGGACTCCTGGCCCGGGTGAATCGTAAAGCGGTAAGCACCGGTTGCGCGTGGCGAATCCAGCAGCGCATAGATCACCAGCTGCTTGTCCTGCGGTTTTGGACGCTCAATCCAGAACTCTTTAAAACGCGGGAACTCTTCGCCTGAGGGCAGCGCAGTATCGATTGCCAGACCACGGGCAGACAGACCATAGACCTGGCCTGCACCAATCACGCGGAAATAGCTGGCGCCGAGGAAGCTGGCGATTTCGTCATCTTTCTTGTTCTTACTGTTCAACGGATACAGGACTTTGAAACCGGCAAAGCCAAGGTTTTTAACCGCATCGGCATCGTGTTTCACATTGCCGAAGTTGAAATAATCAGGACTGTATTTGATTTCACGTACCGTATTGGCGGTGATCTCGTTAATTTTCACCGGCAGATCGAAGTACATCCCCTGATGATAGAATTCGAGTTTGAACGGCGTACGCAGTTTGCCCCAATACGCTTTATCGTGGTTGAACTGAATCTGCTGGTAGTCAGCAAATTTCATATCACGAAATTGAGAGGGTAAATTACTTTTTGGCGCTTCGAAGCTTTTTCCAGACAGATCTTTGGCTTGTTTAGCCACATCATCAAAGTTAAACGCCCAACTGTTGTTGGCATACAAAGCCAGCAGGACTGCCGCGCCAATCCAGCGCATTTTCGTCAGCCCAACATTATTTTTTACTTTAGTCAGCACATCCCCCCCTTTCGTGTGCTTAATACAAACCCGCTTATCTTAATGGATAATTCGGCTTTCCGACAGCTTATGCGCAACAATGTTCCCGATAATCCGCTACTCAGGGGGTGATTTTAGGACAATTAAACGTTACGGGCTCAACTGAGATTCAACTGATAGTAAACTCTGTTATCTGCAGCTAGAATTTCCTTCCGACATAATACGGTTTCAGGGCGAAACCGGCTAAAACGTACTAACGAACTGGAACTTTATGAGTACAATAAAAACTGAGCGTGAATATTTTCTCGACTCCATTCGGGCCTGTTTGATGTTATTGGGCGTGCCGTTTCACGTTTCCCTGATCTATTCGTCACAGAAGTGGGCCGTCAACAGCAGCGAAGCCTCGCTCTGGCTCACCACCCTCAATGATTTTATTCATGCGTTCCGCATGCAGGTCTTTTTTGTCATCTCCGGCTACTTTTCTTACATGCTCTATCTGCGCTATCAGCCTCAGCGCTTTCTGAAAGTGCGTTTAGAGCGGGTTGGCATCCCGATGCTGACAGCAGTGCCACTCATCACGCTTCCGCAGTTTTTTATGCTTAAGGCATGGACAACAAAGTACGCGGACTGGGGCACGCTTCCCCTTTACGACAAATTCAACAACCTGATGTGGGAGCTGATCTCGCACCTGTGGTTTTTACTGGTGCTGTTGATTCTTACCACATTGGGGATGATAACCTTCCGCTGGCTGCGCGATCAGAAGCGTAACATTGATTATCAGCATGTGGGCTGGAGTAAGCTGGCGCTCGGCCTGGTGGTCTGGTGTCTTCTCTGGGGCGGCTTTCGTCGTATTGTGTTTTACACTCACCCTGCGCTGTTAAGCGACGCACTGTTTAATTTTGTCGTGATGCAGACCCTGTTTTACCTGCCCTTTTTCATGTTGGGTGCGCTCAGTTGGAAACATCAGGCATTAAAACAGCTGTTTGTGCGAGTGAATCCGGTGCTGTTTATCGGCGCTGTGTTGCTGCTGGTGGCTTATATCGTCAACCAGCGGACGAGCAGCGGTGAGGGCTGGTTGTATGAGCTAGACGCGTTAATCAGCAGCATGATGGGCCTGTGTATGCTGAACGTCTGTTACAGCCTGGGGCATAAACTGCTTAACTCGCATTCTCCACGCATCATGTACCTGGTGAACGCCTCGCTGTTTATTTACCTGGTGCACCATCCCCTGACGCTGTTATACGGGATCTACGTTACGCCAGTGCTGCATAATAATACGCTGGGCTTTCTGCTGGGCCTGGTCATGGTGTTTGGTGTCTCATTTACGTTGTATGAGTTGCACCTGCGTGTTCCTGTACTGCGCTTTCTGTTTTCCGGTAAACCACAGAAGCGATAACAAAATAAGGCGATCGCTGACGATCGCCTTATTTTAGAGCAGCCACTCGATAGGTAAGCGCCACACGAGTCGAACTTGTAAACGCTGCCACCATGAGCAGCCCGGTTCATGCTTGTGAATCACCTGCTGCGCCTCGCCTGGGTACTCCAGCCAGTTCACCCTGCCCCACTTATCCAGTTGTAAGGTCCAGGCGCGATCGCGCATCGAGTCGCTAAACCGCTGGTGCGTGTCGGCGGCCAGCTTTTCACTTTCGATCACCAGCCCCATTTCGGTATTGAGCACTGCGGAGCGCGGATCGAAGTTAAACGACCCGATAAACAGTATCTTTTCATCTACCGAGAACGTCTTCGCATGCAGGCTTGAACCGGAGTTACCGGTTAAGCCGCGATCGTGCGGCGCGTCGTTCAGCCCGGCCTGAGGTTTTAACTCGAACAGCGAGATACCGTGCCGCAGCAGCTTTTTCCGCCATTTCGCATAGCCCGCATGCACAATGGATACGTCGTTTGCCGCCAGCGAGTTGGTTAAAATAGCAATCTTCACACCTTTGCGCTTTAAGGCCAGCAACTGGGCAACGCCGGCGCGGGTTGGCACAAAGTAAGCGGAAATAATGTCAAACTGACGCTGGGGCGTGCCGATCACTTCCAGCATACGCTGTGGCAGGAGTGACCTACGGCGGGCTTTCCCTAGTCCTTTGCGTGGATCATCGCTTAACAATCGCGTCTTTGCCCAGACAAAGGGTAAGGTGTCCTGCGTCAGTTGGTTAATCAGCGAAGAGTGATCCAGCCGGTCAAGATAATGCTGTACTGCCTCGCTGTCTCGCCATTCCGGTGGCAGCACCACGTCAGGATGCTCTGTTGCCTGCTGTTCCAGTACCTCGTTCAGCGGCGAAACCGGTTTACTGTTCCAGTACCGTTCAAAGTCGTCTGCCACCTCGTTAACCACTGAACCGATAGCCAGCACGTCGAGATCGGCAAAAAGCGGCTCATTACCTGTACCAAAATATTCGTCGCCAATATTGCGTCCTCCCACGACCGTGGTGACGCCATCTGCTGTGAAGCTTTTGTTATGCATACGCCGGTTAAGGCGAGCAAAGTCAGTGAGATAACCCAGGGCACGTAAGGTACGAAAGGAGAACGGATTGAACAGCCGGACGGTGATATTGGGATGATGATTAAGCTGGGCCAGGGTATCGTCCAGCCCCGGCGTATTGTTATCGTCCAGCAACAACCGTACGGTGACACCGCGATTCGCGGCCTCCAGCATGGCGCTAAACAGCAGCCTGCCAGACATATCGTTTTGCCAGATATAGTATTGTATATCCAGCGTCTTCGCGGCTTTCTCCATCAGCAGGAAACGGGCGGCAAAAGCATCGAGTCCGTCGCTGAGCGGATGAATACCGCTCAACCCCGGATGCTGCTGACAAAGTGGAACAAGCCGTTGTTCAAGCCAGCTCTGCTGTGATGGGCTCTGGGGCAGTTCAAACGCTTCGGTCATGGATATTCCCTAAATCATCCTGTCATTTATTATTATTCCTCCGCGCGACAGCGTATGCCAGCGTCGGTTGCACATCAGACATGCTGATGGCAGCGTTTTTTAGTCTAGACTTAGTCGAACGATCTGTGACTGAGATTTGTCTGGCAGGAGAGGAATATGAGTAACCCGCCCTTAACTGACGACCGATTACGCCATCATCCCCGCCTGTTCCAGAGTTTTTTTCAGGGCAGCTTCCCCTGTTCCACCGCCTGCCGTACACCGGGCAAACGGCTGGATATGGTGATCAGCAGTGGGCACGATATGCTGCTCAGGAAAGACTATGCCGCGCTGGTCGACCTGCGTGTGTTAACCGCGCGGGACGGCGCACGCTGGCACCTGATTGAAAAAACACCCAACCAGTATGACTGGAGTAGCTTTCTGCCCATGGTCGAAGCGGCTCGGGATAATCAGTTACAGGTTATCTGGGAACTGGCCCACTTTGGCTATCCCGACCACATTAATATCTGGAAAGCGGGCTTTGTCGACCACTTCGAACGTTATGCTCGGGAAATGGCAAGGGTGATTCTCGATCAGGGCATCCAGCAGCCTTTTTTCACCCCCATTAACCAGATCTCATTCTGGTCATGGGCAGGCGCAGATGTAGCCTGGTTTAATCCGCATGCCAGCCAGCGCGGTAAAGAGCTGAAGCGGCAACTGGTTCGCGCGTCCCTGGCCGCCATCCAGGCTATTCGCGAAGTGATCCCTGATGCGCGTTTTGTGCTTACCGATCCACTGGTACAAATTGCCCATCATCCTGACAATCCAGACAGCAAACCCGGGGCTGATGCACAGCACCAGGCGCAGTTTGAAGCCTGGGATATGTTAGCCGGTCGGCTTGATAAGGAACTGGGTGGGCGCGAAGATTGCCTGGATATTCTGGGGCTGAATTACTATCCCGATAACCACTGGTTCTTCCCCGATCAGCCGATGGATAAAGACGATCCCGTACGCGCCCCGCTTCATCTTCTCCTGGCCCAATACTGGCAACGTTACCAACGCCCGATGCTGATAGCCGAAACCGGTGCCGAAGGCGAAGCCCGCGCGAGCTGGTTACAGGAAGTCAGTGAAAACGTTGCCGTCGCGCTAGACCAGGGCATTGCAATGGAAGGGATTTCACTTTACCCGGTGGTGGAATACCCGTCATGGGCAGATGACAGGCGTTCGCCGGGTTCACTGTTGGGTCTGGCCGATCCCAATGGCAACCGCACCGTGCATGAGAACCTGGCACTGGTGCTGCGGAGCCAGCAGATAAAATTCAGTAAGCGCGATCAGACCTGACGCGACGGGGGTTTGGGATAGCAGGTCTGCGTGTCAACGCCTTCCAGCGGTGAGGCCTGATGGCTGTCGTTTAGCCACGTCACCACAAACAAGAAAGTGACACCGATCAGGCAAGCCGTCAGCAAGCCAATAATTGCAATCAGTTTATCATCTCTCGATTCCATCCCTCACTCCTTTCAGGTCCGGTTGATAAACACTAGCTCATCCAGAGCGTGACGATCAGAACAAAAATGATCAGCGTTACTGACGTCACCGCAAGCACCACAATCGCAAAGTGAGCATCGGCAAGCGGCTGAACCACGGGTTCATCGTGCTCTTCTGGTGGGCTGGGTAACAACATGCTCTTCCTGGTTAACGCGTGACTCAAGGCTACATTTGCGGGTTACAGTGTAGAGCAATCTTATTCAGTAATCCGTTCTTTTACAAACCTACGCAGAGGAGACGATACGGCCAAAATACGTTGACCGCTAATCACTGCTTCACCGGCTCGCGCGAAGCCGCGTTTTCAGGAGACCAGCCACCGCCCAATGCGCGATACAGCTCAATTTGCGCCTGCAACAGATTATTTTTGACCGTGACCAGATTCAACTGGGTTGCAAACAGGGTACGTTGTGCATCCAGTTCATCCAGATAAGAGGCATAACCGTTTTGGTAACGGTTGGTCGCAATGCGCAGCGCCTCGGCAACAAACTGTTCCTGCTTCTGCAGCGCCGCCTGCTGAGCTTCCCCCTGACGGATCGCATCCAGTGCATTATTCACCTCGGAAAACGCGTTACGCACCACTTTCTCATAGCTGTACAGGGCCTGATTCCGCGAGGCCATGGAAACATCGACCTGAGCGGTCAAGGCTTCACGATTCAGTAACGGCGCCAGAATACTGCCCCCTACACTCCACAGGCGGAAGGGATCGTCCACCAGCTGGTGCAACACGGAACTCTGCAGCGTGCCGGATGCGGTCAGGTTAATCCCCGGCAGCAGCTTCGCTTTGGAAGAAGCCAGCGTGGCATCGGCGGCCAGTAGCTGACGCTGCGCCTGCACAATATCAGGACGGCGATTCAGCAAGGCAGAAGGCAGCACGCCCGGCATGACCTGCGGCATAATGGCAGTGAATTCGCGCTGGCGAGCGATTTCTCGTGGGTTCATGCCCACCAGGATGCTGAGCGCATTTTCCTGTTGCGCAATTTGGTGCTGGAGCTGCGGCACCTGGGCTTTGGCAGATTCATATTCTGATGACGCCTGCATCCACTCAAGCCGTGACGTGTAGCCCGTTTCGAACTGGCGTTGCGCCAGCCTGAGCGAGTGACTCCGCGTTGCCAGTGTGTCCTCGGTAACGCGCAGCTGCTCATCAAGCGCGCACAGCGTCATATAACCCGATGCAACGGAACTGGCGATGGTCAGTTCGGCTGCCGAGGCGGCGGCCTGTTGTGCTTCCAGCGTTGCCTGCGACGCATCGATCGAACGGCTGCGTGCGCCCCACAAATCCACATTGTAGCTGGCCTGCAGCTGTCCCTGAAAAACGGAGGTGTCATTAGGCTGACCGGTTGCCGCGGACAGCGCACGCTGACGCGTTGCAGCCACGCCCCCGCTCAGCGTCGGGAAGTCGTCCCCCTGCGCTGCACGCAACTGGGCCCGGTATTGATCAACCCGCGCGCGGGCAATCAATATGTCTGGATTATTGCGTAATGCCTGGCTCACTAACCGATTGAGGTCTGGATCGCCAAACGCCTGCCACCATGCCGCTTCCGGCGGCGCAGAAGGCCCAACCTGCTCACGCCATTGTGGCGGAATCGGCAAAGATGCCGGGGCTTTGTCGACCTGGGTACTGCATCCCGCAAGGACGATCGCCAGCAGGCCTGCGGCTACGCGATAGCCCATCATGGCGTTTTTTCTCCGTCTGCGCTTGCAGCCGTATCAATACTGACTTCAACCGACATGCCGGGACGAAGCTGCTGCTGAACCTCCGGCGAGACATCAATACGTACCGGAATACGCTGCGCGATTTTGACGAAGTTACCGGTCGCATTGTCCGGCGAGATGGCGCTAAATTCTGATCCCGCTGCGGGTGAGAGATATTCGACGTGACCGTGGAATGTTTTACCGTCCAGCGCATCAACACGAATCGTCACCGGCAATCCGGCACGAATATGGGCCAGTTGGGTTTCTTTGTAATTGGCGATAATCCATTTATGGTTCGGCACCACCGACGTCAGGCGCGTTCCGGCCGTTACGTAGGCACCTTTACGCACCGATAACTGCCCCAGCTGTCCTTCATCAGGTGACGTAATGCGCGTGTTAGCCAGATCGATCTCTGCCAGTTCCAGCGCCGCGTTTGCACTGGCCACATCCGCCTCCAGCGAGGCGCGGTTAACAATGACCGTTTGTAAGTTCTGCTGGGCGACGGCAACCTGTGCTTCGGCCTGATGCAACTGCGCCAGGCCCTGTGCATTTGCCGCCCGCGCCGCATCGCGCTCGCGAACCGAGAGCGAACCGTCAGCAGCCAGATTTTCGACACGTTTAAGGTCCAGGCCGCTTTTCACCGCCTGTGCTTTGGCGTTTTCCAGCGCCGCTTTATTACTTTGAATGGTTGCCTGCGCGCTGAGACGCTGCTGCTGATTATTACTCAGCGCCGCCTGCTTCATTGCCAGTTGGGCCTGGGCCTGGTGCAGGCGCTGACGATAAATACGGTCGTCAATCGTCATCAGTAACTGGCCTTTTTTTACCGGCTGCAGGTCAACCACATTCACGGCCGTCAGATAACCGCTGACCTGCGGGCTAATAAACGTGACCTGCCCTCGGACATAGGCGTTTTCCGTGCTCTGCACGGAACTGGTGAAGGGCCAGAGCTGCCAGGCATACAGAATCACCAGCACGCCAATCACCACAATACCGCTGCCTAAGGCAATGGAGAGAATACGACGGCGATTTGCCCGGTCGCGCTCTGCTGCCTGAAGTTCATCCTGCTGACTCATTATTGCTCCGTTCGTTCTTGTGCGGCGGCAAGCTGACGCTGCTCTGCCAGATTGAATGTGGCCTGTCGCCAGTCGAGATAGCGCCGGCGGGTTAAGCGCCACAGCACCCACATCAGGGTGATCAGCGCCAGCGCGGCCGTCAGCAGATAGGTGTCGTTATAGGCCAGCACGTTGGCCTGTAAGGTTGCAACTGACTGAAGCTGGCTGATGCTTTGCGCACTCAGCAGCGCACTGTCGCTGATTTGACTGTTAAACAAAGCACCATATTGATTAAGCCGTTCGCTGACATTGGGGTCCAGTAACGATAATTGATCGCCGAGCAGGCTGGAGTGATATTTTTCACGCCACGTCTGAAAGGTCCCCAGAATAGCCGAGCCGATTAAGCCGCCCAGGTTTTGGCTCATGCCGAACAGCACCACAAAACTGACCAGGTTTTTAGGCTGGGTCACTACGCTGCCGATCCCCATCAACATCGCCGGGGCCATAAAAAAGGCGCTACCAAATCCCAGTAAAAACTGACTCAAGTACATGTTATTGGCACGAGTGACCGGACTGGACTGCGCATCCATCAGAGAGGCGATGATCATCACGATGAGCGACACCACAATCGGCCAGTTAAGATGGGTAGGTTTAATGGTCAGCGCACTGGCTGCAATCCCGGCAATGACACCGGCGATGATGGCAAAGGCCAGGCCGTGCATCTGATCATTCTGTAGACCCATCTGCTGTAAAAAACCTATCGCACCGGTATTCTGCTCCGCCAGCACGATACGAATCATGATCATCACAATGCCTAAACGCACGATCGACCCGTTGCTGAGCCAGCGCGTGTTGATCAGGGGATTGCGGCGGTTATGCTCAATCACAAATGCGGAGACGATCAGCACTAATGCCAGCGCAGCGCATATCCCCAGCCACGGTGTGCTAAACCACCATTCAATGCGGCCAAGCGACAACACGCCGCACAACAGCGCCATGCCCGGAGCCAGCAGCATAAAGGTGACGAAATCCATCTTTTCGAACGCCTTGATGCGATCGCCCGGCGGCAACTTAACCACCAGCACTGCGCCCAGGGCAATCAGGGCTAAGCCCAGCTCAAACAGGTAAAGCCCGCGCCACTCGTCAAGCTGGAGCAATTCGCTGGAAAAGAGCCGGGCCAGCGGAATCGCTAACTGAGAAACGGTCAGGCCGATGACCAGCGCTTTCAGGCGATGTTTCGCCGGCCACGCCTGGACCTGATAATAGATGCCCAGCGAACTCAAAGCGGCCCCCACCATGCCATGTGCCGTGCGCACAATAATCGCCGAGCTGAGATCGTTGGCAAAAAGATGGAAAAAGGCGACGAGCACATAAACCACCAGAAAAGCTTCGGTAAACACCCGCAGTCCGAACTGCTGGCGAAATTTTACCAGCAGCAGGTTAATGGAGATATTCCCCATCACATACACTGCCGGTAGCCAGGCAATTTCATTCGAATAAGCCGCAAAGGTGCCCTGCAGATTTGTCAGATTGGCGCTGACCAGCGCATTGCTTAAGGCACCTGTCAGGGAGATCAACAGGCCGATTAAGCCAAATGCCAGGCGTTTAGGCGTTGAATGCAGCGGGGTGGAAGGTGACCCCGGCAGCATGGGTTTTTCATGTGGCAACCATTCACGCGCAGCGTAGGGATTGCGCCGGGCCATAATTACATCGTTCCCATTCGGGTCAGAAGCGTCTCTAACACGCGCTCAACAATCACCAGCTCCTGAGGATCGATATCATCCAGCAATTCAGTACGCAATGCATCGGCGTGCGTTTTGACCTTCACAAAGGCTTCGTTGCCCTTTTCAGTCAGAACCAGATGGCGTTTGCGACGATCTTCAACGGGCTGCACGCGCATCAGCAGATCCTGTTTCACCAGGCGGTCTATTAGCGGCACCATGCTGGCATCCTCCAGCCCCATCCGCTGCGCCAGCTCAGTTTGTGTAAGCCGCTGAGGCTCGCTGGCGATCAATCCTATCGCCATCCAGCTGCTGGTGCTTAATCCGCTGTCTTTTAAGTGACGATCAACGGCCAGGCGCCAGGCGTGGGCGGTAAGATGCAGTAAATGCGTAAAGGTACGGTTAGATGACATTTAAGTAGCAACCTAATGATTAGAGTTCTAATTAGTTGAATAAGTTATTATACGCAAAGCAAATTGCGAATGAAAAGTGCCTAATCTGTTAAATAATGGATAATCGCGGCAGAATGTACAGGTTGATACTCTCGTAAAAGTCCTCTGGAGTAAAATGCGTGTGAAAGATTCATCAGACAGCTGGGTTGATTTACGTCGCGACCCGAACAGCGGCATTGAATCCATACGGGCGCATTTTACCGGCCATGCCTACGATCCTCACTGGCATGACAGCTATTTAATTGGCGTGACGGAACAAGGCGTACAGCAGTTCCATTCACGACGTCAACGTCACCAAAGCCGCCCCGGCACTGTCTTTATGTTGGAACCTGAAGAGCTTCACGATGGCGATGCGATTGATGCGCAGGGCTTTACCTACCGTATGCTGTATCTGTCACCTCATCATCTGCATCAGCATCTTGCGCCCGCCTGTCTTGATGGCCCGCCTTGCGGAGAACTGCGTTTTGCCACCACGCTGCAGGATGATGGTCAACTCTCCTGGGCAGTCTGGCATGCGTTTGAAGCGCTGTGGCACGATCATCCCCAACTCATTAAAGATGCGGCGCTGGACCGTTTATTCCGGCAACTTCGTCACTATCCTGTCTGGCATGGTGCGAAAACGGATGCGGCTCTGTCGCTGGCGCATCAGGCTCGCGACTGGTTAATCGCTTATCATGCGGACAATCCCGGGATTGCACAGCTGGCACAGGCCCTCAACGTTGATCGCTTTCGTCTTTCCCGGCTGTTTCAGCAGCAATGGGGCTTACCGCCGCACGCCTGGTTAGTACAGTGGCGGCTCAGCCAGGCACGACGTCGGCTGGCTATCGGTGAATCGCCTGCACAGGTTGCAGCCGAACTGGGTTTTGCCGACCAAAGTCATCTGGGCCGCTGGTTTAAGCGTGCCTGCCAACTGACTCCCGCCCGTTACCAGCAGCTGTGCACAAATCTTCCAGACGCCTGAAAAGAGCCTTGCCACAATGGCTTTTTGTCTCAGGAGAAGAACATGACAGAATCACGATGTGTAATGATATTGAACAGCGCGCTACCCACAGGCAAAGCGGCAAATGCCGCAGCCGTCATCGCCCTGACGGTGGGCCAGCGTCATCCTTCTCTGACAGGTGAAGCCCTTGAGGATGCCGACACGCGGCGCTTTCCCGGTCTGATTCCCGTAGGTATTCCCGTGCTGGCTGCAGATGTACACCAGCTCAGTGCCTTATGGCATCAGGCTGAAGAGGCGGAATGCGACATTGTGGTATTCCCGGAAGAAGGTCAGTCGACCACGGATTACGGCGCGTTCACGGCCGCAATGAAGACACTGCCGGCGGCAGAATGGCGTTTACTGGGTATCGCGGTAGTCGGTGACAAGAAAAAGGTGCGTAAGCTGACGGCAAAACTCAATCTGTTTGGTTAACGCTGTCGGGGGAATGCTGTTTTCGTGAAGAAATTGTTATTTTGTACACATTTTGTTGTACACATTGCCTGCAAAAAAAATTATCTAACCTATTAATTAATAGGCGTTAGCATTTTTTGTCTAATAATTTACTTGTACAATTAAAGTTTCATTGTATAACTTTACAGCCAACGAGTTGTGATCACGACTCTGTAACGAATGATGCATCTGCGTCGCCTCTGAAGGTGTAATGGATTTCCACCCTCAGAGGTTTCTTTTTTGACCATCTGGACCTGTTTACGGCGTTGGGTTCCATTGTATTTTATGCGATGGCTTTTAGGTCTGTTTGTCCTGCTGTCCGCCCGGGTAGCTGGCTATTTGAAAGGCTAACACATGCAAAACACACTGCCCCAAACTGATAAAGAGATTGCTGAATATTTTACCGTTGCGGCACATAAGCCTGACAGTGATATGGAAATTCTTGGAATGGTGGTCGCAGAAATTCTGCAGTCAGGGATGGCCGTTAATAACAAAGCGATTATTTCTAAACTGATTCATCGTCTTGAACTGGAACGTGACGAAGTTTCACTCGATGTTTATCGTCACCTGCTGGAGCTGGTGGTCTACAAAACACCTGACGACTTAACGGTATAATCCCTGCTCCATGGATGGAGTCATTTCTCTTTCTCTGGCTTCTTCGTTTATCGATCGGTAACATCTGCCCCTCATCATATCCAGTCTGCCTTGCCTTTCGCGCAAGATGAAAATAAAAGAGCCTGCACAACATTATGATTCAACAAAATGATGTCGCCACTGCTGCGGTTGTGGAAAACGATATCAGTGTGAGGCGCGTATTGCGTTCGCCTGCACTGCTTACCCGAGAATGTCTGGCTGGCGTGATTACCGCCCTGGCATTAATCCCGGAAGTCATCTCGTTTTCTGTTATCGCGGGTGTCGATCCTAAAGTCAGCCTGTTCGCCTCGGTGGTGCTTTGCCTGACCCTGTCCATGCTTGGCGGCCGCCCTGCCATGGTGACCGCGGCAGCGGGATCGGTGGCGCTGGTGATTGGCCCGATGGTACATGTACATGGCGTGGCCTATATCCTGCCTGCGGTGGTGATGGCCGGACTGATTCAGATTCTGTTTGGTGTGACAGGCATGTCCCGGGCGATGCGCTACATTCCACGTTCCGTGATGATAGGTTTTGTTAATGCCCTTGGGGTTTTGATTTTCTTTGCCCAGGTGCCTCATGTCTGGGGCCAGTCACCCTTGGTATGGGCGCTCTTCGCCGTCACTCTGGCGATTGTGCTGCTACTGCCACGCGTGCTTAAAAGTGTTCCTTCTCCTCTGGTCGCCATTGTTGTCGTGACTGGCGTGGCGCTGTTGATGGGCTATCGCGTACCTGATGTGGGAGATGAAGGCCCGATGAGTGCCGGGCTGCCCGATTTCACGACCTTAGCCGTACCGCTCAATCTACACACGCTGCAGATCATCTGGCCCACCGCCCTGAGTATTGCGTTTGTCGGTCTGATGGAATCGCTGCTAACGGCCAAGTTAGTTGATGACCTCACAGATACGCCTTCCAGCAAACGCCGGGAATCATGGGGACTGGGCATAGGTAATATTCTTGCTGGCTTTTACGGCGGAATCGCGGGATGTGCGATGATCGGGCAGACGATCGTTAACGTGGAATTAGGCAAAGCGCGCAGCCGGGTTTCGACGGTGGCTGCAGGCCTGGTCCTGTTACTTCTGGTCACCGGTCTGAGCCATGTTATGGCTAAAATTCCCATGGTGGTGCTGGCCGGAATCATGATGGTCGTCGCCGTGAAAACCGTCAACTGGCATAGCCTGCAACCTGCGACGCTGAAACGGATGCCCTGGTCGGAAACCCTGGTGATGGTGTTGACGGTCGGCATAACGGTGTTGACGGGTAATTTGGCTCTCGGGGTACTGGCCGGCGTTATCGTTGCGATGCTGTTATTTGCACGCCGCGTGGCGCATGTAATCCATGCCGAAAGACAGCTAAGCGAAGATGGCCAATCAGTGCGCTACTTCGTGCGCGGACCGCTGTTTTTTGCCAGCAGCAACGACCTGTTTGAGCACTTTGATTACGCGCACGACCCGCAATCTGTCACCATCGATTTAACCCATGCACAAATCTGGGATGCATCAACCGTGGCGGCACTGGACGGTATCGAATACCGTTACCAGCGCTATGGCACCCAGGTCACAATTGAAGGCCTGGATATGCGTAGCAGCGACTTTCATCGGCGCTTAACCGGCAATCTGGGCTAAGTGCCTGGCCTGCTGCTTCCGGGCAGCAGGCCGACGGTCAGGCTTGCTGCCGCCGTGCTCTGTAGCGCGCAACCATGGTGATCAGCGCCTGATAAAGCAGCCCGGCATAAAGACTCATTAAAATCGCCAGTCCAATCTCTTTACCCTGCTGCTGCCATGACATAAACCACATGAAGACGCCCCACAGAACCGAAAAAATCAGCCAGCCTCGGACGAATTTCAAAATGCCATTCATAACATCACTCCTCTTTATTGATGCGCTACCTTAGCGGGAGTTGTGGCAAAAAACCGGATCACTGTCGTGAGATGAGAAGTATCTCAAAAAACAAACAAATGGGCTTCGTCGCTTCGCTTTTATCCCCAGCCACCGTATTTTTAATAACGGTCGTCTACAATTAGCTTACTGTTAATTTCATAAGGGAAATAGCATGAATCGTCGTCTGACCTTTTTCGCTGCTGTTTTTGTAACATCTACGCTCACCGCCTGCGCGCCACCGCCGCCAGGTCCGGGTTGTGCTGCACCGCCACCACCACCGCACGATCGTCGCCCTCCGCCACCGCCTCCTGCACCGCCAGGACAGGCATTCGCGCCGCCGCCGCCCGGACAAGCTGAAGCGCCACCACCACCACCGCCTACCACGGGTCAACAGACGCCACCACCACCAGCGCGCACCTGGTAATCCGGCAGCAAACCATCACACAATTTATCTCTAAATCACGCATAGCCTGACCGCAGCGTAAAACCATACGGTCAGGCTGATTTGCCTGAAGAGAAGTGATCAGGCTGAGGAAAACGGCCTTAAATCATCCCTGATTTACTGACTGTGAGCGATAAACGCGCCTGACGTGGACGAGTTCCGCCAGGGTTATCGCCGGACGTAACAGCAACTGAAGACTGCCGACCACAAATAACCAGGTGCCGCCGGTCATCAGCGAATCGAAGAAAAAAAGGATGCTCCCTGTCAGAAACCAGATGGCGATAAAAAGATCGTTGAGTGCGCCAAGGGCGCGGTAGCGACGTTCTATTATGATGTGGTCTGAACCGAAATCGATTTCTGCTTGATGTCCGGGCACGGCCTGTCCTTATCTTTTACTGGTAAAAACGACTTATGATAAGGTTAGTGCATTGAAAGCCACAATAAATGCATCATTCCCAATATCTGCATCTTACCTTGGAAAACAGAAACCTTCGCTCGTGAAAAGTAAAGATAAGCAGCCCGCACTCCCCTATTCTGATCTGAAAATCAGCATGAGATTGACCTGAATTTTATGTCGTTCATCATAAATAGGGAAAACTCCTGTAAAGAAACGATTAGCAGACGCATTCGAAAATGCGTCTTAAGATAGTCTCTCATAAGGAGGAAAATCTGTTCTTTACTGAATTTTATCCGCCTGAATGGTCACAGTGCCTGTATTATCCGCACAGTTGTTATCGCCAATATAAGCGATGAGATAATAATTACTTCCAGCCACGTTGATCTGTTGTGAAGTGCTGCTGATCGAAGAACCCCACCTTGCCGTGCTCATCCCACCAGCCATGTTTACGTGGTCAATCTGACAAGACGTGCCAGAAGCACAATTGGCGCTGTTTGAGGTCAGGTAAATGTTATATGTACCCGCATCAAGATTGAATTTCAGTGGTGAACCGCTTTGAACTTTGCTGTTAACAGCTTCAGGATCAAAGCAGTTGTTTTTTGCATCTACAACAAAAGATGCAGCCTGACTACCAAACGACAGTGATACTAAACTTAATGCGATGAGAGTTTTGAATTTCATTGTTGTGACTCCAGTTTAATTTGACGTGAATGCCTGAGCACTGTTTGGTCTGCATTACACGGACCTTGCGCTCCATTTCATACTGCATTCAGGCTTATGCGATTGCCACGGACATACGTCCGGCTATCGATAGCACGTCAACTGGGATTGGCAGGCATGACGCAAAGTACCAACCTCACGTTTCTTCTAGTGGGTTTGTTTGCGGCTTTTTTAAACCGGTTTCGGCGCTACATTACGTGGTGAAGAAATTATGTCAGGCAGGTGTTGTAAGGTCAGGCGTTGATCCGATCAACTTTCGTTTCCCTTGGATGATTTAACGATAAGCATAACGTGGAGTGAAACCTGGATGACTGAGATGTGAACGCGCAACGGCAATCGAAAAGCGTAATACCCATAATAAAACTGGTAATGGATAGGCGATCCTGCCGCTGTACTGCAATTGAAGCATTTGCGTTAATAAAAGAAAATTGTCACGACCTGATTAGCACGCCAGGAACAGCTGAGGGCCGGTCCACAGACCTCGGCGTAACGCTCCACAATGCGAACGTGATGAGCGTACTGAAACATACATCAGAATCAGATTTTTTTAGACAGAAAGAGAAATGGCGTCAAGAGGGGATGTCGGGACTCAGAGACTCAGGGACTCAGGGACTCAGGGACTCAGGGACTCAGGGACTCAGGGACTCAGGGTGATACTTGAGGCACATATCCATAGCAAAACCACGTGAAATTATAGGAAATAGTAAAAATCATCGTCATCTCGCGTTTTATTATGGTCTGCGGCTTAAGCTTTCAACGTTGCTGCCGATAATCAAAATGTAATTGATAGTACCTTATATTTATAGCCCGTTTCGCTATGCCCACATCCGAGTGGGCTTTTTTATGCCTGCCGCATGCACATCGTGCCTTTTACTGATCAAAAGTCATTCAGTTATATCTAAAAGACAGGATCACTGTATGCTTGCACAGTCAGTCGAGACTGACTGCTGGATTTTCCCTTGTAACAGTTTCTGCCTGTGTAACGCAGGCCTTTTTAATTTATTGCCTTGCCTGCTCTGACAAATTCAGCTGCCATTCTGTAGACCTCAGCCTGAAGCGGGTTAGTTTCCTTTTCCATCCACTCTTCAAGTATTTCAGCAAGTTCCAAATCAAAAAAATTATCTTGCACATCAAGCAGTTCTAGTACGGCTTTACCGATAGCGGTGAAGATGACATAGGGCCGTTCATCATAGTCGTCCATGTGTGCCTAAGTTGTGAAACGGATGTGCATCATAGCACATTAAATGAACAATTGATTTTATTCCTGGCATCACGGCTGCTGTGCTTTTCTGGTTCACTCCTGCTGACGCTAAACGTTATCGTTTATGCATCTGGCTTTATCCTTAACGCCTCGCACCAGTGTCTTCCGTTTCCGCTCCGGCACAGCCTGACTAAGCCTTCCACCGCGACATTTCCATGCAGCAGACCATTTACGAACGGCTCTGTGATCGATACCAAAGCGCTTTGCCGTAACCTTATGCCCTTCCACGCCGGGAAGATAATGCTGTGCGACCTGAACCTTAACGCTGAGAACCTACTTGCTCATAAAAAACTGCACCTTACTCAGGTGGGTGTCAAACTGTTGGGGTGCAGTTCACGTTTAAACCCTGGTTTAATTCTTGTATCTTTTTCGATGTTCTTTGCATACGTCGATCACTGTCCCCATAGACTTCCCAGGATAAGGATGATCTCTTACTTCAGTCTGAAACCCAGCATCTTTAGGGGGTACCAGGTGATCAACGGTAATGTTTTCCAGCTTTGTCCACATCGGCAGGCTTAACCCATCATGCTCAATAATGGCCTCGATAAACGCGACAGCAAACACAATCTCACCAGCTTCGTCCTGAATGATTTCGTACTTGAAGTATTTATCGTCCACATTGTTGATGTAGATAGTTTTAGCAACAGATAAACAAGTCATGAGCGCCTCATTTCATAAAATAAATTAATAGATTAGTTCAACATCCATGACAGAGTGAGTCTTGAACCTATCTTTTGAACATTTATTTATAGAAAATGTGAAAAATCACTAATGTGTATCAGTTCATAGCCAATATCTTTTCTGTAGCGCTATCTGATGGTTTTAACAGCTCTGGCTTAAAGCCAGGCAACAAGCAAAAGCTGCTTTTCCTGGACCAGATTTCAATTTCACTTTTCGTGACTTACAAGCAAAAGGGATATCGCATCTCGATGGCAACATTTATACCAAACAGGAAATTTCAGAGCATAAGAACGTGAAACAAACCGCACGTTACAACAGGAAGAACGTGTTTGTGCTGGTTGTCGGAGGTCAGAAACAGGATTGATATATTATGAAGACATATTAGGATGTGGGACTTTAAAAACAAAAAACCGCCCAAAGAGGCGGCTTAAACGACATTGCTACTACTTGATTTTATTGGTGTTTCAATATGGTGCCCGGGGCGGGACTTGAACCCGCACGACCTTGCGATCGAGGGATTTTAAAAGCTATTGAGGCTTCTTAGCAATCATAAGCTCATGATACATAGTGACTTTCAACGTAACTATGCCAGCGCATTACTGCTACATAATTTGTTTTTACCGTCGCTAAAATCACCAGTCGCCAGGGCTTTCATCGTATATTTTTCGCACGGCAAACTTAAAGATATAGTACCCAATAACCAGTCCCGCTAAACTCGCCACGGCAAGGTAATATTTGTATACGTTATCAGAAAAAAACAAATACCAACCCGCATAGATGAGCGATAGACCACATATGCCGATACCAATGCCTTGAACAATGCGAGATATAGCAGCAAGCAGAAAATTTTTCATATATTTACTTTCTCAAAAAAGAAGCAGCACGTTTGGTGAAAATTTTCTCTATCTGTTAACCAAAGCTGTGCAGCGTCTTCAAAGGGTCTGGTTTTATCAGCCACTAAAAAATAAAGGAGATCCATATCACCCATGCGCCTTAAGGTGTCATAGATTGAAGGGTTTCTTCGTTGTAAATCTCTCGATACGTAAATCGCACGCGACATTGCAGCCCCTAGAGACATGATACTGCCGATAGTTAGCCCGGAGGCAATACGAGGAATTAAACGTGAAGAGAAAACATAACCCATGTTGGCAGTAGCCAATTGGTTGAATGTCATGCGGCCAACAAAATTCCCGCCTCCCTTAGCGGAAATCTCTTTCATCTTAGTGAAATCAACGTGTTGAAAAAAATTATCCATAAAAATTTTAATAACTTTTTCAAGATTATGCCTGGACGCCATCCCATGCTTTACTAATCGTATAAGTCTTTCTTTATCAAGAGAATTTACATATCGATCATCAGTATGGAAGAAATCATTGCCCAGCTAATAAAAATCGACGGGCAAGCTCATAAATCCCTGTATAAACCCCCGAAACATGTTGCTGTCCAAGTGAATAGCTTCTGCCATTTGATCAGCCAGCTTTCGCGCACTTATCATCGTTACCTCCATGTTTCCGACATAAATGACTATCTTCAAAGAAGATTATCTTAACTTTTTTATTAATAGTTTTCACACTTACGCTGACTATAAAATCATTAAAACTATCAACGCTGCTTGTTAAGCATAACCTAATGAAATATAAATTATTTTTCCTTTGAATACATCTGCGTTTGGCTAGCATGGCTCATTCGAGGTTTGTTAGCTCGAATCAAATACGTGCGCTGTAAAATTACAACCACCTCGATCCGTATTGTGCAAAAGATTGCAATGTTCTTATCATCTTTCTTATGCACCCTAGCCTCCCGCTTTTGGGCCGGAGACACAAACATCTGTAAATTATAAAGCCGCCTGCGTCAGTCAGATCCTTACGGTAATCATTTAGATTATTTTTACATCATAAGTTTATCTGCTCAGTTTACTGACGCTCGGACGCTGACTTTTGCAAACGCTTGTAAAACTGTCTAACCGTCTAAAGACAGATTATAAAAATGCCATCGCCAAGTCATCGCCATTTTGCTGCCACTGCCGAATTTCAGGCACAAAAAAACCGCCCAAAGAGGCGGCTTAAACGACATTACTACTACTTGATTTTATTGGTGTTTCAATATGGTGCCCGGGGCGGGACTTGAACCCGCACGACCTTGCGATCGAGGGATTTTAAATCAGTTTTTTTATGTCTATAAATCAATAAGTAAAGCTATTTTTTCATAATAAAACTCAAATCTGCCCCCATTACTTTTCAATGTCTTACGTAATCCAAGCCCTTAAAATTATGAAGTTTCCATAAGCACTGATCATCTATCAGGATGTGCGCCTAAGCATTCTTAAGATAGGATGATTCTCATTTTTATACCGATACATCACTCTGGTGCAATTGGATTGCATATAAAAGCCTTTGCACAAAAGACAAAAAGCAAAAAGGAAACATTCATGTCTAAAGAAAAGATAACGGAATTGAAAATCGCCTATGGCGGTAAGGCTTATGAAGACAATGAAATCGATGCCAAAACTCTTGGTGAAGCTCTAACATCTCTCGGCTCATTAATTGAACATGCAGAAAAAATAATTAACGGCGAAAGTTCTGAGGTTCAAGTGACAGTTAGGGCTACTAAGGAAGGGTCTTTTGAACTACTTGTGGCAGTAATGGGCGGATTGAAAACATTAGAAGCTCTCGGGTTTGTAGCTGGTGCTGGTTTAGCCACAGGGAGCTTGTTAGGAATCATTGAGTGGTTAAAAGGAAGAAAGGTGACAGATGTTATCATTGATGAAGCTCAAGGGACATCA
The DNA here is from genome assembly GCF_007828605.1 of Pantoea sp. SJZ147. Lineage (NCBI taxonomy): Bacteria > Pseudomonadati > Pseudomonadota > Gammaproteobacteria > Enterobacterales > Erwiniaceae > Pantoea > Pantoea sp. SJZ147. The sequence goes on from NZ_VIVB01000012.1 coordinate 184,652, forward strand.
ACAATTGAGGTCGATGGCGAACAAGTAACCTGTCCTATTGAAGTCCAAAAATTAGTAACAAGCCCTTTAATCCGTAAAGAAATCGATAAGCTTGTTTATCGTCCGCTTCAAACTGAGCAAGATTCGACGTTTAAAATTCAGGACGGACGCAGAAATGTGATTAAGGTTTTGAAGGATGACGTTGATACTTTCAGAGCGCCACGCTCAACTACAGAACAGAAGACTCACATTGAAACTTTCACAAAAAATGTCAATTTCTCAAGAGTTAATTTCAACTCTTCTTCGGGATGGAAGATGATCCTTCCTGACATTGGTGAAGTAACCACCTCAATGAACGATGCTGCTTTTCTCGAGAGGGTAAGCGCTAACGAAGCAATTTTCTCGAAAGATGACCTGTTTGTGGTAGAGTACTCTGAAACTGTAAGTGAAAAAAACGGTGTCTTGAGCGGTCCGAAGTATTCGATTGAACGAGTAGTTCGACATCGCGCTGCAGCTAACCGAAAACAGGTTTAATCACGAATGTCTCTATTGGGTATAATGACCTACATTACTGTGTTTGCAGTCTGTGCTTTATTTGCATGGAAAGGTGTTCTTTACCTTTTAATTTGGAATAAACCTAATGATTACATAAGATTAACATACAAGGACGCTGAAGGTAAAACCCATGTGAAAGACATCAAGATTGGGAAAGATGTGGATTCACTTGAGCTCGCAAGGACTTTGAACAGTATAAACTCAAATGATAACAAAACGCATTTGGGTGGTTCAAAATGAACCAAAAAGCTTACTTAGCTTCACAGGCATGGTTCACCACCTTGTTTAGCTTGGCATTAAATCATTTTTTAGTTGTAAAGCTTCAAATGGCTTTTTTTACAAACCTTGTTCCGGGTGTTTCTGTGACTTTGTCACATGGGGTTATTCTTCTTATCGCATTAATAGGAATTCCTTCGTTAGCAGAGATAAGGTTAACCAAGACTCTTAAAGATGCTAGAGCTGAATATGTTCGTATTTTAGGCGCGGATGGCACAGCTGGTGATGTAAAAGATGCGTGCGAGAAGGCAATCAAAGAGATTGACCTAGCTATGCTAGCAAAATCCAAAGTCAAAATTAAAGCTTGTCAAAAAGATCATGAAGATAGTGTCAAGTGACAAACATCTATTCCTTATGTTGCTCTGGCTTTTAACGCATAAAAGTTAAATTGTTATCATACTGTCATGGGGTATCAGGGGTCGGGGTTCAAATCCTCTCGTGCCAACCAAATTATCCCTTAAAAAGCAGCCTCTTACGGCTGCTTTTTTATTGCCTGCGATTTGCGATGGTAAAACAATGGTAAAATGATGGTAAAACTCATCCTCATTTTACTACTGGCAGGTCTGCAAAACGGGTTGTGTAAGCAGGTGACAGCATCTCACGCTTCATGGCCCAGGACTTCTCAATACCCTGCCCCGCAAAAAACAAACTTGCCTTGCCACTTTGGTTAAGCCCATCAACGACACGCATCAAAGCTTCACTGTTAGGCTGTGGCCGGTACTCATCGAACAGGTTGAGCTGAGAAACTCCCTGGCTGAAAAAATCGCCCAGCATCACTCCTGCTTTCATATATCGATGACCGTCGAGCCATATCTGATCCAGTGCGTCCATAGCCACCCGGATAATGTCGCGGGTATCGTTAGAAGGAGTGAGCAATTTCCCGTTGGCCTGATTGCCATAAAAAACCTCTCCCTCGGCGTGTGGGCTGGTTCGGACAAATACAGCTATCTGTTTGCAGTACTGCCTTTCCTTCCTCAGCTTTTCTGCAGCGCGTTCTGCGAAAGCACAGACGGCCTGACGCATATCCATGTATTCGGTGATGCGTGAGCCAAACTGACCTGCCCCCAGTATTAGATACAACCATCAGTTAGTAATGTCGGTTTGTTTACCTTCACATTTTCCATTCCGCCACCGTGCTGCAAACTCTG
>NZ_VIVB01000013.1:0-174290 GCF_007828605.1 Pantoea sp. SJZ147
GACCCCATGCCGAACTCAGAAGTGAAACGCCGTAGCGCCGATGGTAGTGTGGGGTCTCCCCATGCGAGAGTAGGGAACTGCCAGGCATCAAACAAAAAAGCCCTGAACGAAAGTTCAGGGCTTTTTTACGTCTGTTATTCGGTAAAAAGTCTCTGTTAAACGTATATGGGTCGCCACAAACACTGTTGATGCACTTAAAACAGCCGGGTGGCTCTCTCCTGACCCGTAAAATGGCCAATAAAAGCCATGTAACCGGCCAGAAGAAGGACCGCTGGCGCAATGAAGTATGATTGCGGACAGGCAACTCTGGCAGTTGAAGCTTTGTGTAATCAGCGTTAGCGAAGTGAGAATATACGGGGAATAGACGCGCTGTATGCAGTTGTCAGGCGCGGCAGAACAGCACCTCCGTATGACGGAGGTGCTGAGAGATGGAGCAGGGTCAGTGAATAACCTGAGACAGGAAAGCGCGGGTGCGTTCTGACCGGGGATTCGCAAAAAACTCCTGCGGCGGCGCAACTTCTACGATCTCACCGCGATCCATAAAGATCACTCTGTCGGCCACCGTACGCGCAAAGCCCATTTCATGCGTCACACACAACATCGTCATACCGTCTTCTGCCAGCCCAATCATCGTATCGAGTACTTCTTTTACCATCTCTGGATCCAGGGCAGATGTCGGCTCGTCAAACAACATGATCTTGGGTTTCATACATAACGAACGTGCGATAGCGACACGCTGCTGCTGTCCCCCAGACAGTTGACCTGGAAACTTATGCGCATGCTCTTCAATACGCACCCGCTTCAGGTAATGCATAGCAAGCTCTTCAGCCTCTTTTTTGGCAATCTTACGAACCCACATCGGTGCCAGCGTACAGTTTTGTAAAACGGTAAGATGAGGGAAAAGATTGAAGTGTTGAAACACCATACCGACCTCAGTACGAACTCGCTCGATATTGCGCACATCCTCATTCAAATGAATACCATCTACAACAATACGGCCCTTCTGATGCTCTTCAAGATGATTGATGCAGCGAATCGTGGTGGATTTACCTGAACCAGAGGGACCACACAACACGATACGTTCACGAGGTTTCACCTGCAGATTAATATCTTTCAGCACGTGAAATTGCCCGTACCACTTGTTCACATTTTCAAGCGAAATCATCGCATTGGTTGAATCAGTTATTATTTGTGTCATAGAAACCTCAGTGCGATTTGCGCCCGGTGTGAAAACGTTTTTCCAGATACTGGCTGTAACGCGACATGCTAAAACAGAAAATCCAGTAGACCAGCGCGGCAAAGACATAGCCTTCAGTAGACATGCCTAACCAGGCGGGATCGACGGTAGCCTGTTGCACGCTACTAAACAGATCGAACAAACCAATAATGATCACCAGGCTGGTATCTTTGAATAACGCAATAATGGTATTCACCAGTCCCGGAATAGTCAGCTTTAATGCCTGCGGCAGGATGACCAGCATCTGGGTCTTCCAGTATCCCAACGCCAATGATTCAGCGGCTTCAAACTGCCCTTTTGGTAACGCCTGTAACCCACCACGTACCACTTCGGCCACATAGGCCGACTGGAACAAAATGACGCCAACCAATGCGCGCACCAGTTTGTCGATGGTTGTCCCTTCTGCCATAAACAGCGGCAACATAACCGATGACATAAACAGCACCGTTATCAGCGGCACGCCACGCCAGAACTCAATAAAAATCACTGACAGCGTTCGTACCACCGGCATCCGGGAGCGTCGCCCCAGCGCCAGCAAAATACCCAGAGGTAATGCCCCCGCGATACCAACAGACGCGATGATTAACGTCAGCGTGAGCCCACCCCATTGACGGGTTTCGACCCGGTCGAGTCCTAAGAAGCCGCCATACAACAGAAACCAGACAACGAGGGGATAACATACTGCCCAGGCGGCAATATAGCGCCCACGGTAAGGCAGACGTTTAACAAACATCGGAACGAGAGACGCGAGCCCAATGATCAGCGCCAGATTGATGCGCCAGCGCAGTTCATGAGGATAGAGCCCATACATAAACTGACCGAAGCGAGCATGAATGAAGACCCAACATGCGCCCTCTTTGGTGCAGTCAGCCCGTGTTGTGCCAAACCAGTTCGCATCAAAGATCAGCCAGTTCAGAGCAGGTGGAATCACATGCCAGATAAGCCAGATACAGAACAGGGTCAATAAAGTATTAAACCAACCTGAAAACAGGTTCTTGCGTGCCCATCGCCATGCCCGATTCAACGGCGAGGAGGCTATCAGCGGTGTTTCATGTGCAGTGACAGACATAATTATCCCGTTCTCTTAACGCTCAACCAGCGCGATTTTGCGGTTGTAGAAGTTCATCAACATTGAAATCAGCAGGCTGATAATCAGGTAAACGCTCATGGTGATAGCAATGGTCTCAATGGCTTGTCCGGTCTGATTGAGCACCGTGCCGGCAAACAACGACACCATATCGGGATAACCAATTGCAGCAGCCAGTGAAGAGTTCTTCACAATATTCAGATACTGGCTGGTAAGGGGCGGAATAATTACGCGCATGGCCTGCGGGATAATGACCTGACGCAGCGTAACGGGATTCGGCAACCCCAGCGAGCGGGCCGCTTCATGCTGCCCATAGGGCACGGCCTGGATACCTGAGCGAATCACTTCCGCAATAAAAGAGGAGGTATAGATCGACAGCGCCAACGTAAGGGCGGCCAGTTCAGGAATCATGACAAAGCCGCCCCTGAAGTTGAAACCGCGTAACTCAGGTATATCCCAGTGCATCGCTGCGCCAAAGCCCAGATGTGCAATGAAAGGGAACACCAATAACATCGCAATGGCAGCAGGCCAGGTACGACGTAATTGACCGGTTTTAAGCTGATGCTGACGATTAAAACGGAACAGGCCGTAAATCGCTACAATAGCCAGTGCAAGGGCAATAACGAAAGGCCAGCTGCCCGGCGCATAGGTCGGCCAGGGTACGTACAGACCGCGGTTACTGACAAAGGCGAGATCAAAAGCGTTAAGGGCCTGACGTGGACCGGGCAGATTACGTAATACCGCAAAGTACCAAAAGAAAATCTGCAGCAAAGGGGGAATATTGCGGAAGGTTTCAATGTAGATATTGGCGATTTTACGCAGTAACCAGTTATCGGAAAGACGCGCCAGACCAATAAAAAAACCCAGTATTGAAGCAAAAACAATACAGAGTGCCGACACCAGTAACGTGTTAGTCAGGCCCACCAAAAAGACGCGTGCGTAGGTGTCACCTTCAGTGTAATCAATAAGATGCTGCACAATGCCGAAACCAGCATTGCGTTCCAGAAAACCAAAGCCGGAAGTAATACCGCGATTAGCGAGATTGATAACGGTGTTGTGGATGAGATAGCCCACCACAGCAAGTACGGTAATGATCGCAACTATCTGGTAAAGCCAGGCTCGAACCGTGGGATTACCGAACGAAAAATCCCTTTTCACGGTTGGGCGTTGTGACATGTTTAAACCTCAGTAACGAAAGCTTTGCTGGGGCACCGTAGAAAACGGTGCCCGACGGGTGAGGCGTGATTAACGTACCGGTGGTGCGTACTGAATGCCGCCTTTGTTCCAGAGCGCATTCTGACCACGGGCAATTTTCAGCGGGCTGTCTTTACCGACGTTACGATCAAAACTTTCCTGATAGTTACCAACCTGTTTAATGATGTTGTAAGCCCATTTGTTATCCAGCTTCAAATCTTTGCCAAAGTCGCCTTCAGCGCCCAGCAGGTGCGCCATATCAGGTGTGGTAGGTTTAGCCGTCATCTCATCAACGTTTTTAGAGCTGATGCCCATCTCTTCTGCGTTCAGCATGGCGAAAAGCGACCATTTAACGATGGTGAACCAGTCATCATCACCGCGACGCACAACCGGGCCCAATGGCTCTTTAGAGATCACTTCAGGTAAGACGATGAAGTCATCTGGTTTACCTAATTTAATGCGCAGGGCGTACAGCTGAGACTGGTCGGATGCCAGCGTATCGCAGCGGCCACTATCCAGTGCTTTGGCGGATTCATCCGAGCGGTCAAAGGTGACCGGCGTGTACTGCATTTTGTTGGCTTTGAAGAAGTCAGCCACATTCAGCTCGGTATCAGTACCAGCCTGGATACAGACGGTCGCACCATCCAGCTCTTTCGCACTCTTCAGGCCGGCTTTCTTATGGGTCAGGAAGCCAATGCCATCGTAGTAGTTAACGCCGGTAAACATGAAGCCCATGCCGCCGTCACGTGATGAAGTCCAGGTGGTGTTACGAGAAAGAATATCGACTTCCCCTGACTGCAAAGCGGTAAAACGTTCTTTTGCGGTCAGCGGGGTATATTTCACTTTTGTTGCGTCACCAAACACGGCGGCGGCGGCTGCACGACAGATATCCACATCAAGGCCGGTAAATTTGCCGCTGGCATCTGCATAAGAGAAACCCGGCAGGCCATCGCTGATACCACATTGAACGAACCCTTTCTTTTTAATCGCATCAAGTGTGGTACCTGCATGAGCCTGCTGAGCAACGGCAAGCAGAGAAGCCGCAGCAACCAGAGTAGAGAGCATCATCTTTTTCATAAAGCATCCTGTGTGGCATGTCGTGTTGTGTTGTTATGTATTGCGCACTTTGATGTGCGTTCCTGTCTGTGGCGATCGGCCATCCACGACTTTGCAAAGCCAGTGCCAGGTTTGCATAATCCTGAAGTCACCTGAAAGATCGGGTAATAATCTGAATCATCTGGAGGGCTGCAATAATATGACGCACCAAAAGGAAGCATTTCGAGTCGAAGGGATCACATTTAGTGCAAATTGTTTCACTATTTAGCAACATTGTGAGCTGCATGGCAGGTGGTGGCTGTAAACGATTGAGGTGTTGCGTAAAATGTTAATCAGGCTCACAAAAGGCTGTTATGACAGGGTTGTAAGGCAGGCGATCAGAAAAAGATGAGCGTGTAGCGGGAGACAGTTTAAAAAGGACGGCCTGTAAAAATCACGCTGGCGACTGCAACTACAGCTACCATATTTGACGCAACTGTTTCACAGGATTTAAAAAAATTTGCGCGTTAGCGCACAAATAAAAACGCCAGCCCTGAGGCTGGCGAGATTAACGGTCTGAACTGAATCAGTTCATGCCGTATTTTTTCAGTTTCTTACGCAGCGTACCGCGGTTGATACCCATCATCAGGGCAGCACGGGTCTGGTTGCCACGGGTATACTGCATCACCATGTCCAACAGAGGCTGCTCGACTTCAGCCAAAACCAGCTCATACAGGTCACTCACATCCTGACCATTCAGTTGAGCAAAATAGTTCTTCAGTGCCTGTTTAACCGAATCACGCAAAGGTTTTTGAGTTACCTGATCCTGTGAGTTAACGGTAGAAACGGTCAGTACGTCAGAATTTACGCGTTGTTCGAACATAGTTCTTTCAGCTCTTTATTTCGTTACGCAAGATTTTCGAAGTATGCCTCCAACGCCTCCAGCTGTTCGCTGGCATCCTCAATGGCGTTGAATGTGCGCCGAAACTGGTCATTTGGGGCATGTTCCTGGAGATACCAGGAGACGTGCTTTCGCGCTATACGGTATCCCTTGCCTGAACCGTAAAAGTCGTGCAGCTCACGTATATGCGAAACAAGCAAACGCTTGACCTCTGCCAGTGGCAGCGGGGCAAGCAGCTCCCCAGTGTCCAGATAATGCTGGATTTCCCGGAAGATCCACGGTCTTCCCTGAGCAGCGCGTCCTATCATCAGAGCATCGGCTCCGGTGTAGTCGAGCACTGCTCTGGCTTTATGCGGGTCAGTTATGTCTCCATTCGCGATAATCGGAATAGAAACACTCTGCTTAACTGTCCGAATACTGTCGTATTCAGCGTCTCCGTTGAACAGGCAGGCACGAGTGCGGCCATGTATCGTCAAAGCCTGAATGCCACAGCGTTCAGCCAATTGGGCAATCGCGACACAGTTTCTGTTTTCTGGATCCCATCCGGTACGAATTTTTAATGTTACCGGAACATCAACGGCATTCACCACGGCAGAGAGAATAGACTCCACTACTGTGGGATACTGCAATAAGGCGGAACCCGCCATTTTGCGGTTCACCTTTTTTGCCGGGCAACCCATATTAATATCAATAACCTGTGCACCAGCATCGACATTAATACGCGCAGCCTGGGCCATCTCACTGGGATCGCATCCTGCAATCTGGACGGCACGAATGCCGGGTTCATCACTGTGCACCATGCGTAAACGAGATTTGTCACTGGCCCAGACTTCGGGATTCGATGACAACATCTCAGAAACCGCCATCCCTGCACCCATCTCGTGACAAAGCGTTCTGAAAGGCCTGTCAGTAATACCGGCCATCGGCGCTGCAATCAGTCGATTTCTCAGTTGGAGGTTTCCAATGCGCATGAAGTCGTAATGCCATACTGTATCTGCAAGGCGGCGTATATTACGCATTTTTTTAGGAAGATGAAAGGCCAAACTTTGAACAATTCATAAGAAAACGGCTTTTGCCCTCATCTTATCGCAGGCATATGAATTAATTTATTTATAAATCAAATGCTTAAGTATTTGTGTTTATTTTGTGAACAAAGGTTTTTCCGACGAAGATTCGGCATTTGCCAGATAAAAAACGTCACATACCGTGATTAACGATACAAGCAACGGCTTAAGCGACGGCAAAAGCTGTGCTGCTGAGTGTTACAGCCTTCGGTGCTGTCGGTAACGGTTGTAAGCGAAACGCGGAACCGACGGCACAGGCATTCAGGCAGTCCTGTCGAACTGGCAGGACTGCTTCTGTGACGGGCAACGTCTTAAAGACTAGGCTGTTTTGACGCCCGTAATACGACACCACTCTTCCTTGACCGCAACAGGATCGAGTGCAAAGTGCGCCACGTAAGCTTCACAGACGCTCTCGGCCTGGCTCTCCAGCACGCCGGATAAACCAAGATGCCCGCCCGATTTAGGCAGCACGCTGATAAGCGGTGCCAACTCACGTAGCGGCCCGGCAAGGATATTGGCCACCACAACATCGGCCTGAAGGTTTTCCGGCTGCTGGTGCGGCAGGTACAGCGATAAACGATCGGCAACGCCATTACGCTCTGCATTGTCACGGCTGGCCTGGATCGCCTGAGGATCGATATCAATACCGATCGCCTGCGCCGCGCCGAGCTTAAGCGCCGCGATCGCAAGTATTCCTGAACCGCAGCCAAAATCGATCACGGTTTTACCGGCCAGATCCAGACCATCGAGCCAGGTCAGGCAAAGCGAGGTGGTAGGGTGAGTACCGGTACCGAAAGCAAGTCCGGGATCGAGCATTACATTGACGGCATCCGGATCGGGTACATCGCGCCAGCTCGGGCAGATCCACAGGCGCTCACCAAAACGCATAGGATGGAAGTTTGCCATCCACTCACGTTCCCAGTCTTTGTCCTCGATCTGTTCGATCTTGTGACGGAAATTCTCACCAAGAAGAGGATGCTGAGAAAGTTCAGCAATTACGCCCTCCATGTCGCTTTCCGCGTCGAATAACCCGATAACGTCGGTATCGCCCCACAGGCGGGTTTCGCCCGGCATAGGTTCATAGACCGGTGTATCGTGCGTATCCTGGAAGGTGACAGATACGGCACCTGTTTCCATTAACGCATCGCTTAGTTCTTCAGCGTTTGCGCCAGAACTGTTAATTTTGATTTGAATCCACGGCATAACGTCTCTCTTAATTCAGTGTTGTGGTGCGCTGACCGCATGCGGTAAACGCCCAAACAGGTTGCCGACCAGGAACGCCAGCAGACTTAACAATAATGAAGGCACAATGGGATGAAAACCCCACAGTTGCAGACCCAGGGTCGCCAGAACGGCATAGCAGCCTCCGCCCACCGCCATGCCGCTGAGCGCACCGACCGCATTGGCGCGCGCCCAATATAAACCCAGAACCAGTGGCCAGAGGAAAACCGCTTCCAGACCGCCAAAAGCCAGCAGGTTGAGCCAGATAATCATGTCTGGCGGATGCCAGGCGACGAAAAGCAGTATGATCCCGAGCAAAAAGGTCACCGTTCCCGATAAAATCCGCAGGCGTGGCTCATTATCACTTTGCTGCGGGGCGATGCGCAGATACAGGTCTTTGACCAGCGTAGCGGAGGCCTGCAACAGCTGGGCGTTGATGGTGGACATAATCGCCGCCATCGGTGCCGCTAAAAACAGCCCTGCAGCCAGAGGCGGTAACACGGTGATCATCAGTGTGGGGATAACGCTGTCCGGCACGGTCAGATTCGGTAATATCGCCCGACCGAGTGCGCCAGCCAGGTGCATCCCCAGCATCAGGAGCACAACGACAATGGTGCCAAGAATAATGGCCCGATGCAGCGCTTTACTGTCCTTATAAGAGATACAGCGCACCGCCGTATGGGGCAGGCCGATGACGCCAAAGCAGACCAGCACAATAAACGAGCTCAGGAAGGTCGGCGTAATAATATCGCCCGGGCCCTCAGGAGACAGCAGTTTGGGGTCGATCGCGTGCAGCTTGTCTACGGCCGAATGAATACCGCCAGCGTGATGAATGACGGCAAACAGCAGTAAGAAGGTGCCTATCAGCATCACAATGCCCTGCATCGCATCATTGAGGACACTGGCACGGAAGCCGCCAAAGGCGGTATAGAGTGCGATAGTGCCACCAAAAATAAGCAGTCCGGTGTCGTAAGGGATGCCGGCAGCGGTTTCCAGCAGACGTGCGCCACCAATAAACTGCACGGCCATCGCGCCCACAAAGGCAATCAGTAGGCTCAGGCTGGCTAACCAGACCAGCAGCGTGCTGCCATAGCGTGCATAGAGCATATCGTTGAGTGTTACCGCATTGTGCTTGCGTGCCAGAATGGCAAACTTTTTACCCAGTACGCCCAACGACAGCCAGACCGCGGGAACCTGCACCATTGCCAGCAACACCCAGCCCAAACCGTATTTATAGGCCGCACCCGGGCCGCCTATAAACGAGCTGGCGCTGATATAGGTGGTCGTGATGGTCATTGCCAGGACAAATCCGCCCATTGAGCGGCTGCCCAGGAAATACTCGGTCAGAAAGTTGCCTTTGCGTTGTTTACGCATCGCAAATACGGACAAGCCAGCAATGACGGCCAAATAAGCCAGTAGCGGAAGAATGATTTCAGTGTTCATTGTCATCCTCCAGCGACATATTCCGGAAGACCTTACGCACCATCATCCAGCATAAAAAAATGAACAGCAGAGGAGCAAAAATACAGGAGAGCTCAAACCAGCGCGGCAAGCCGGTTATGCCCATCGCATTTCCCCCTAACCAGGCCGAACCGCCCCAGACGGCTAACCATGCCAGTGTCAGATAGAGTGACCAGCGAGCTTCTTTGTGAGCCTGTAAATAACGCGCGTCCATAGTGTGACCTTAACGCCTGCGGGAAAAGAAAAAGGCCGGAATATCCGGCCTCAAACTGACTCAGCGTTGCGATTACTTCTCGTGCAGGCCGAGCTTTTTCTCCAGATAGTGGATATTGGTTCCACCCTGCTGGAAGTTTTCATCGGACATGATTCGCATCTGCAGTTCGATGTTGGTTTTAATCCCGTCGATAATCAGCTCCGCCAGGGCATTTTTCATACGTGCAATGGCGATATCACGGGTTTCACCGTAGGTGATTAACTTGCCGATCATGGAGTCATAATAAGGCGGCACGCTGTAGCCGGCATAAATATGGGACTCCCAACGTACGCCAAAACCACCCGGCGCATGAAAGCGGGTAATCTTACCAGGACTTGGCAGGAAGCTCACCGGATCTTCTGCGTTGATACGGCACTCGACCGCATGACCACGAATGACCACGTCTTCCTGTTTAATCGACAGCGGTTGACCCGCAGCAATGCGCAACTGCTCTTTAATCAGGTCAATGCCCGTGATCATCTCGGTAACCGGATGCTCAACCTGAATACGGGTGTTCATTTCAATGAAATAGAACTCGCCGTTTTCGTACAGGAACTCAAAGGTACCTGCACCGCGATAGCCGATGTCAATACAGGCGCGGGTACAACGCTCACCGATAAATCCACGTAATTCTGGCGTGATGCCCGGTGCTGGCGCTTCTTCCACCACTTTCTGGTGACGACGCTGCATCGAACAGTCACGTTCGCCCAGATAGATGGCATTGCCCTGACCGTCTGCCAGTACCTGAATCTCAATGTGGCGAGGATTCTCCAGATACTTTTCCATGTAAACCATGTCGTTGTTGAAAGCCGCTTTGGCTTCCGCTTTCGTCATGTTGATGGACTGTTCCAGATCTTTATCGCTGCGCACAACGCGCATGCCGCGACCGCCGCCGCCGCCAGAGGCTTTGATGATGACCGGATAGCCGATGCGCTTGGCGAAGGCACGGTTCTTTTCCATGTCATCGGTCAGTGAGCCATCGGAGCCGGGAACGGTAGGCACACCGGCTTTCTTCATCGCCGTAATCGCGGACACTTTATCGCCCATCAGGCGAATGGTGTCGGCTTTTGGACCAACAAAGATAAAGCCAGAGCGTTCAACCTGCTCGGCGAAATCGGCATTCTCAGAAAGGAAGCCGTAACCGGGGTGAATCGCCACCGCGCCGGTGATCTCGGCAGCAGAAATCAGCGCCGGGATATTAAGGTAACTTTTGACCGACTGCGCCGGGCCGATGCAAACCGTTTCGTCTGCCAGCAGCACGTGCTTAAGGTCACGATCCGCGCTTGAGTGAACCGCAACAGTCTTAATGCCCAGTTCTTTACAGGCACGCAGAATGCGCAGCGCAATCTCACCGCGGTTAGCAATAACAATTTTATCCAGCATGGTTCGCCCCGTTATTCGATGACAACAAGTGGCTCGTCAAATTCTACCGGCTGACCACTTTCCACCAGAATGGCTTTAACTACGCCAGATTTATCGGCTTCAATCTGGTTCATCATTTTCATGGCTTCAACAATGCACAGCGTGTCACCTGCATTGACTTTCTGGCCCACTTCCACAAATGCTTTCGCATCCGGGCTTGGTGTGCGATAGAAGGTCCCTACCATAGGTGAACGTACGATGTGGCCACTGATTTCAGCAGGCGCGGCTTCTGCGACGGCGGCAACAGGTGCGACGGCATTCGCCAGAGCAGGCTGCTGAGCGATGGGCGCAGCATAAGCCTGTTGCATCATCGGATAACCAGTATTTGCAGGTGCACGACTGATACGAACAGACTCTTCGCCTTCGGAGATCTCCAGCTCAGAAATGCCAGATTCTTCAACCAGTTCGATCAGTTTTTTAATTTTACGAATATCCATGAATGGGGTTCCGTACTCAGTTTGATTAATTAGTATGAGACAGGCGCTTCACTGCCGTTTGTAATGCCCACGAGTAACCGTCAGCGCCAAGCCCACAAATGACGCCAGCAGAGACATCAGAAAAATAGGAGTGATGGCGAAAAGGCTCGCGGCTGTGCACATTTGACAGGTGAACTTCAATAAATGGAATGTTCACCGCTAACAGAGCATCACGCATTGCTACGCTGGTATGCGTAAACGCGGCAGGATTGATAATGATATAATCCACATTGCCTTTTGCCTCATGAATGCGATCAATGAGCTGATACTCAGCATTGGATTGCAAATGGCTTAACCTTACATTCAACTGGTCTGCCTGATGGCTAAGACTGGAAACAATCTGAGCCAGGGTAACATCCCCGTATTTATCAGGCTCACGCGTCCCTAACAGGTTAAGGTTGGGACCGTTCAAAAGCAGAATATGTAATTTATCGGCCATCTTGCTGCCATCTCCCGCAATCATTGAGGCATCGCGTAAAATACCTTGCCGCTTTCCATTTGTCACCCGTCACAGTGAAAAAGAAGCGTCACATCGCAATAAAGCCGGGCATTATATCCGTTTCGTGGCATTTCGCAGCAAAATACTGGTCTTATCTGCGAAGTTGATCGGATGCGGCTCGCAGGCCGCATTTTTCGCAGACGATCGGCAATAAGAAGAGACTAGCGCGGCCACCATTTAATGAACTTTTTATAGCGCCAGGCTAACAATATCAGGGCTAAAAGCGCATAAATGATCGGTTGGGGAGACAGGATTTTTACCGACCACATATAGTGAATCGGCGCCAAAATAGCGACCAGATAGATAAAGTTATGCAAGGTTTGCCAGCGTCTGCCCAGTTTGCGCTGCATGCGTTGAAAAGAGGTGATCGCCAGCGCCAGCAGAATAAACCAGCAAATAATGCCCAGTGTCAGATAAGGACGTGAAATCAATTCGCTTCCGAGCAGGCCGAGGTTATTCACGCCCAGCTCCAACAGGTAGTAACTGGTTAGATGCAGGCTGGCCCAGAAAAAAGTCCAGATACCCAACAGGCGACGGGTCCGAATGAGCAGCGGTTGCCTGGCCACGCGTGTTAACGGCGAGACAAGCAAGGTTGCTAACAGCAGTTTCAGCGCCATACGGCCGGTAAAATGCTGGATATCTTTGGCAGGATCGGCGCTGAGTCCTCCCTGCATCGCGGCCATAATCAAGTAAACCAGCGGTAAGAAAGCCGCCAGATGCAGTAGCACTTTAAGCCAGCCGATCTGCTTTATTGACAGGCGCACTCAATAATTCTCCCGCAAATCCATACCGCGATAGAGTGATGCAACCTGATCGGCATAACCGTTGAACAGTAATGTGGGCTGACGATCAACATTAAAAGCACTACCCGGACCAATAAAACGTTCGGTGGCCTGCGACCAGCGAGGATGATTCACATGCGGGTTCACGTTGGCATAGAAGCCGTACTCATTATCCGCAATCTGGTTCCATGTGGTAGGCGGCTGGTCGTGCGTCAGCGTAATTTTCACAATAGACTTAATGCCCTTAAAGCCATATTTCCAGGGTACGGTAAGCCGAATTGGCGCACCGTTCTGTGGCGGCAGGGCTTTACCGTAAACGCCCGTCGTCAGAATGGTCAGGGGATGCATGGCTTCATCCAGCCGTAAGCCTTCTACATAAGGATAATTTAGCCCACCCCCGATAAAGCGGTCCTTTTGACCCGGCATCTGATCGGGGGCATAAAGTGTCTGAAAAGCAACAAAGCGCGCTTTGCTGGTGGGTTCCGCCAGCTTCAGGAGTTTATTGAGTTCAAAACCTATCCACGGCACCACCATCGACCAGGCTTCAACGCAACGCATCCGGTAGATACGTTGCTCCATGGCAAAGCGTTTAAAAATATCATCCATGTCTAACGTCACGGGCTTTGCCACTTCGCCTTCTATCGTCAGCTTCCAGGGATCGGTTTTTAACGTTCCCGCGTTCGCTGCCGGATCGGCTTTATCCAGGCCAAATTCGTAGAAATTGTTATAGCCGGAAACCTTATCCGCAGGCGTTAACGGCAGGTTGGCCTGATATTGTGCGGGCTTGGTAAAGTCCAGCGCCCGACCCGCCGGCGCGGGCGGGCGGTCATTACCTTTGAACCAACTCAGAATATCGGCGTTGGCCATGCCCGGGACGCTGATTGCAGCAGCCCCCAGTCCCAGGGTCTGAAGCACCCGACGACGATTCATATTAAAGATGCTTTCTGGCGTTACATCTGCTTCGGTCAGGCGTTTTGTCGGCTTCATCGTCTCTTCTCCAGCTCGATTTTCACAATCAGCATGATGACTATTGCTTAAGCTGGCGAATTTTGCTGCAAAAATGTGAAATTTCCTGGCTGAAGCTTCCAATGAGAATGCGCTGAAAAAAGGATAATTAAGCGTTCTGGGCCTTTCTCAACGTTATACTGCGGCTTCGCGTATGACCTCGCTGTTGCCGGAAACAATTTGTGTTATTTTGCTCAAAATTCTTCCGGCTAACGTGCAGAGAGGCGGCGTGATCCGGCGGCAACCGTAGTGAAACAGGCACAGGGATGCGATTAACTACCAAACTTTCTGCATTTATTACATTTATTAGCGTACTGGCAATGGTTTTAATGCTGGTGGGCTGTGCTTTTAGTGTTTTCTGGCTCACCCATCAGCGTGTAGAAAATCGGGTACAGGTTTTGGCAACCGAAGTGGATAAAGTCCTGCTGAAACAGCCTCCCGAAGCGCTGGAAGCCTGGCTTACGCCGGTATTACCCGTGATTAACGCCGAACAGCTGTCCTTATATAATGGTCGGCAGACTGTTTTCACGCTTTCCCGCCATGAAAACCAAATGCTGCAGCATCAAAAAAATCGCTATATCCATTTTGACATTGCGCTGATGCACCAGCCGGGTATGCGATTGCAACTGACGATACTCGATCCCGCACAAACCTGGCTGCACTCTATTCCCGCGACATATACGCTTGCCGCGCTGCTGTTGGTCGTACTGATCGTGGCCGTTATGCTGTCCATTACTCATCGTTGGCTGGTACGTCAATGGCGCGGGATGGAGCAACTGGAAAGCCGCTCAGCATTAATACTTGGTGGAGAACGTCGGCATTGTCGGCAAAAGCATGCTGATGAGTGGCCGCCCAGAGCCAGCCGTGCGATCGACCTGTTACTGTCCGATTTACAGGAAGCGGGCGAGCAGCGCGTCCGCATCGATACGCTGATTCGAACCTTTGCGGCTCAGGATGGCCGGACGGGGCTGAATAACCGCCTTTTCTTCGATAGTCAGCTGGCAACGCTGCTTGAGGATCAGGAAGATGTCGGGACGCATGGCGTAGTCATGATGATACGTTTTCCTGAGCTCGACACCCACGATGATTCACTGGGGCCAGTGCTGGTCGAAGAGTACCTGTTTAACGTCGTCAACATGCTGTCCACGTTTGTCATGCGTTATCCTGGCGCACTTCTGGCGCGCTATTTTCGCAGTGATTTCGCGGTATTACTGCCGCATCGTAGCCTGAAAGAGGCAAACAGTATCGCTGATCACCTCATCAATGCGGTTGACGCGTTGCCGCCTATGCGCAAGGTTAACCGCGACGATTTTATTCACATCGGCATCAGTGCCTGGCACAGCGGACAGACGGTGCCGCAGGTCATGGAAAATGTCGAAATGGCCACGCGCCGCGCGACATTGTCAGGCGGCAATAACTGGTCTAATGGCGCAGGAAACCCTCTGGATGCAGGACGCGGCAGCGTTCGTTGGCGGACCTTGCTGGAAAATACCTTAAGTCGCGGCGGACCACGTTTATATCAGAAGCCTGCGGTGGACAAAGAGGGTAAGGTGCGACATCGGGTACTGCTCACGCGCATTTATGATGGGGACAAAGAGGTGCTGTCGGCTGAATATATGCCATTGGTGCAGCAGCTCGGCATGGCCGAAAGCTGGGACCGCCAGATGGTATTACGCGTTGCCGCCTTATCTGAACTGTGGCCAGAAGAGACACTGGTCATCCCCATTAATATCGACTCGCTGCTGAAACGTCCGTTTATTGTCTGGTTGTACAATATGTTGCTGCAGTGCCCAAAATCTCAAAGAAAGCGATTTTTATTTGAACTTGCGGAAGGGGATGTCTGTCAACACATCAGCGATTTGATTCCGATCTTCCACTCATTGCAGGCATTCGGCTGTCGTATCGCGGTTAATCAGGCCGGTCTGACGGTAGTCAGCAGTGCTTACATCCGGCAGTTACCGGTTGAATTAATCAAGCTGGATGCAGGACTGGTGCGCAACATTGAGCGGCGTACGGAAAACCAGCTGTTTGTGCGAAGCTTGCTGGACGTCTGTAAGCCCACCGGGACGCAGCTGTATGCCGCGGGCGTGCGCACCAATGCAGAGTGGCAAACCCTGGTAGGATTAGGGGTAGAAGGTGGACAGGGTGACTTTTTTTCACCTTCACAGCCGGTTAACAGTAACGTAAAAAAGTACTCCCAGCGTTACCGTTTTTAACCGTTTGACCGGTTTTACGTTCTTCGCCTCAGCTTTTGATGAATATGGAACGATAAACGTGCAGAATACGTCGCCTGAAATGTTAGATTTTATGTCGGAGTAAAGTTAAGAAAATTCTTTAACATGCTGCTCTGATGCCGTGATATCGCTGTTCCGCTCGTATGCGTAACAGGCTTAAATGATGTAAAACGAATGCCGTCTATTTTTTCACCGAAGCAGAACGTTTTTGCGCCTTGTGGCAGCTTCGTGTGGTTGGTAAAGTAAGCGGATTTTATTTTCCGCCTCCAGCTTGCAGGATTATCCTTTAGTATGTTTAAAAAATTTCGTGGCATGTTTTCAAATGACTTGTCCATTGACCTGGGTACCGCGAACACCCTGATTTATGTAAAAGGACAAGGCATCGTGCTGAACGAGCCTTCCGTGGTTGCTATCCGCCAGGATCGTGCAGGTTCACCGAAAAGCGTGGCGGCTGTGGGTCATGACGCCAAACAGATGCTTGGCCGTACGCCAGGCAATATCGCAGCTATTCGTCCAATGAAAGACGGCGTTATTGCCGATTTCTTTGTGACGGAAAAAATGTTGCAGCACTTCATCAAACAGGTTCACAGCAACAGCTTCATGCGCCCAAGTCCGCGCGTGCTGGTCTGTGTGCCTGTAGGCGCAACCCAGGTTGAACGCCGCGCGATTCGTGAATCGGCCCAAGGCGCGGGCGCACGTGAAGTTTTCCTGATTGAAGAGCCAATGGCGGCCGCGATTGGTGCAGGTTTACCGGTTTCTGAAGCCACCGGCTCAATGGTCGTGGATATCGGTGGTGGTACCACTGAAGTTGCCGTGATTTCCCTGAATGGCGTTGTGTACTCTTCATCCGTTCGTATCGGCGGTGACCGTTTTGACGAAGCCATTATTAATTATGTGCGCCGTAACTACGGTTCATTGATTGGTGAAGCGACAGCAGAACGTATCAAGCATGAAATCGGCTCGGCTTATCCGGGTGATGAAGTGCGTGAAATTGAAGTGCGTGGTCGTAACCTGGCGGAAGGTGTGCCACGCGGCTTTACACTCAACTCCAATGAAATTCTCGAAGCCCTGCAAGAGCCACTGACCGGTATCGTAAGTGCGGTAATGGTTGCGCTGGAACAGTGCCCACCGGAACTGGCGTCTGATATTTCTGAGCGCGGCATGGTCCTGACCGGTGGCGGCGCATTACTGCGTAACCTGGATCGCCTGCTGATGGAAGAAACAGGTATTCCTGTTGTCGTCGCTGAAGATCCACTGACCTGCGTTGCGCGCGGTGGCGGAAAAGCGTTGGAAATGATCGACATGCATGGCGGCGATTTATTCAGCGAAGAATAATTGCCTCAACCGGCTGGAATCGTTGTAACAGTGCGCAGGGAGTAGCGTGTAAACCGGCGCTGCACGCATCGGTATGATGTGACCAGCCCAGGAAAGTGCGGCTCGCCCGTACTTTCTTACCTTGTAGTCGAGGAACACGCAGATTATATGAAGCCGATTTTTAGCAGAGGGCCTTCTCTGCAATTGCGTCTATTTTTGGCGGTGATTGTGGCGATTGCCATTATCATCGCTGATAGTCGCGTGAGTTCATTTACTCAAATACGCAACTATCTGGACACGTCGGTCAGTCCGTTTTACTTCCTGGCCAATGGGCCGCGCCAGCTTCTTGATGGCGTGTCAGACACGCTGGCTTCTCGCCAGCAGCTCGAACTGGAAAATAAAGCGTTACGTCGAGAGCTTTTTCTGAAGAACAGCGACCTGCTTATGCTGGGGCAATACAAGCAGGAGAACGCGCGCCTGCGCGAGCTGCTGGGTTCCCCGCTGCGTCAGGACGAGCACAAGATGGTGACTCAGGTTATCTCCACCGGTACCGATCCCTACACCGATCAAGTGGTTATCGATAAAGGCAGTGCTAACGGTGTTTACGAAGGCCAGCCGGTTATCAGTGATAAAGGTGTCGTGGGCCAGGTCATCGCCGTCGGCCAGTTTACCAGTCGTGTACTGCTGATTTGTGACGCATCACATGCGCTGCCTATCCAGGTACTGCGTAATGATATTCGCGTGATTGCGGCAGGCAACGGGTGTACGGAAGATCTGCAACTGGAACACTTGCCAGGCAATACCGATATTCGTGTCGGTGACGTACTGGTGACGTCGGGCTTAGGTGGGCGTTTCCCTGAGGGCTATCCGGTAGGAGTGGTTTCATCGGTTAAGGTCGATACGCAACGCGCGTACACGGTCATCCAGGCACATCCAACCGCAGGTCTGCAACGTCTGCGTTACCTGTTGCTACTGTGGGGCGCGGATCACAACGGTGATATGCCGATGGCACCTGACGAAGTCCATCGGGTCGCTAATGAACGCCTGATGCAGATGATGCCGCAGGTTCTGCCCCCCGCGGGTGAAATGGGCCCGCCTGCACCTGCTACGCAGACCACCACGCCTGCTTCTGGCAGTAGCGAAAGCAACCCACAAGGGTCCGCTTCCCGCTCACGCGGAGGCCAGAATTGAGTCGATATCGCAGCCAGGGACGATGGGTTATCTGGCTGTCCTTTCTTATGGCCTTTATTCTGCAAATCATGCCATGGCCGGAACAAATCTATATGTTCCGGCCTTCATGGTTATTGCTGATCCTGGTCTACTGGGTACTGGCGCTTCCGCACCGTGTTAATGTGGGAAGTGGGTTTCTGCTGGGCGCGATTATGGATTTAATCGCGGGTTCCACGCTTGGCGTTCGCGCGTTGGCGCTTAGCATCATCGCCTATCTGGTGGCGTTTAAATTCCAGTTATTCCGTAACTTAGCGTTGTGGCAGCAGGCGTTAATGGTTATGGTGCTGTCATTAGCAATGGATGTGATCGTCTTCTGGGCGGAGTTTCTGGTGATCAACGTCTCATTCCGCCCTGAAATTTTCTGGAGCAGTGTTGTCGACGGGATTCTCTGGCCGTGGCTATTCTTATTAATGAGAAAGATCCGCCGTCAGTTCGCTGTTCAATAAGGAAATTTATGGTAACCCTTTATCTGGCATCCGCGTCTCCCCGTCGACGCGAACTGCTGACTCAACTTGGTCTGAACTTTGAGCGCATCATCACTGACGTTGAAGAACAACGTCAGCCGCATGAATCGGCCGAGGTGTATGTCCGTCGCCTGGCGCATGACAAAGCGAAAGCCGGTACGCTGATTGCCCCGCACGACCTGCCTGTATTGGGCGCGGATACCATCGTCGTGCTCAACGGTGAGGTGCTGGAAAAACCGCGCGATGCCGACCATGCCAGCGCGATGCTCAGTAAACTCTCAGGAAAAACCCATCAGGTCATGACGGCGATTGCTCTGGCTGACCGTCGGCAGGTACTGGACTGTCTGGTGGTCACCGAGGTGACTTTTCGTAACTTAAACCTGAGCGACATTACCGATTACATCGCGACAGGTGAACCTATGGATAAAGCCGGCGCTTACGGTATTCAGGGGAAGGGCGGAAACTTTGTGCGTAAAATCAATGGAAGTTATCACGCGGTGGTCGGATTGCCCTTGGTTGAGACAGCAGAGCTGATCGACCATTTTCAGTCACTGCGTGCCGTAAGGGGTTAACATGACGGCTGAGCTACTGGTTAACGTTACGCCTGCTGAAACGCGAGTCGCCTATATTGATGGCGGAATCCTGCAGGAAATCCATATCGAGCGTGAAGCCCGACGCGGCATTGTCGGCAATATTTACAAAGGACGCGTCAGCCGGGTGCTGCCTGGCATGCAGGCGGCATTTGTGGATATCGGACTGGATAAAGCCGCGTTCCTGCACGCTTCTGACATCATGCCGCACACCGAATGTGTTGCGGGTGATGAAAAGAAAAATTTTGTCGTACGGGATATCGCAGAACTGGTTCGCCAGGGACAGGATCTGGTGGTTCAGGTGGTGAAAGATCCGCTGGGCACCAAAGGCGCGCGACTGACAACGGATATCACATTGCCTTCGCGCTACCTGGTGTTCATGCCTGGGGCAGCGCATGTTGGCGTTTCTCAACGTATCGCCAGTGAAAAAGAGCGAGAGCGGCTGAAAGCCGTGGTAGCCGACTACTGTGACGATTTGGGCGGCTTTATTATCCGCACCGCAGCCGAAGGCATTGGTGAAGAAGAACTGGCACAGGATGCGGCCTTTCTGAAGCGCCTGTGGACCAAAGTCAGCGAACGAAAAAAACGTAATCAAACGCGTTGTCTGCTTTATGGTGAACTGGCGCTGGCACAACGTATTCTGCGTGATTTTGCTGGCGCAGCGCTGGACCGCATTCGTGTCGATTCGCGGCTGACCTGCGATTTGCTCAACGAGTTCACCAGTGAATACATTCCCGAGATGTCCAGCAAGCTTGAGCTTTACAACGGTAAGCAGCCTATCTTCGATCTGTTTGATGTTGAAAATGAGATTCAGCGCTCGCTGGAACGAAAAGTTGAACTCAAATCTGGCGGATACTTAATCATCGATCAAACTGAAGCGATGACGACGATAGACATCAATACGGGGGCATTTGTCGGGCACCGAAACCTTGATGAGACTATCTTTAATACCAATGTGGAAGCCACTCAGGCGATTGCACGTCAGCTAAGGCTCCGTAATCTGGGGGGCATCATTATCATCGACTTTATCGATATGAGTAATGAGGACCACCGCCGTCGCGTGCTGCATTCGCTGGAAACGGCACTGAATAAAGATCGGGTTAAGACCGGTATCAGCGGCTTTTCAGCGTTAGGGCTGGTGGAAATGACCCGCAAGCGCACGCGCGAAAGTATTGAGCACGTGCTGTGTGAGGACTGTCCGGTCTGTAAAGGGCGCGGCACGCTGAAAACAGTTGAAACGGTGTGCTACGAAATCATGCGCGAAATTGTCCGCGTGCATCATGCTTATGACTCGGATCGATTCCTGGTGTACGTTTCGCCAACCGTCGGTGAGGCCTTGAAAACAGATGAGTCCCATGCGCTGGCCGAAGTCGAACTTTTCGTAGGTAAACAGGTGAAGGTGCACGTAGAAGCGCTTTATACCCAGGAACAGTTTGACGTGGTGATGATGTAATACTGGCTGGTCAGGCTCACCATGCCTGACTGCACATTTTGGGGTAAAATGTGAACCCATACCGCTATGTCATAAGACGCCGGGTATGAGCAGCAACCATCCGTCGTTAACGGTAGACAAGGAGAGGTGTGAGTGAGGCAGTTGCCAAGAATTATGTTACTGCTGCTCGCGACAGTCATTGTGATTGTGGCGCTGCTTGTCAGCGCGCTGCGTCTGGCGATGCCGCATCTTGACGCCTATCGTAGTCAGGTTCTTCAGTTCGTCTCCGACACCAGCGGTGTCAAGGTTAACGCCAGCCAACTCCGAGGAAAGTGGGAGAATTTCGGCCCCACGCTACAAATCCGCGACTTAAATGTCGATATGAAGGAGACCGGCTCGCTCTCCATCGCACGCATCACCGTTGCGCTGGATGTCTGGCAGTCACTGCTCCACTGGCGCTGGCAGTTCCGCGATCTGACCTTCTGGCAATTACATCTCGACAGCACTCAGCCTCTGCTGACCAGTGACAGCGACAAGCACAGCTTTAAGCTCACTCAGGTCAACGACCTGTTTTTGCGTCAGTTCGATCACTTTACTCTGCGTGACAGCACCATTCGCTTTATCACCCCATCCGGTCAGCATGCTGAACTGGCGATTCCTAACCTCACCTGGTTGAACGAAAACACCCGACATCGAGCAGAAGGTGAAGTCAGCCTGTCGAGCTTTACTGGACAACACGGCGTAGTGCAGGTTCGTCTTGACCTGAAAGACAGTAATGGCTTACTCAACGACGGTCGTATCTGGATGCAGGCCGATGATGTTGATATGCGTCCATGGCTGGGCCGCTGGGTGCGGGATAACACCCGGCTTGACAGTGCCCGGTTCAGCCTGGCGGCCTGGGTTAATCTGCGTGATGGCGACGTCTATGCCGGCGATCTGCTGTTAAGTAAGGGCGGCGCAAGCTGGCAGGGCGAGAGCGGTCCCCACACGCTGAACGTTGATAACCTCACTGCCCACCTGTCGCGTTACAAAAATGGCTGGGTGGTCAATGTGCCGCAAACCAGGCTCAGCACAGACGGTAATGCCTGGCCTGCCGGTCATTTCTCACTCCTCTGGCAACCTCAGGACCCGCAGATGCTGGGCAGCAACAGCGAGCCTGAGATTCGCGTACGAGCGACACAGCTGGCGCTGGACCACATCGCACCGTTGGTGCCGCTGTTTGCGCCCTTATCACCGGCATTGTTTGATAACTGGCGCGCATTACGACCGCGCGGCACCATTGACGGGCTGGCGCTGGATATTCCTGTCGATCAGCCTGAGCAGACGCGCTTTCAGGTTAAGTGGCGCGATTTCAGCTGGCAGTTCTGGAAACTGGTTCCCGGCATCAGCCATTTAAATGGCGAAGCGACAGGCAGCCTGAATAATGGGCAGGCCACGATTGCGATGGGCCAGGCCACGGTGCCCTATGGTGATATGTTCCAGGCACCGCTGGAGATCAAGCAGGTGACCGGCAGTATGAGCTGGTTGCGTGACCCGCACGGCCTGACCCTGGCAGGTCATAATCTTGATATCCAGGCGCGTTCACTTTGGGCACATGGCGACTTCCGTTATCAGCAGAACACCGATACGCAGCCTCAACTTGATATCCTGGCCGGTATTAACGTCAGCGATGCGGGCGATGCCTGGCGCTATTTCCCCACACCGCTGATGGGGCATTCGCTCACGCGCTACCTGAGCGGTGCGGTTAAAGGCGGCAAGGTGGAGAATGCCACGCTGCTGTTCAACGGCAATCCGGCGCTTTTTCCTTTTCAGCATAACGACGGCATGTTTCAGGTCTGGGTGCCTTTACGCCACGCAACCTATGGTTTCCAGCCCGGCTGGCCGGATATCAGCAACCTCGATATCGATCTAAACTTCCTGAATGATGGCCTGTGGATGCATGCACCCCTGGCTAAACTGGGTGAAGTGGAGGCGCGTAATGTCAGCGCCACCATTCCTGATTACATGAAGGAAAAGCTGATTATCAACGGCGATATCAGCGGTGATGGTCAGCAAATTGGCGACTACTTCCAGCACACGCCACTCAAGTCCTCCCTGGGGGCGGCCCTTGAACAGTTACAGATTAAAGGTCTGACCAAAGGCCACCTTAAGCTTGATATTCCTCTGAATGGCAAGGACGTTCACGCCAGTGGTGATGTGGTGATGAATAACAATAGCCTGCATATCAAGCCGCTGAATACCACCATGACCCATTTGACCGGGCAGTTCCGTTATAACAACGGCAATCTTGAAAGCGATCAGATGCGGGCGGACTGGTTTGGTCAGCCCCTTAATGTCAGCTTTAGCACAAAAGAAAATCCTGATGATTTTGGCATTAACGTTAAGTTACTGGCTGACTGGCAACTGGCAAAAATCACCGGTATTCCGCCCCAGGTGGGCAGCCAACTGGCTGGGCATCTTCCCTGGCAGGGCGAGGTTAACGTCGCCTTACCGCATAAGGGCGGTGCGCATTACGACATCGCGCTGAAAGGTGACGGGAAGGAAGTAAGTAGTCGCTTACCTTCGCCACTGGATAAAAAAGCGGGCGAAAGCCTGCCTGTGGCCATCAACGCTAAAGGCGATTTAACGCACTTTGATCTCAGCGGTAGCGTAGATGAACGGCACAAATTTAACAGCCGCTGGCTGCTGGAGCCGGCCCTGCGCGTTGACCGTGGTATCTGGCTCAACGATACGAAGACAATACCGACGCTGCCAGATCATTCAGGCATGGTACTCAACTTACCTGCGCTGGATGGTGAGGCGTGGGCGGCACTGATGACGGCTGGCGAAGGTGGTGCGACCCGTTCAACCGGTGAGCATCAGGTGGGCGGTGCAACGCTTCCGGGCAATATTATCCTGCGTAGCCCTTCTGTGAGTCTGGCAGGCCAGCGCTGGCATAACGTTGATACCTCATTAACCCAGGACATGGGTGGAAAAAACCGGATTAACGTCAATGCTGACGAGCTAAGAGGGCAGTTAATCACCTCACCTTCAGCGCCGTGGCAAATAGCCCTGGATTACCTTTATTACAATCCAGACTGGGAGAGCACTGGCGATAAGAAAAGTGCGTCCGCCTCACCTCTGGGGCAAAAAAGCGATCAGATCGACTTTAGCCAGTGGCCTGCTTTACAACTGCAATGCGCTGAATGCTGGCTGATGGGGCAGAAGTATGGACGGGTCACGGCCCGGCTTCAGCCTAAAGGAAGTACGTTAGCACTTACTAACGGTTTGGTGGATACCGGCAGCTCGCGGCTGAACATTCAGGGCGAATGGGTTAACCGTCCAAGCGACCAGCGCACCTCTTTAAAAGGCACGCTGCAGGGCAGCAACATCAATAACGCGACCAACTGGTTTGGCGTGAATACGCCGCTGCGAGATGCGCCCTTCAAGATTGATTATGACCTGCACTGGCGCTCGGCACCGTGGCAGCCCGCGGCAGAAACGCTGAGCGGCACGCTGAAAACGCACTTTGGTAAAGGACAAATAAGCGATGTGGATACCGGCGCCGCGGGACAGATTCTGCGCCTGCTAAGCTTCGATGCCCTGTTACGCAAACTGCGTTTTGATTTCAGCGATACCTTTAACAAGGGGTTCTATTTCGACTCCATCAACGGCACCGCCTGGATTGAAAATGGCGTCGTGAGAACTGACAACCTGTTGGTTGACGGCCTGGAAGCGGATATCGCCATGCAGGGCAATATGGACCTGGTGAAACGCCGCATTGATATGGAAGCGATAGTCACGCCAGAAATTTCTGCGTCAGTGGGTGTGGCGGCTGCTTTTGCCATTAATCCGGTGGTGGGGGCGGCGGTATTTGCCGCCAGCAAGGTGCTGGGACCGCTCTGGAGTAAAATTTCAGTCCTGCGTTATCACATCAGCGGACCGCTGGATAAGCCTGAAATAGATGAAGTAATGCGTAAGCCACGCGAAACCTATAACAAGTGATATTTGACGGCGTAACATAATTGCCGCAGGCTATGATTATCCGAGCACATATTAAGTGAGAAACGATGACTCTGAATCTGGTAAGTGAGCAGTTGCTAACTGCTAACAACATTAATCAGCAGGACCTTTTTTCCCTGTTAGGGCAGCTTTCAGAACGTCGTCTGGACTATGCCGATCTTTACTTCCAGTCCAGCTTCCATGAATCCTGGGTTCTGGAAGATAAAATCATTAAAGACGGGTCCTATCATATCGATCAGGGCGTGGGCGTGCGTGCCGTCAGCGGTGAGAAAACGGGTTTTGCGTATGCCGACCAAATCACGCTGAATGCCTTACGCTTATCCTCCGAAGCGGCACGAAGCATCGTGCGTGAACAGGGCAACGGCAAGGCTCAGACGCTGTCTGCCGTGGTTAACCGTTCTCTGTATGCGCCAGTCGATCCGCTCGGCAGCCTGAGCCGTGAGGACAAAATTGCGTTGCTACATCGTGTTGACCAGGTTGCACGTGCTGCCGATCCCCGCGTTCAGGAAGTGAATGCCAGCCTGACCGGCGTATATGAGCAGGTGCTGGTAGCCGCAACCGACGGTACTTTAGCTGCCGATGTGCGTCCGCTGGTTCGTCTGTCCATCAGTGTCCAGGTTGAAGACCAGGGCAAGCGTGAGCGCGGTTCAAGCGGCGGCGGCGCGCGTACCGGCTATGCATTTTTCCTGGCCGATGAGAATGGCGACGTGCGGGCCGATGCCTGGGCACGTGAGGCCGTACGCATGGCGCTGGTCAATCTGTCTGCTGTGGCTGCGCCGGCAGGCGCCTTGCCGGTTGTGCTGGGCGCAGGCTGGCCGGGCGTACTGTTGCACGAAGCCGTAGGTCACGGTCTGGAAGGTGACTTTAATCGCCGTGGCACGTCAGTGTTTAGCGGCAAGATGGGCCAACTGGTTGCCTCGGATCTGTGTACCGTGGTTGATGACGGGACCATTGAGGGATTACGTGGGTCGCTGGCTATCGACGATGAAGGCGTTCCTGGACAGTACAATGTGCTGATCGAAAATGGCGTATTGAAAGGCTATATGCAGGATAAGCTGAATGCACGACTGATGGGGGTAAATCCTACCGGTAACGGTCGTCGCGAATCCTATGCGCACCTGCCGATGCCGCGCATGACGAACACCTATATGCTGGCCGGTAAATCCACGCCACAGGATATTATCGAAAGCGTGGAGTACGGTTTGTATGCGCCTAACTTTGGCGGCGGTCAGGTCGATATCACCTCTGGTAAGTTTGTGTTCTCAACGTCAGAAGCCTATCTGATTGAGAAAGGCAAAGTGACTAAACCAGTGAAAGGGGCGACCTTGATCGGCTCCGGTATCGAAGCGATGCAGCAAATCTCTATGGTCGGTAACGATCTGGCGTTGGATAAAGGCGTTGGCGTGTGTGGTAAAGAGGGACAGAGCCTGCCGGTTGGCGTGGGCCAGCCTACGCTGAAGCTGGATAAGCTCACTATCGGTGGCACCGCCTGACAGAGACAGAAAACCCGCCAGCTGGCGGGTTTTTAGCTTTTACGGTGCTGTTTGTACTGCTCGGCAACCTGCTCAAAATAGTGGGTCAAATAGTCGATACAGACCTGTACTTTCAGCGGCAGTTTGTCTTTTTCGGTATAGAGCGCATAAACCGGTCGCGGATCGGATTGGTACTGCGGGAACAAAATATCAATCTCGCCTTTCTTGATTTCATCCGCCACCCACATCATCGGTACATAGGCGATGCCATTGCCAGCCTTAAGCCAGCGGATCAGCGTCTGAGAATCATTGGTAACGAAACGCCCCTGTGGCGACAGACGGGTGACGATGCCTTCGGGGGCAATCAGCTCAAAATTGTTATCAGGTCTGACGCTGTATTCCAGCCAGGCAAATTTCGCGATATCGCCAGGTTTTTCCGGCGTCCCGTGCTGCGTCAGATAGTGTTTAGCGGCACAGACCACCATCGGCATCGCCCCAAGTCGGCGCGAGAACAGGCTGGAATCCTTTAATGCTCCCACCCGGATCACCACGTCCAGCCCGTCCGCAATCAAATCTGGCGCGGGAATGCCGGTCACCAGGTTGACACTCAATCCGGGATAATCACGCAGCATATCGCTGGTCATACCGGCCAGCACGTTCTGCGCCATTGTAGAAGAGCTGCCAATACGTAATATACCGATCGGCGTGTTATTAAAGGCATACAGCTGTTCATGAACCTGGTTAGCCTCTGCCAGCATGCGGCGGCAGCCCTGATAATAGATTTTACCGGCCTCAGTAAGTCCTATGCTGCGTGTACTGCGGTTAAGTAACTTAACCTGGAGCGCATCCTCGAGTTTGGCGACGATCTGGCTGATCGATGACACGCTAAGATGAAGCTGCCGTGCGGCCGCGGTGAAAGAACCCAGTTCTACCACCTTCGCGAATATCGACATACCTTTAAGTCGTTCCATTGTTTACTCTGGCTAAAAAGTGATTTAGATCACATTCAGTAGAAAACGTATAGTTAAGCGCGTTACTATAAGCCTACCGGGGTATGACCTGGCGACGCTTCATTACCTGAAAACACCCGATGATACGCTATTATTAAGCCAGCCGTAGTTCAGATGTGGCTTATGGCGCACTGGCGTTTGCGTCCTTCAGGCGGTGAATTATCCCGGCCGTATCGAACTAAGGATTTTTAATGAGTGTACTTCCGGTATTTGTCATGTTTGGGCTCTCTTTTCCGCCCATCTTCATCGAACTCATTGTTTCACTCATGCTGTTCTGGTTGGTGAAACGCGTGCTGACGCCCAGCGGTATCTACGATCTTGTCTGGCACCCGGCACTCTTCAATACAGCCCTTTACTGCTGTGTATTTTATCTGGTATCCCGTTTATTTGTTTGAGGTTTACGTGAACACGCTTATAAGAAAAATCGCGCGTTACGCCATCACCCTTTTGCTGGTCATCATCGCTGTCATTATCATATTCCGTGCCTGGGTGTTCTACACCGAATCGCCCTGGACGCGCGATGCACGATTTGCGGCCGATGTCGTTGCGATTTCACCTGATGTCACCGGGTTGATTACCGAAGTCCCCGTTCGCGATAACCAACTGGTAAAAAAAGGCGACACGCTGTTTGTGGTCGATCGCCCACGCTATCAAAAAGCCTTAGATGAAGCACAGGCCGACGTGGAATATTACCAGGCGCTGGTTAATGAAAAACGCCGAGAGGCCGGACGTCGAAACCGACTCGGCACGTCTGCGATGTCACGTGAAGCAATTGAACAATCCAACAACGATTTGCAAACCAGCGAACACCAACTGGCAAAATCTATCGCTACCCGCGATCTGGCGAAGATCGACCTGGAGCGCACCACCATCAAGGCCCCGGCAGATGGATGGGTAACTAACCTGAATGTCTACCAGGGCGAATTTATTACGCGTGGCTCAGTTGCCGTCGCGCTGGTACAGCAGCGCTCATTTTACGTGCTGGCCTATCTGGAAGAGACCAAACTGCACGGCGTACAACCCGGCTTCCGGGCAGAAATTACCCCGCTGGGCAGCAACGTGACGTTGCGCGGTACGGTTGACAGCATCGCGGCAGGCGTGACCAACAGCAGTAGCAGCGTTGACAGTAAAGGAATGGCAACGGTGCAGTCGAATCTGGAGTGGGTGCGCCTGGCGCAGCGCGTGCCGGTACGCATCCGTCTCGATCAGGAACCGGGCAATCTTTATCCCGCCGGGACGACGGCCACCGTGGTCATCACCGGTGCAAATGATCGTCAGCATACTGAGACCTCGCCCATCATGTCCTTCCTTAACCGTCTGCGTGAGTTTGGTTAAGAGGGCGATATGATTGAGTTCCTGCGTTTCCCGATAAAGCTGACCTTTGCGCTGGTTGCCGCGTTGATGATCGGCTTTCATCTTAACCTTGAAACCCCCCGCTGGGCGGTCATGACTGCGGGGATTGTGGCGGGCGGAACGGCGTTTGCGGCAGGCGGCGATCCCTATTCGGGTGCATTACGCTATCGCGGTATTCTTCGTATCATCGGGACGTTTATCGGTTGTATCGCCGCGCTGGTCATCATGATTGCGACCGTACGCGCGCCGGTCGTTATGCTGCTGCTATGTTGTATCTGGGCGGGTTTGTGCGTATGGCTGTCTTCACTGATTAAGGTAGAGAATTCCTATGCGCTCGGGCTGGCAGGCTACACCGCATTAATCATTGTCGTCACGGCAAATGCCAATAGTGGACTGACGCTGGTTCCGCAATATGCCGTGGAACGCTGTAGCGAAATCATATTGGGGATTCTGTGCGCCATTCTGGCCGATATGATTTTCTCGCCACGTTCGATTAAGAAAGTGATTGATGCCGAAGTCGAGTCGCTGCTGGTGGCGCATTACAGGTTGCTACAACTGTGTGTCGCGCATGAGGACAAAGAAGAAGTCGATAAAGCCTGGGGGGCGTTGGTGCGGCGTACCACGGCGCTCAGCAGCATGCGCAGTCAGTTAATGATGGAGTCTTCGCGCTGGCAGAATACCAGCCGCCGGCTGCAAATGCTGAATACTCTGTCATTGACGCTGATTACTCAGGCCGCCGAAACGTTCTTAATCCAAAACTCACGGCCTGACTACATTCCTACCCAGTATCGCGTGCTGATCGGAAAAGAAGCCGCCACGGCAGAAGCTGTACACAAGCGTATGAAAACGCTGCGACGGTTAATTGCCGCCGGCAGTAAAACGGCACCAGAGACGCTGGAAAGCTGGGTTGAGGCCGCAACGGAATATCAGCTGCTGATTAACGGCATCAAAAGTAATGGCCGTATTACTGACCTGGAAGAGCGTATTCTTCAGCGAGAGGTGGTGATCCAGGCGCGTTCTGCGGAAACCCATCATGCGATGATTAACGGTATTCGCACCTTCGTGGCCACCGCCCTCGGTTCGTTGTTCTGGCTGTATACTGGCTGGACCTCAGGAAGCGGCTGTATGGTCATGCTGGGTGTGATTACGGCACTGGCGATGCGGATGCCCAATCCGCTGATGATGGCCAAAGACTTTGTTTACGGTATGACGGTGGCTGTGCCGCTGGGTGCGCTCTATTTTATGTATATTTTGCCCAATACCCAACAAAGCGCCACGCTACTGTGCATTGCCATTGGCCTGTTAGGGTTTATTTCAGGCATGTTAATTCAGCGCCGACAGATCGGAACACTCGGTGCCATGGTCGGCACAATTAACGTCCTGGTGCTGGATAATCCGATGCAGTTCAACTTCACGCTGTTCATCGACAGTGCACTGGGACAGTGGATAGGCAGCTTTGTTGCGCTGATGGTCATCCTGTTAATTCGGGATAAATCCAAAGCGCGCACGGGACGTAAACTGCTTAACCGCTTCATGTATGCGGCGGTTTCGGCGATGACGACAAACCAGGCTCGCCGCCGTGAAAATCATCTTCCGGCGCTCTATCAGCAGCTCTTTTTGCTGCTTAACCTGTTCCCTGGGGATATTGATAAATATCGCATTGCGCTGACCTTAATTATTGGTCATCAACGCCTGCGCGCTGCAGATGTGCCGGTTAACGCCGATTTATCCGCGTATCACCGCCAGTTACGGCACACTGCCGATCGGGTTATCTCGGTGCGCAGTGATGAAAAGCGACGTTATTATTTTGAACGGTTACTCAAAGAGTTGGATGTCTATCAGCATAAGCTGGCGCACTATGACGCGCCGGACAGCGTGACCGAGCCGGTGAAGCGGCTGGCTGAGATGCTGACAAAATATCAAAACACGCTCGTCCAAATCTGAATTATGGCTGCCACAGGTGCTGGCGGCCATGATGCTGCCCCCTGTTACCTGACCTGTCATTTTTGCCATCTATACTTTCCTGACAGAAGACAAAACTGACAGGAGCAACCCAATGCATTCTCCACTGCAAGACAGCGAACTGTTCCAGACGGGCTATCTGGTAAACGGTCAGTGGCTGCAAACGGCGTCCACCTTTGACGTGACCAATCCTGCCACCGGTGAGCGTGTGGCTCAGGTAGCCAAAGCGGGTAAAACCGAAACGGAAGCAGCGATTAAGGCGGCACAAGAGGCCTTTCCGGCATGGCGTGCACAGACCGCGAAGGCGCGTTCAGAACTGCTTTACCGCTGGTACAGGTTGATCATTGAAAATAAACGCTGGCTGGCTGAGCTGATGACAACGGAGCAAGGTAAGCCGCTCAAGGAAGCCGAGGGCGAAGTGGAATACGCCGCGAGCTTTATTCAGTGGTTTGCCGAGCAGGCTAAACGCGCCAATGGTGAAATTATTCCGCCAGCCAAAGCGGGGTCGCGTATTCTGGCAACCCGTGAGCCGGTCGGCGTAGTTGCCGCTATCACGCCATGGAATTTCCCGATGGCGATGCTGACACGTAAGTTAGGTCCCGCGCTGGCAGCAGGATGCACAGGCATTATTAAACCTGCGAATAACACGCCGCTTTCCGCATTCGCCTTACTGGCGCTGGCAAAAAAAGCCGGTATCCCTGATGGCGTGCTTAATGGGGTGGCTGGCGACACACATGCCATTAGCGATGCCATTATGGCCAGCAAGGCCGTCCGTAAAATTTCCTTTACCGGTTCAACGGCGGTAGGGAAAACGCTCATGCGTAACGCTGCAGAGACGATGAAAAAAGTCTCGATGGAGCTGGGCGGCAACGCACCCTATATCGTGTTTGAGGATGCAGATATTGATGCGGCCGTGCAGGGCGCCATTGCTAACAAATTCCGTAATGCCGGTCAGGTTTGCGTCAGCGTTAACCGTTTTTTCATCCACAGTGCGGTCTACGAACGTTTTACCACTCAGCTTGCAGCAGAAGTGGACAAGCTCAAGGTCGGAAACGGGATGGAGGACGGCGTGATTGTCGGTCCGTTGATTGAAACCTCAGCACTGGAAAAAGTTGAAGAGCATGTCAAGGATGCGGTGGCTCAGGGCGGCAAGGTGCTGGCTGGCGGCAAGCGACATGCGCTGGGAGGAAACTTCTGGCAACCCACCGTCATCGGCGATGCACATGAAGGGATGAAGCTGGCCCAGGAAGAAACATTTGGCCCAGTGGCAGCCTGCTTCCGCTTTGATGATGAAGAAGAGGTGATCCGTCGCGCCAACCAGACTGAATATGGCCTGGCGGCCTATTTTTATACGCAAAACCTGCAGCGTGTATTCCGGGTATCTTCGGCGCTGGAGAGCGGAATGATTGGCATTAATGAATGTGCTGTCTCGACAGAGCTGGCACCCTTTGGCGGCGTGAAAGAATCGGGCCTGGGACGTGAAGGATCGGTGCTGGGGATGGATGAGTACCTGGAGGTCAAAGCGCTGCACCTCGGCGGTTTAAGCTAGATGAATATCCGGGCGGCCTCAGGTCGCCCAGAGCCGGATAACGGGAGTCGTCAGTATGAGAGTCGAGCGTTTTGATTTTAATGAGATTGTCGATCAGGCCCATTTCTTACGCCAGTTCTGCGATCGCTTCGCCCTGAAAGCGCGGTTTATCTGCGATCTCGATGGGCTCTGGGACGTCATTGTCAGCCAGGGGCTACCCATGCCGTTAAAAATTGAATTTGTGAATCTTGGCCAGGGGCAAAAACGCCGCTATGGTGCCTTAATTCTGTTGTTCGACGAGGCTGAAGAAGAGCTGGAAGGACAGCTCCAGTTTAACGTCGTATAACCTATCGCTCGATAGCATGCCACCACGTTAAGACATCCTCAGCGTTCGGTGGGTTAACCGGTCGCCGGAAGTGTGCAGCTACGGCAGAAAATCGACATTTCTCGACAGCCCTCGCAACCTCTTGTTTGGTTTCTCTTCAAATTTTTAGAGCGTGATAACCTGCGCCCGTTATGGTCTGGTCAGGTTAAATGAAAAGAAAAAAAAGCCCACTCACGCCCCACGACGCGACATTCCGGCAGTTTCTGTCTCAGCCCGCCATCGCGCGTGATTTTATGGAACTGCATCTTCCAGCAGAGTTTCTCGCTATTTGCGATCTGAGCACGCTGAAGCTGGAGTCAGGATCTTTTGTTGAAGAGGATCTACGTCAGTATTTTAGTGATGTGCTTTACAGCTTAAAAACCACGCGCCGCGATGAGGGATATATCCATGTGCTGATTGAACATCAGTCTTCTCCGGACAGGCATATGGCATTCAGGATGATGCGCTATGCAATAGCGGCCATGCAGCGCCATCTTGATGCGGGATATAAAACGATCCCACTCGTGATACCGGTTTTATTCTACAGTGGTAAACGTAGTCCTTACCCTTTCAGTACCCGATGGCTGGACGAATTCACAACACCTGCGCTCGCCGCTAAGCTGTACGGTAGCGCCTTCCCGCTGGTGGATGTTACCGTCATACCGGATGATGATATTGTCGGTCATCGCAGCATGGCCGCGCTGACATTACTGCAGAAGCATATCCATCAACGCGATCTGGCTGAGCTGATTGATAAACTGGCCCCTGTTTTACTCACCGGATATCTTTCTTCATCACAGGTTATATCGTTGGTACACTATATCGTGCAGGCGGGTGAAGCGTCTGATGCCGACGCTTTTTTACGTAATTTGGCACAGCGAGTGCCGCAACACGGGGACGCACTAATGACCATTGCCCAGCAACTTGAGCAGAAAGGCATTGAGAAAGGCCTCGAGCAAGGTATTCAGCTCGGTGAACAACGTGGTCTTGAGAAAGGACGCAGTGAGGGTGAACGTGCCGCCGCACTTAAAATCGCTCACACCATGCTGAAAAGTGGACTCGATCGCAGCACCGTCATCACAATGACAGGGCTGTCCGACGAGGATCTGACACAGCTTTCTCACTAACGTTTCTCTCTGTTAGCCGCTGGCGTGCTGATCGTATCGGCGGTCATGAACGGCTTTCCGCCACCGCCTCGCGATATCTGCCTACTGACATCCCTGAACACCGCGATAACCCCTTTTATGCTGCCAGAACGGCTTCGGGTTCCCGGCATGGATCGTGACAAATGCCGGACTTTCTCTGTTTGACGGACATAAAAAAAGCCCCGGCGAGCGGGGCTAAAGGGTTCGTCATACTTAAGACGAGGAACTATTTATACAGCTGCGCGGTGATGTGATAGCTGTCACCGGTGTTCGCTTCGATAATTTTATAAGCGCTGGCACCTTGTTCATCTGCCTTCTGAGACAGCTGTGAACGGTAGTCGACAGGGGCACCTGCAACGCCACTGATGCTTACGGTTCCCACAGGTTGCAAGTTCTGCGTTTGGTCTGCTGTCACGAGTTGCGCTGCGGAAGCGCCAAAAGTCATTACGGAGAGCAGACTAACAGTTGCGATGGTTGCTTTGATTTTCATGATTTTTCCTCATTTATATCAACAACCTGCGGAATGAATAACATAGAGCGGGTCGTCGATCTTGTCAGGGGCGGCCGCCTGGCCGCGGATAGCTTATTTGTACAGTTCAGCGGTGACGTGGAAGGTATCGTCACGGTTGTTCTCAATGACGCGATAGTGGCCTGCACCTTGTGCATCGGCTTTCTGCGACAGGACCTGGCGAATATTGGTCTGGTCGCCGTTGATACCACTCACGCTAATTGTTTGATTCAGCGGCTGCAGGTTCATATCCTGCGCCTGTTGATTCGTTACCATGCTGGCGGCGTTAGCACCAAAAGAGAGCAGTGAAGCCAGGCTCAGCGCGGCAATCGTTAATTGGGTTTTCATGATTCATTCTCCGGTAATAATGTTTAACCAGCGAACGCGTGGATAGCAGCTGGTTACCTGTCAGTACCAACGATTTTATTTGTACAGCTCAGCGGTCGCGTGATAGTTGCCATCGTTGTAGGCCTCAATAACACGGAAGGCTTTTGCACCTTGCTGATCGGCTTTATCGCTCAGTTGCTGTCTGATATCGGATGGCGCACCGGCCACACCACTGACACTGACTGTGCCGACAGATTGCAGATTCTGTGCTTGCGAAGCAGAGATATAATCTGCTGCTGAAGCGCCGAATGACAGGGCAGATAAAATGCTTAAGGCAGCGATGGTAGTTTTAATTTTCATAAAAAGATGTCCTCGTCGTGGTTGTTCTTCTTTTTTATTAGTGTGATTCACATCACGAAAGTAAGTATAGGACTAATAACGGAAGAAATTAATACCTGCCTAATAATGTTTTGTTGACTCAATTTAACCTTATGGGATTTTTTTATAACCAAAAGTTATTAAAATTGGTGAAAAACCTATCTCAGGCAGGTAATTACGCATAAAAACAGTAAGATGCGTGACTTTAACTTTTAGTGCGAAAAATCATGGTCGATCTGACTGCTTAACTATTTTGGTCTGGGTGATAGCGCCACTATTTGAATGTAAAGCAGTGTAAAATAGCGCGTAATGGTAAGTTGCATAAAAGGTATGACCAATATTTCTTGTTCTGAAAGCATCACGGCTTAATGTTAATTCATTGAAAAGTAATGTATTTGGCGAGCGATGGTCTGGAGAAGGGATGAAAGAGAAAGGGCAGGGTAAACCGGCAGTGTGCTGCCGGTCAGGCGTAACGACTACAACTCTTGTTCAAACAGCACAAGGATCGCGTCGTGAAGTTGTTTGACGGTAAAGGCGCGGGCTGGGGTAATAAAGATAGTGTCATCACCAGCAATGGTGCCAAGAATACCTTCGGACTTACCCAGAGAATCCAGCAGGCGAGCAATCAACTGTGCGGCACCAGGACTGGTATGGATCACCACCAGCGCGTCATTGTAGTCAATGTCCAGAACCAGATTCTTCAGAGGGCTGGTCGTGGTAGGCACCCCGAGTTCGGCGGGTAAACAGTACACCATTTCCATTTTGGCATTGCGGGTGCGCACCGCGCCAAACTTTGTCAGCATCCGAGAAACTTTAGACTGGTTGATGTTCTCAAAGCCGTCTTCCTGCAGCGCCTGAACAATTTCGCCCTGAGAACTGAATTTTTCTTCTTTTAATAAAGCCTTGAAGGCTTTGATCAGATCGTCTTGTTTCGATGGGTTTCGCATAAGTTACCAGTAAACGTAAGAAAAACCGCGGTTCGGGCCGCAGTAAAGTCATTATTATGCATATAAATGAATTTTTATGCAATCGGTTGTTAATTGTACGAAGCGGTATCCATCGCGGGCGGCGATAATAGCAAAGAATTTACTCAGACCAAAACCCAGCTCACAGCCTGAAAAGGCAAAGGTTGCAAAGGTGTTATATTATTGATGAGGTAAGAAAATAAAAATGTACACTGCCGTTCTCTGTCTGCCGACGTCAAGATTGTCGGTCTCAGGTTATATCGATCACACTCTGGAGGGTTACCGGGTGGAAAGGCTGCATTTGTGAATGTCACTTACCCAGGGTAATGCTGACGGGACGAACAGGTCTGCCATCTGACTGCAATCCGGCGTGAGGAAGATAGTGAGATGATTAAGTGCGTTTTTAATCCGGAGATTAAGTGCGTAAGCACGTAAAATAGTCGCGGATGCGCGTCATCGCCTGAGCAGTTGATTTAGGTCTGACACAGATGGAATTTCTGCTTTTCTCTGCCCCATCTTAATAAGGAGTTATGAATGAAAGTTGCCGTACTCGGTGCCGCTGGTGGCATAGGCCAGGCGCTAGCACTTCTACTCAAAACCCAGCTTCCCGCAGGTTCAGAACTTTCTCTCTACGACATTGCTCCCGTTACACCGGGCGTTGCGGTCGATCTTAGCCACATTCCTACCGCGGTTAAGGTCAAGGGTTTCAGTGGAGAAGATGCCACCCCCGCTTTAAAAGGTGCTGATGTCGTGCTTATCTCCGCCGGGGTTGCACGCAAACCCGGTATGGATCGCGCCGATCTGTTTAACGTCAATGCTGGCATTGTACGTAATCTCATTGAGCAGGTTGCCACTACGGCACCTAAAGCGTTGATTGGGGTGATCACCAACCCTGTTAACACCACAGTGGCGATTGCGGCTGAGGTGCTGAAGAAACACGGTGTTTATGACAAGAATCGTCTGTTTGGCGTAACGACGCTGGACATTATTCGCGCCAACACCTTTGTGGCTGAACTCAAAGGTAAAAAACCTGGCGAAGTAGAAGTCCCGGTGATCGGTGGGCACTCCGGTGTCACTATTCTGCCGTTACTGTCTCAGGTTCCTGGCGTCACCTTCAGCGAGCAGGAAGTCGCAGATCTCACCAAACGTATCCAGAATGCCGGTACAGAAGTGGTGGAAGCGAAGGCCGGCGGGGGTTCAGCAACGTTATCTATGGGGCAGGCCGCCGCACGTTTTGGTCTGTCACTGGTCCGTGCTTTAAACGGCGAAGCGAATGTTGTGGAGTGTGCCTACGTTGAAGGCGAGGGTGAGCATGCCCGTTTCTTCTCGCAACCGCTGCTGTTGGGTAAGAACGGTATCGCGGAGCATAAAGCTGTCGGTGCGCTGAGTCCGTTTGAGCAGCAGGCGCTGGAAGGCATGTTGGAAACCCTGAAAAAAGATATCGCCCAGGGCGAAGCGTTTGTGAAGCAATAATATCACCGCCCAAACAGGAAAACGCCCGGTCATACCGGGCGTTTTTTATTTTACAACCCGCCTGATCTGAAGGTCCGCGTTGTTGGCGCCCCCGTCCCGGCAGCGCTTTTTCTGCTTAAGGTTTCGACACGCATCTGGAACGGTGGGAACGGCATTTCAATGCCATGTTCGGCAAAGCCATGCAGGATAAGCTGATGTAATTCATGGCGAAGCGGCATGCGATGGCCCATCTCGGCCGCATGCACACGCAGTTCAAACAACTGTATGCCCTGTTGCAAATCCACCAGGAAGACTTCCGGCGGTGGTGTATCCAGGACATAGCTGCACCGTTCAGCCGCCAGTTTCAGCAAGGTAGTCACCTCCTCGCTGCTTACCTGCGCGGGCGCAGGGATGGTCAGCACCACGCGGGTGACGGAGTCTGACAGCGACCAGTTAACGAACTGTTCTGTGATAAAGGCCTTATTGGGCACAATAATCTCTTTGCGATCCCAGTCGGTAATTGTGGTGGCGCGGGTGTTAATGCGCGTAATACTGCCAGTCAGATCGCGAATAGTGACGGTATCGCCGATACGAATGGGTTTTTCAAACAGGATAATCAGACCGGAGATAAAATTCGCAAAAATCTCCTGCAGGCCAAATCCCAGGCCAACGCCCAGGCCGGTCACCAGCCATTGTAGCTTCGACCATTCAATCCCAATCAATGAGAAGCCCAGCAAGCCACCAATCAGCAACAACAGATATTTAGTCAGTGTGGTGATGGCATAACCTGTGCCTGGCGACAAATCAAGATGCTGCAACAGCGCCAGCTCAAGCAGGGCGGGCATATTACGCACCAACTGCGTAGTAATCACGAACACCAGAATGGCGATCAGGACGGCACCCAACGTAATAGGTTGAATGCTTTCCACGCCCTGTACGGAGGTGTTCACATCCCATAAGCGGATATTCTCAAGGAAACCAAACGCAGAATGGATTTCTGACCACAGGACAATAAATGAGACCAGTGCAATCAGCGTCAGAATCGAACGCACCAGACGCAGTGACTGGGCGCTGATTGCATCTAAATCGATCACAGGCTCTTCAATTTCAATGACGTCAGTGTTTTGCGCCTGATCTTTTTCTTCTTCATTACGTGCGCGGTTGGCCAGCATGTCGGCCCGACGCTGACGTGCGCGATCGAAACCCAACCTGCGCCGTTGAATCAGCATCCAGCGGCGGATGATATGGTAAATAACCAGCAGGAAAAACCAGATTGCCACGGAGGTTTCCAGACGCGCCAGCAGCGCCTGAGCCGTTTCAAGATAGCCAATCATTGAGGCCAGCGCCGCCAGCAACGGAATGGCGATCATGATATTCCACAGCAGGCGGTTAATCATATTTTCGCCGTTACCTTCTTTATCAAGGTAAAGCGGAATACCCGCTCGCTTCAGGCTCACCGTGACAATACTCAGGGCA
This sequence comes from Pantoea sp. SJZ147, assembly GCF_007828605.1. Taxonomy (NCBI): domain Bacteria; kingdom Pseudomonadati; phylum Pseudomonadota; class Gammaproteobacteria; order Enterobacterales; family Erwiniaceae; genus Pantoea; species Pantoea sp. SJZ147. Next base: position 38,844 of record NZ_VIVB01000013.1, read on the forward strand.
CCGCAGATTAAAATAAAACACAGCCGGCCAAGCGTTGCTGAAAACAGGCGATCGTCGAGGTTATCAAAAGTTATCAGCAGCATGATCAAGGGCACGATCAGGCCAATACTCAATGAGTAGTAGCGCATCGCGCGTGCCACGCGCACCTGCGGCCAGCGGAAGTGCACGATAAACAGGCCGTTAGAACGGGCAAACTGGGCGCTGACCATGAATATCCACAGCAGAGGCAGGGTAGCTGTGATGCCATCGCCAATGGCCACAGCGACAGGATAGGGCCAGGCATTTTGCAGGCCGTATCCCAGAGTTGCCCAAAGCACGGGAAGCGGAAGCGCCACCAGAATCGACCAGAACACGGTTCGGATGGTCAGGCGGAAGCGATCCTGAGTGACCTTGCCGACCTTGCTGGCTGAGCGCTCAAGAAAAGCATTGAAGTGACGACGTGTGCTAAGGCTAAAACCGACCAGCAGCACTGCACCCAGAATGGGTAAGACGGTGCTGCGACTGGTAAACATCATCGCCAGGGCTTTGCCAAGCTGCCCCAGCGTATCCAGGGTCAGCAAATGGGACAGGCCTTTCGCCACGTCCAGAGGATAGCTTAATGAAATAGGGCTAACATCAGCCGTCCAGAACAGATAGCGATGCGTGGCATCTTTAACTTCGGTTAACGCATCCTGAAGCTGAGTATTGGCAACTTTAAGTTTGGTGATTTCCAGAATCAGCGTATCGCAGCCAGAAATCAGGGAATTCAGCAGTTCTCGCTGCGTTTTTAACTGTGCATCCAGAATACGCTTTTGGTCACTGGTAAAAGGCTGCCCGTCTGCCTGATGGGCTTTACGCAGTGCGTTCTGACGTTCGAGCAGATCTTCATAATGCAGGCGCTGGACGCGCAGCTGTGCCATTTCATTGTCGATCTGCTGCGACTTCGGCATGTCAGGTAAACGCGCAACCTGCGCGCGAAGCGCATCACCGAGTAAGTTAGAGGCGCCCAGCCATTGAGACTGCTCCCGTAACGTCGCCAGCGCCTGACGTACCTGGATAATTTGATTCGTCGCGAGGCGCTGTTGCGACGCGACCAGATCCATGCGCTGCGCCTGCTGGTTCAGCGCACCAGATAAATCGCGGTTAACACGAAACTGCTCGCTAATCGCGGGCGGTAAATCGCCGCTGTTTTCCGCCAGCTGCTCCGTCCGTGCCAGCGCGGTTTCCGCCTCGCGCTGACGTTGTTCGTTCAACTGATTACGCAAAGCCTGCAGATAATTATCGAGCTGGGTCACTTTGCGCTGATGAACTTCGGCGCGCATGCGAGCCAGCTCCTGACGATTATTTGCTGACAGCTGCGCCAGCTCATACTCATCCACTTTGGCTTTGTTCGCGGCATTTTCTGCCTGGCGTGCCACTAGCTGGGCCTGACCGGCCGGTGTGGCAGCGCTGCCCGCGCTTTGTAAGCGCCGCTCACTCTCGGTTAACGCACGGCGCGCTTCTGTTTGCTGCTGCGGCAGCTGCGACAAGGAGTCACTGATCTCCCTGGCGCGATCCTGCTCCTGCTGCGCCTGGCGTCCTTCTTCGATCAATTGACTGCTGATTTGCAGGATCTCTTGTTCCAGCTCCGCGCTGCTCATAGTGCTGCGCACGCTCTTAGCGTTGTCGTTAAGCGTGGCGATCTGCTGCCTCAGCTCACGGGCAAGGCGCGGGAAGTCATCAATAACCTGCTGGTACTGTTGCGCGCGTTCGATAGCATCATCGCGTTCAGAAAGTGAGGCAAGGGCGGCCTCCAGCGACTGGATTTGCTCGGTTTGCGAGGCGGAATTTTTCGCTGCTTTGACCTCTTCCAACTGCTGTTTGAGTTGGCTGGCATCAGGCAGAGTGGCGGCTAGCGTGGCGGTGCTGAGCCAGAGGCTCAGCAGCAGACAAAAGATCGAACGCACGAACATAGGTTCTACTCGACAGCGTCAGGCGCGGTAGTCGTCAGTGGAAGGGCAATCGCCATAGGCTGTCCCAACCGAACTTTAGTTTCGGCCTCAAGGCTTTCTGCCAGTTTGATCCTGCCAGGCGCAAACAGATTGATAACGGTTGAACCCAGTTTGAAGCGGCCCATTTCCTGACCTTTAAGTAATACGACGGCACCGTCATGATCGGCTGCCGGGTAATGCCAGCGTTTGATAATCCCTTCGCGTGGCGGCGTCACTGTGCCCGCCCAAACCGTTTCAATGCTGCCGACAATGGTGGCACCCACCAGAATTTGCACCATAGGTCCCATATCGGTCTCAAAGTAACAAATTACGCGCTCGTTACGGGCAAAGAGATTAGGGATATTGCGCGCGGTCAGTGGATTAACGGAGTAAAGATCGCCGGGCACGTAGATCATTTCCCGCAGGATACCGTTACATGGCATGTGTACGCGGTGATAATCGCGCGGGGCCAGATAGGTGGTGGCGAATGCGCCATCACGAAACTGGGCGGCCATTTGCTCATTACCGGCCAGCAGGGCATCAATCGTGTAATAGTGGCCTTTCGCCTGGAAAATCTGGTCGCCTTCAATACATCCGAGCTGGCTTATTGCGCCATCAGCAGGCAGGACGATCAGGCTGGCATCGGTATCGATCGGGCGTGCATCGTCTTTCAACGGGCGCACAAAAAAATCGTTAAAGGTGCGGTAACTGGCTGTATCAGGTTTACGCGCTTCCGCCATATCGACTTTGTAGTACCAGACAAAACCATCAATGACCAGTTTTGTCAGCCAGCCGCCGCGACGGCTTGCTCCCCAACCTGCAAGTTCAGTCAGCCATTTTTTTGGGAGAATGTGATTCAAGCCGAGTTTAAAACGATCAAACACCCTAGCCTCCTGGCTATCTTTCATAACATTGACAAAAAGGGAGCGGATTGTAACAGCGCCCCAGTCAGATGGCGAATACGTCGTTACGGGCCTTAATCTTCACTCTCAGCGAAGTTTTTCCGGCTTTTCATTTGTGCCATGCTTTCCAGAATACGGTGGTAGTTATAGAAGCGAGATTGATCGATTTTTCCGTTTTCAACGGCTTCACGAATCGCACAGCCCGGATCGGTGTCATGTTTGCAGTCACGAAACTTACAATCACCTAAGAATGCACGGAATTCGACAAATCCACGCGTGATTTGTTCCGGCTCAAGATGCCACAAACCAAACTCACGTACGCCGGGAGAATCAATAACGTCCCCGCCTTCTGGAAAATGATAAAGCCGGGATGCGGTGGTCGTGTGTTGACCCAGCCCGGATACGTCAGAAACGTCGTTGGTCAGAATAGCCGTCTCTTTCTGTTGGTCGAAGCCGAGCAGGGCATTCAGCAGACTGGATTTGCCTACGCCAGACTGACCCGCAAAGATGCTTATCCGGTCAGTCAACGCATTCTGCAGCGCATTCAGGCCATCTTTCGCATGGCTGGAAACCATCAAGACGCGATAACCAATCTTGCGGTAAATCTCCATCTGCTCATCAACCAATGCACGTGCGTTGTCATCCAGCAGATCGATTTTGTTCAGCACCAGCAGGGGCTCAATATCCAGCGTTTCGCTGGCCACCAGGTAGCGATCGATAATGTTCAATGACAGCTCTGGCAGAATGGCTGACACGATAATAATTTGATCGATGTTCGCGGCAATGGGTTTCACGCCGTCATAGAAGTCGGGACGCGTCAGAACGCTGGTACGCTCATGCACAGCCTCAACAATACCTTTGCCGCCGTTTAACGCGGGACGCCACACCACGCGATCGCCTGTGACCAGTGAGCGGATCGTGCGGCGAATATTACAACGGTGCGTCAGGCCTGCACTGTCCTCGACATCGGCATGCATGCCAAATCGGCTGACCACCACGCCTTCTGCGTCCTGACCGAACATATTATCGTCCGCTTCCGGGCGCATTTTGCGCTGGTTTAAACGGCGATCGTGGTTAGCGCTGACGCGACGTTGTTGACCTTTCGACAGTTTATTTTTACTCACTCACCCTCACTGGTTTAGCTGGATTTCGCCCTGGGGGGCAAAACGTCTATGATACACCTTATTCACGATGAATGACGACTCAGCAACCACAGGTAACAGCATGGCAACTGGAAACGAAAATAATCTAATTTGGATTGACCTTGAAATGACCGGACTCGATCCGGAACGCGATCGCATTATTGAGATTGCCACTATCGTTACCGACGCCGACCTTAACATTCTGGCAGAAGGTCCGGTCATGGCGGTTCATCAGTCAGATGCGCAGCTGGGCTTGATGGACGAATGGAACGTCCGTACACATACTCATAGCGGTTTAGTGGAACGTGTGAAGGCCAGCAAGATTGACGATCGCGCAGCAGAAAAGGCGACCATCGAATTCCTGCAGCAGTGGGTGCCAGCCAATACGTCCCCGATTTGCGGCAACAGCATTGGGCAGGATCGCCGTTTCCTGTTTAAGTACATGCCGGAGCTGGAAGCCTATTTCCATTACCGTTATCTGGATGTCAGCACGCTGAAAGAACTGGCTCGTCGCTGGAAGCCAGACATTCTTCCGGGTTTCAAAAAGAGCGGATCGCACCAGGCTTTAGATGATATTCGCGAGTCTGTTGCCGAGCTGGCGTACTACCGCCAACACTTTTTGCAGCTTTAAACCGCAAAGGGTGCGCAGGAAATCGCCAGGTTGCTGCAATTATCAGCAAACGCATCAAAAGCGCAAAATTTTGCTGTAAGCATCTTGCAGCAGCAGCGATTTCTCGTATAATGCGCACCCCGTACCGGTGAAGAATTTATTACGGTACAAGGCGCGGGAATAGCTCAGTTGGTAGAGCACGACCTTGCCAAGGTCGGGGTCGCGAGTTCGAGTCTCGTTTCCCGCTCCAAATTATGTTTAGCAGTACCCTCTATGCGGGAATAGCTCAGTTGGTAGAGCACGACCTTGCCAAGGTCGGGGTCGCGAGTTCGAGTCTCGTTTCCCGCTCCAAAATGTGTTTAGTAGTGCCCTTCTATGCGGGAATAGCTCAGTTGGTAGAGCACGACCTTGCCAAGGTCGGGGTCGCGAGTTCGAGTCTCGTTTCCCGCTCCAGTTTTTTGTCACTTACTTCGTCTCAGTGTTACAGGCTGAATGAAGATCTTCAGCACGACAATCAGAGTTATCCACAGCAGGCAGGTTACTGTCCACGCCACTTTTGCCATTCCGTAAAACTTTTTTAAACAGAGTTATCCACAGCTTTATGGATTAAGCCAGACGCTAGCCTTATTTGCAAAATAACACAAATTTTATTTAAATGTATGATATATAAAGAATTAATAATATTTCATTATGTTATTTGATTCTGTCACTTGTGTTATTACGATTGAATGACAAGGTGTTTTTATTTTTATTCACAGGATGTGGAAATCTATAGCTTGCGAACGTTGCGCAATCAAGCATCACGGGGTAATCCCTTCTCAACAGCCCTGACCAGCCTTTTCTGCTGCGCGGGTTGAACGTCAATCTCATCGCGTTTCCGCTTAACCTGTTGTTGAGTAATAGCCCATTGAATATGCTCATCCAGCAAATCACTTTCACCTCGTCGCTGTTCAAGTACGTTGAGGATCTCAGTGCTCCAGGGCGCATTGCCCAGCGCCACCGCAATATTGCGTGACCAGCGCTGATAGCCGATACGGCGGATGGGAGAGCCTTCAGTAATCCGCAGGAATTTGGCTTCATCCCACTGAAACAGCGCCGTTAGCTCTGGCGCATGCAGTGCTGCACGAGGTGAAAAATCCTCTTCATCTGTCAACTGTCCATAACGGTTCCAGGGACAGATGAGCTGGCAGTCATCACAACCATAAATCCGGTTCCCCATTAGTGGTCGCAACGCTTCGGGGATGGCACCTTCAAGTTCAATCGTCAGATAGGAGATGCAGCGTCGGGCGTCCACCGTATAGGGCGCGACAATGGCCCCTGTCGGGCAAATGGTCATGCAGGCCACGCAGCGTCCACATTGTTCTTCCTGAGGTGTGTCGACGGGAAGGGGCAGGTCAATCAGCAGTTCACCCAGGAAAAACCATGAGCCCGCTTCCCGGTTCAGAATGAGCGAGTGCTTGCCAGTCCAGCCTAATCCCGCCTTCACCGCCAGAGGGCGTTCAAGCAGGGGGGCAGAATCAACAAACGGCCGAAAATGGCTTTCACCGCAGTGGGCCTGAATCATTTCTCCAAGCTTTTTCAGTCGATTGCGCAATACTTTGTGGTAATCACGGCCCAGCGCATAGCGGCTGACATAACCTAACTGGGGATTTTTCAGTGTGCTGGCGAAAGCGGCTTTGGCAGGCAGATAGTTCATGCGAACACTGATAACCCGAAGCGTACCGGGTAGCAGTTCATGCGGACGGGCACGCATCATTCCGTGGCGTGCCATCCATTCCATCTCGCCATGGTACTGCTTGTCCAGCCAGGCCTGCAGGCGCGGCTCTTCAGCGCTGAGATCGGTGTCGGCGATGCCGACCTGCTGAAAGCCCAGATCGCGTCCCCACTGTTTAATGTGTTGAGCGAGTTGATCAAGATCGAGAGGGTATGACATGACTAACCAGAATTCGAAGAGAAACGCCGACAGTTTACCACACTCTGTCTGGCCTGCGCAGGCACTGGCGCAACTTGAGCGTGAGGGGGCAGATGCGCTCGGCATCACCCTGTATGAACTGATGTTACGTGCGGGCCAGGCGGTCTATGAGCATATTCGTGCGCACTGGCCGGATGCAGAGCACTGGCTGGTTTTGTGTGGACCCGGCAATAACGGGGGCGACGGTTACGTCGTTGCGAGGCTGGCACAGGCCGCAGGCAAACAGGTAACGCTGCTGGCCTGCGAAGGCAGCAAACCCTTGCCTGAAGAAGCAGAAACCGCCAGAAGCAGCTGGCTTGAAGCGGGCGGTGAGATCCATGCGCCTCATGCGGTCTGGCCCGAAAAGGTCGATATTATCGTCGATGCGTTACTGGGGACGGGAATCAGCCGTGCGCCCGGCGACCCTTTTTCCACGCTGATAGACCAGGCAAACGTGCATGCCGCGCCGGTGATGGCGGTGGACATTCCTTCCGGCCTGTCTGCAGCAACGGGAAATACGCCGGGAAGCGTCATGAATGCCACGCACACGTTAAGCGTTATTGCGCTGAAACCCGGGCAGCTTACCGGCAAAGCCCGTGACTGTATTGGATCGCTTTACCTTGCCGACCTGGGATTACAGGGTTTTCTGGCGGCACAGCAGCCGCCCATGGCCCGCTACGATGCGCGTTTCCTGTCTCACTGGCTGACACCGCGTAAGGCGACATCCCATAAAGGCGATCAGGGCCGTTTGCTGGTGATTGGCGGCGACAGCGGGACGGCAGGCGCTATTCGGATGTCGGCAGAAGCCGCACTGCGCACGGGAAGTGGATTGGTGCGAGTACTTACTCACAAAGATAATATTCTCCCCATCCTGACTGCGCGCCCTGAGATCATGGTGGATGCGTTAACCGAGGCGCGACTGGATGAAGCACTCGCGTGGGCTGACGTTATCGCAATTGGGCCGGGGCTGGGACAGCGGGAATGGGGCAAAAAGGCACTCGAAAAGGTTAAAAGCACTGAAAAGCCCATGCTTTGGGATGCAGATGCACTTAACTTGCTGGCAATAAGCGCGGAGAAACGTCAGAATCGCATTATAACGCCGCATCCTGGTGAGGCTGCTCGCTTACTGGGCGTCAAAACCAGCGAAATTGAAAGTGACCGCTTACAAGCTGCTCGGGATCTGGCGAAACGCTATGGTGGTGTGGCTGTCTTAAAAGGTGCGGGCACAATTATCGCCAGTGAAAGCGGGCAAATGGCTTTTGCCGATGTGGGTAATGCCGGGATGGCATCGGGTGGTATGGGTGATGTGCTCACCGGTATTATTGCCTCGTTAATGGGACAAAAATTGGCGCTGTTTGATGCTGCCTGTGCAGGTTGCGTTGTTCAAGGTGCTGCCGCTGATACGTTGGCTGAGCAGCGGGGCACGCGCGGCATGCTGGCATCAGACTTATTTGATCTGCTGTGGCAGTTTGTTAATCCAGAGATGAATCAAGAAGCATGAAGAGCTGTGTTATACCTTTGCCCAATGAGGCGGCAACACTCGAACTGGGTGCTCAACTGGCGCATGCCTGCGGCAATGCGGCGGTGATCTATCTTTATGGCGACCTCGGCGCGGGGAAGACCACATTCAGCCGCGGTTTCTTGCAGGCATCCGGTCACGCGGGCAATGTGAAAAGCCCGACCTATACCCTGGTTGAGCCTTATGCTCTGGAGGGGCGTTCCGTCTATCATTTCGATCTCTATCGCCTTGCCGATCCAGAAGAGCTGGAATTCATGGGCATTCGTGACTACTTCACGAATGACGCTATTTGTCTGGTCGAATGGCCTCAGCAGGGCGCAGGCATTTTGCCACCGCCGGATGTCGCGCTGACGCTGCGTTACGTCAATGAGGCACGTGAAGCCGAGCTGGTAGCGCATTCCGCGCTGGGGCAGCGCTGGGTTGAACAGATTGAACAAGGCAGGGCGCAGGCATGATGTCATGGATGAAAATGCTTGTACTGGCAGGATTGCTACTTATCGCCAGGCCTCTTTTTGCGGCGAATCTGTCTGATATTCAGGTATCAAACGGTGGAAATCAGGCCACGGTGACGCTGAGTTTTTCCGGTCAGCCGATTTACGCCTATTTTCCGTTGCACAATCCCGATCGCGTGGTGCTGGATATTCGCCAAAGCGGTGTCATTAAAGGCTTACCGCTGACGTTTAGTGGCGATAACATCGTTAAGCGCATTCGAACCAGTACCCCGAAAGATAAACAAAGCATACGGTTGGTCTTTGAGCTGACTCAGTCGGGAAAAACCCGTGCCGTCACGCAACGTAATGGTAATAACTACAGCGTGGTTTTCACCATTCAGGGCAAACGTCCTGCCGTCACACGCAGTGCGCCTGTTGTCACGACGGAAGCACAACCATCGCGTGCGCGGGAAACCGCCGCCAGCAATCCGTTTAACGCTAATCCGGTGACCACGGTAACCAACACCAACAGCACCGCTCGTCCGGGTGGTGTGGCCAACCGGGATGATACGGTGATCGTGGCGATTGATGCCGGTCACGGCGGTCAGGACCCTGGGGCGATAGGCCAGCATGGGCTTAAAGAGAAAAACGTCACCATCGCCATCGCGCGCAAACTGAAAGTGCTGTTAAACGACGACCCGATGTTTAAAGGCGTTTTAACCCGTGATGGCGACTATTTTATCTCTGTGATGGGCCGCTCGGATGTTGCGCGTAAAGCAAATGCTAACGTACTGGTGTCGATTCACGCCGATGCGGCACCGAGTCATGCAGCAACGGGAGCCTCGGTCTGGGTATTATCCAACCGTCGTGCCAACAGTGAAATGGCCAACTGGCTGGAACAGAAAGAGAAACAGTCTGAGCTCTTAGGTGGAGCCGGTGATTTGCTGGCGAACAGCCAGGCCGATCCTTACCTGAGTCAGGCCGTACTGGATTTGCAGTTTGGTCACTCGCAGCGCGTCGGCTACGACATCGCCACAAAGGTCATACAGCAACTGCGTGGCGTGACGTCCTTACACAAGCGTTTACCTGAGCATGCCAGCCTTGGCGTGTTACGTTCGCCGGATATTCCTTCGCTTCTGGTGGAAACCGGTTTTATCAGTAATGCCTCGGAGGAGCGACTGCTCGGCAGTAGCGCACACCAGGATAAGATTGCTCAGTCGATATATAAAGGACTGCGCGCTTATTTCCTGGCGCACCCGCTACAATCGGTCCCAAAGGAGGAAAACCGGCCGCTGGATACGCCGCCAGCGGTCAGCGTAGCCAGTAATCCGGCGACCGGCGAGACGCAGTATACGGGGGCTATTCAGCGTCATACCGTGACGCGCGGCGAAACGCTCTCAGGGATTGCAGCGAAATATGGCGTCAGCATGGCCACCTTGCGGCAAATGAATACCCTGAAGCGGGATGTGGTCTGGGTCGGTCAGCGGTTGAAAGTGCCTGCCAGTGCCGCGGCAAGCCGCACTGCGCCCGCTTCGCCAGTGGCGCGTCGTCCGGTACGGCATAAAGTGGTGCGCGGTGACTCGCTGAGCAGTATCGCCGCCCATTATGGCGTCAGCCCAAAATCGATTCTCCAGGCGAATAACCTGAAATCCACCAACGTGATGTTGGGTCAGAATCTGAAAATCCCTGCATCCTGATTGTTAGCCCGGCCTCTGCGCCGGGTTGCCAGCCACGAGGATATCCACCATGCCAATACAAATTTTGCCGCCGCAACTTGCTAACCAGATTGCCGCCGGAGAAGTGGTTGAGCGTCCCGCATCGGTTGTCAAAGAGCTGGTGGAAAACAGCCTTGATGCAGGTGCAACGCGCATTGAGGTGGATATTGAGAAGGGCGGCGCAAAACTGATTCGTATCCGCGATAACGGCTGTGGGATTGCAAAGAACGAACTGGCCATGGCGCTGGCTCGCCATGCCACCAGTAAAATTGCTTCGCTGGACGATCTTGAAGCCATCATGAGTCTGGGCTTTCGCGGTGAAGCCTTAGCCAGTATCAGTTCGGTTTCTCGCCTGACCCTGACATCGCGCACGGCCGAACAAACCGAAGCCTGGCAGGCCTACGCCGAAGGGCGTGATATGGCGGTTACCGTTAAACCCGCCGCCCATCCTTGTGGCTCTACGCTGGAAGTGCTCGACCTGTTTTACAACACGCCGGCTCGTCGCAAATTTATGCGCACCGAAAAAACCGAATTTGGTCATATTGATGAAGTGATCCGACGCATCGCGCTGGCGCGCTTTGATGTTGCTATCTCATTGAGCCATAACGGCAAGCTGATGCGTCAGTACCGGGCTGTCAACGATGAAGGGCAACGTGAGCGTCGGCTGGGAGCGATTTGCGGCACGACATTTATGCAGCATGCGCTTCGCATTGAGTGGCAGCATGATGATCTGGCGTTACGCGGCTGGGTTGCCGATCCGGCCGGGTCGCGTCAGGTGAGCGATATACAGTACTGTTATGTGAATGGTCGCATGATGCGTGACAAGCTGATTAATCATGCCATTCGCCAGGCGTTTCAGAGCCAGCTGCAGGATGACCAACAACCTGCCTACGTGTTGTATTTAGAGATAGATCCTCATCAGGTGGATGTGAATGTGCATCCGGCAAAACACGAAGTGCGCTTTCATCAGTCGCGTCTGGTGCACGACTTCATCTATCAGGGCGTGATGAGTGTGTTGCAGGAAAGTGCCTCGCCCGTCCTGCCGACGTTGCAGGCGGAAGAACCGGCTCCGCGCTGGCAGCAAGAAAACCGTCAGGCGGCGGGCGGCAACCATTTTAGCCAGCCGGCTGTCACGGCGAAGGCTGCCGGGCCAGCGGCATCGGCAGCTCCCGCCTGGCAAAGCAAAGAGCCGGGATACAGTCAGCGCGAAGGCCGGGTTTACCAGCAACTGCTGAAAACGCCTGCCAGTGCACCTGCAGCAAAAAGTGCAGAGCCTGCGGCACGCGCGCCGGTCAGTGCCGCATCGCCTTTGGCGGCACATTCCCACAGCTTTGGCCGTGTGTTGACCGTGCTTGACGGGCAATATGCCCTGCTTGAACAGGACCAGAGTTTACTGCTGATGGCGCTGCCTGTGGCGACCCGCTGGTTAAAGCAGGCACAGCTAGAACCCCGCGAAAGTGGGCTGAAATCACAGCCGCTGTTGATTCCGGTGCGCTTAAAAATCGCCCCTGCCGAACGCAAAGCAGCCCAGGAAAATCTGAGCCTGCTTAATCAGATGGGCATTGATTTACACCCTGAGGGTGACCACATTATTTTGCGGGCGGTGCCTTTACCGTTACGAACACAAAATTTACAAATCTTGATTCCTGAACTGTTAGGCTATCTCGCCCGGCAGCAAGAGAACTCTGCTACGCAACTGGCCCAGTGGCTGGCGCGACGTGAAGATGCAGAGCCTCAAAACTGGAATCACTCCCAGGCGATTACCCTGTTGGCTGAGCTCGAAAGGCTTTGTCCGCAGTTACTTAAATCGCCACCTTCTGGCTTAGTACAAGCCATCGAGATTGAGAGCGCGGTAAACGCGTTGAAGCATGAGTGAACTGAACCAGGCTGGCCGGCCTAAGGCAATATTTTTGATGGGGCCTACAGCGTCAGGTAAAACCGCACTTGCGATTGAACTGCGCAAACAGTTGCCTGTAGAGCTTATCAGCGTTGATTCGGCTTTGATTTATCGTCAGATGGATGTCGGTACGGCAAAACCTTCTGCTGAAGAGCTGGCACAGGCGCCTCATCGTTTGCTGGACATTCGCGATCCGGCTGAAGCCTATTCGGCGGCAGAGTTTCGACGTGATGCGTTAGCAGAAATGGCGGATATCGTTCAGCATGGACGAATTCCGTTGCTTGTTGGTGGAACTATGCTCTACTTCAAGGCGTTACTTGAAGGATTGTCGCCGCTGCCCTCGGCCGATCCGGAGGTTCGTCAAAAAATAGAGCAAATGGCGAATGAAAGAGGCTGGGAAGCTTTACATCGTCAACTTTGCGAAATTGATCCGGTCGCAGGCAGTCGTATTCATCCGAATGATCCGCAGAGACTTTCGCGAGCACTGGAAGTTTTTTTTATTTCGGGTAAAACTTTAACGGAACTGACAAAAATTTCTGGTGAAGCGTTACCCTACGATGTCCATCAGTTTGCTATCGCCCCCGCGAGTCGCGAGCTGTTGCATCAGCGCATCGCATTGCGTTTTGAGCAGATGTTGGCGTCAGGATTTGAAGCGGAGTCTCGGGCCCTGTTTGCACGAGGTGATTTGCATACGGATATGCCTTCCATTCGTTGTGTTGGCTATCGCCAGATGTGGTCTTATTTAGTTGGCGAGATCGATTACGACGAAATGGTTTATCGGGGAGTTTGCGCAACCCGGCAACTCGCTAAACGCCAGATGACCTGGTTACGTGGTTGGGAGAATATTCACTGGCTAGACAGTGATGAACCTCACTTAGCGCGTGATACAGTACTGAAGGTTGTTAGTGCGAAGCATGGGTGATTGTGTACAATTGGCAAGTTACGTGCGCAAATTTTTACGCAGTTTTTTTCAGAACCACTGTGTTCTACAAGCAACAAACAACAAGCATATAAGGAAAAGATAGAATGGCTAAGGGGCAATCATTACAAGACCCGTTTCTGAACGCACTGCGTCGTGAACGTGTTCCGGTTTCGATTTATTTGGTCAACGGTATTAAGCTGCAAGGTCAGATTGAATCCTTTGATCAGTTCGTAATTTTGTTGAAAAACACGGTAAGTCAGATGGTTTATAAACATGCCATTTCTACCGTTGTGCCTTCACGCCCGGTTTCTCACCATAGCAATAATCCTGGCGGTGGCAGCAGCAATAATTACCATCATGGCGGCAGCAGCACTTCTGCTCAGTCGCAGCCACAACAAGACGGTGATAACGCAGAGTAAAGCGGCACCGTTTCACCAGGATTGGAAAGCGTCATGCTTTCCGTCCTGGTCTTTTTATATAAGCGAGGTTATAGCTTGTTTGACCGTTATGATGCCGGTGAGCAGGCCGTACTGGTACACATCTGGTTCTCCCAAGACAAAGAGCTGGAAGATTTACAGGAATTCGAAACCCTGGTGTCTTCTGCTGGCGTTGAAGCACTGCAGGTTATTACCGGCAGTCGTAAAGCGCCACATCCCAAGTATTTTGTCGGTGAAGGAAAGGCCGTTGAAATTGCCGATGCGGTAAAAACAAGTGGAGCATCGGTCGTCCTTTTCGATCATGCCTTAACGCCCGCTCAGGAACGTAATCTTGAGCGCCTGTGCGAGTGCCGTGTTATCGACCGCACTGGCCTTATTCTTGATATCTTTGCCCAGCGCGCGCGTACCCATGAAGGTAAATTGCAGGTTGAGCTGGCGCAGTTGCGTCACCTTGCAACACGTCTGGTACGTGGCTGGACTCACCTTGAACGCCAGAAGGGCGGTATCGGCCTGCGTGGCCCGGGTGAAACCCAGTTAGAAACTGACCGCCGTTTGCTGCGTGGGCGCATTAGCCAAATTTTGTCGCGTCTTGAACGTGTTGAGAAACAGCGCGAGCAGGGACGACAGGCGCGTGCCAAAGCCGATGTGCCGACCGTTTCACTGGTGGGCTACACCAACGCCGGTAAATCTACCCTCTTCAATGCCATCACGTCTGCCAATGTCTATGCCGCGGATCAACTCTTTGCGACGCTGGACCCAACGCTACGTCGGCTGAACGTTGCCGATGTGGGCGAAGTGGTGTTGGCCGATACCGTCGGTTTTATTCGCCATCTTCCGCACGACCTGGTTGCCGCCTTTAAAGCCACTCTGCAAGAGACGCGTCAGGCCACACTGCTGATGCACGTCATTGATGCTGCCGATGTGCGGGTTAACGAAAACATCGATGCGGTTAATGAGGTGCTGGAAGAAATCGAAGCTGATGAAATCCCCACGCTATTGATCATGAATAAGATCGATGTGCTGGACGGTTTCGAGCCACGCATTGACCGTGATGAAGACAATATGCCGGTTCGCGTGTGGCTGTCCGCGCAGTCCGGTGTCGGTATTCCCTTATTATGGCAGGCGCTTTCCGAGCGACTGTCAGGTGAGATTGCGCAGTATGATTTACGTCTGCCACCGGATGCGGGTCGCTTACGCAGCCGCTTCTATCAGTTGCAGGCGATTGAAAAAGAGTGGAACGAAGAAGACGGCAGTGTAGGTTTGCATGTGCGAATGCCGATTATTGACTGGCGCCGCTTATGCAAGCAGGAGCCGTCGCTGACCAGTTATATTGTTTGATATTGCCAAATCGAACTTACTCTGAGGATTTTATGTTGTCGTGCGGTGTGGGTTGATTCATCTCTGACTGCGATTTTGCTTACGGTCAGGCAAGGAGCACAACCCGCGCTGTGACAATATCAAATACAACGGGTAAGCCGCTAAAACTATAAATGGAGTAATGACATGGCGTGGAATCAGCCCGGAAATAACGGACAGGACCGCGACCCGTGGGGAAGCAGCAATAATCAAGGCGGCAACTCTGGGGGGAATAAGGGAGGTAAGGAATCTGGGCCTCCTGATCTGGATGATATCTTCCGTAAACTGAGCAAAAAGCTCGGCGGATTCGGTGGTGGCAAAAAAGGTGATAACGGTCAGCGCAGTGCCGGCGGTAGCGGCAAAATTTTTGGCATCGTCGCCGTGGCGGCCATCGTCATCTGGGCCGCGAGCGGATTTTACACCATTAAAGAAGCGGAGCGCGGCGTCGTTACTCGCTTTGGTAAGTTCAGCCACCTGGTCGAGCCCGGCCTGAACTGGAAACCGACCTTTATCGATCAGGTTCGTGCCGTCAACGTCGAGGCCGTTCGCGAACTGGCCGCGTCTGGCGTGATGCTGACCTCGGATGAAAATGTCGTGCGCGTTGAAATGAACGTGCAGTATCGCGTAACCGATCCTGAACGCTATCTGTTTGCTGTGACCAGTGCTGATGACAGCCTGCGTCAGGCCACCGACAGCGCCCTGCGCGGCGTGATTGGCCGTTCTACCATGGATCGTATTTTGACTGAAGGTCGTACGGTCGTGCGTAGCGAAACGCAACGTGAAATCGACGAAACCATTCGTCCGTACGATATGGGCATCACGGTGCTTGACGTCAACTTCCAGGCGGCACGTCCACCGGAAGAAGTGAAGTCTGCCTTTGACGATGCGATTGCCGCACGTGAAAACCGTGAGCAATACGTACGTGAAGCCGAGGCCTATGCCAACGAAGTTCAGCCGCGTGCGAACGGTCGGGCACAACGTGTTCTGGAAGAAGCGCGCGCTTATAAAGAGCGTACGGTTCTGGAAGCCCAGGGTGAAGTGGCGCGTTTTGCCAAGATTTTACCTGAATACAAAGCTGCGCCAGAAATCACTAAAGAGCGTCTGTACATTGAGACCATGGAGCGCGTACTGAGCCATACACGGAAAGTGCTGGTAAGCGACCGTGGTAATAACCTCATGGTCCTGCCTCTTGATCAACTGATGCGTGGCGGTCAGTCTTCATCCGCGAAAAGTGGACAGAAAAGCAGCTCAACATTGCCATCGCTTGGCGATCGCAGTGCCAGCCGCAGTGACACCTCGTCATACAGTCCAGACAGCATCATGGATCAGCGTCGGGCTAATGCTCAGCGCAACGATACCCAGCGCGAAGGGAGAGAGTAATCAATGCGTAAGCCAGTAATTGTACTAATCATTATCGCGTTGGTGGCACTTTATGCGTCGCTGTTCGTGGTACAGGAAGGTGAGCGAGGCATTGTTCTGCGCTTTGGTAAAGTGTTGCGCGACGGCGAAAACAAACCGCAGGTGTTTGCGCCGGGTCTGCATTTCAAGATTCCGTTTATCGAAACGGTGAAAACGCTTGATGCGCGTATCCAGACCATGGACAACCAGGCCGATCGCTTTGTGACCAAAGAGAAGAAAGACCTGATCGTGGACTCTTACATTAAGTGGCGCATCAGCGATTTCAGTCGTTACTACCTGGCGACCGGCGGTGGTGATGTTTCTCAGGCCGAAGTGCTGCTGAAACGCAAATTCAGTGACCGTTTACGTTCAGAGATGGGACGTCTTGATGTCAAAGACATCGTGACCGATTCCCGTGGGCGTTTAACCACCGATGTCCGTGATGCGTTGAATACCGGCACGGCAGGGGGCGACGATGAAGTGGCCACGCCTGCAGCGGATAATGCTATCGCCAGTGCGGCCGCGCGTGTCGAGCGTGAAACCAACAGCAGTGAGCCTGCGCCAAATCCAAACAGTATGGCGGCGCTAGGCATTCAGGTGGTTGATGTGCGGATCAAACAGATCAATCTGCCAACAGAAGTGTCAGATGCGATCTTTAACCGTATGCGTGCAGAACGTGAAGCCGTTGCACGAAGCCAGCGTTCGCAGGGTCAGGAAGAGGCCGAAAAACTGCGTGCTCAGGCCGATTACCAGGTCACCCGTACGCTTGCAGAAGCACAGCGTGAGGCATTGATTACCCGCGGTGATGGTGATGCAGAAGCCGCGAAGCTGTTTGCCAACGCATTCAGTCAGGACCCTGATTTCTATGCGTTTATCCGCAGCCTGCGCGCGTATGAAAACAGCTTCAATGACAATCAGGATGTGATGGTACTGAGCCCGGATAGCGACTTCTTCCGCTACATGAAGGCACCTTCTAACGCCACGCGTTAAGAACTGATATAACTAACAGGCCGACAATGTTGTCGGCCTTTTTTTTGGATGCAGTATGAACGTGAATATCTGGATGGCACTGGCGTTAGTGCTGGTGCTTGAGGGCTTGGGGCCGATGTTTATGCCACGGCTGTGGCGACGGGTGATTTTGAGCATGACGCAGCTACCCGATCGCCTGTTACATCGGTTTGGCGGTGGCTTAGTGGTGGCAGGTATGGTGATCTATTGTATGTTGCGGCTGCATGGCGAGCTGTAATGGGTCAGTATCGCCGTCTGAATGGTATCTCAGCCTTGTTTTTACCCCTGGATGTTGTAGTGATCAAAACCCAGGCAAAAAAGCGCGCAATCGTATGCTAAAAGTGCTGAAAACCGCAAAATCAGATGGTAGAATCCTTTTTTAAGCAATCGGTGATTTTGAGAAATGGGTAAGAACGTCGTCGTACTGGGCACCCAATGGGGTGACGAAGGTAAAGGTAAGATTGTAGACCTTCTGACTGAGCGCGCTAATTACGTTGTGCGTTATCAAGGCGGCCACAATGCGGGCCATACACTTGTCATCAACGGTGAAAAAACCGTACTCCACTTAATCCCTTCTGGCATTCTGCGCGACAACGTGACCAGCATTATTGGTAACGGTGTGGTGCTTTCACCTGAAGCTCTGATGAAAGAGATGAAAGGCCTGGAAGCGCGTGGGATTCCGGTACGCGAACGTCTGCTGATTTCTGAAGCCTGTCCGTTAATCCTGCAATACCATGTGGCCATGGATATGGCGCGTGAAAAAGCGCGCGGTGCGAAAGCCATTGGTACAACAGGCCGCGGTATTGGACCGGCTTATGAAGACAAAGTTGCCCGTCGTGCACTGCGCGTCAGCGACCTGTTTAATAAAGAAACCTTCGCCGCCAAGCTGAAAGAAGTCATGGATCTCTATAACTTCCAGCTGGTGCATTACTACAAAGAAGAAGCCGTTGACTACGACAAAGTGCTGAGTGATGTGATGGCGGTTGCCGACATTCTCACCGGTATGGTCGTTGACGTTTCTGAACTGCTGGACGTGGCGCGCAAGCGTGGCGATCTGATTATGTTCGAAGGCGCGCAAGGGACACTGCTGGATATTGACCACGGTACTTATCCCTATGTCACGTCCTCTAATACCACTGCAGGTGGCGTTGCGACCGGCTCAGGTATTGGTCCACGCTATGTGGATTACGTGCTGGGTATCGTTAAAGCGTATTCAACGCGTGTGGGTGCAGGCCCGTTCCCGACCGAGTTATTCGATGAAACCGGTGAGTTCCTTTGCAAGCAGGGTAACGAATTTGGTGCCACAACTGGCCGCCGTCGTCGCACAGGCTGGCTGGATGCGGTCGCGGTACGCCGTGCCGTGCAGATCAACTCGCTCTCCGGCTTCTGTATGACCAAGCTGGACGTCCTGGACGGTCTGAAAGAAGTGAAAATTTGTGTGGCTTACCGCATGCCTGACGGCAGCGAAGTGACCACCACGCCGCTGGCAGCGGAAAACTGGGAAGGCATTGAGCCGATCTATGAAACCATGCCGGGCTGGAGCGAAACCACTTTTGGTGTCAAAACGCTGGAAGGCCTGCCTCAGGCCGCGCGTAACTACATTAAACGTGTAGAAGACGTGACGGGTGTACCGATTGATATTATTTCAACAGGTCCCGATCGCAGCGAAACGATGATTCTGCGCGATCCTTTCAACGCCTAATCATCCTGTGGCCGGACATTGTCCGGCCTTTGTTTTTTATGTTATTTAATGCCACTAAATGCCCCTTCGCTTGTCAAACCTTTCACTGGCTGAAAAAAATACACAGCCGTCATCAGTCTGGTTTATCATCGTAGCTCGATACGTAAGAGCCAGTTCAATATTGAAATAAAAAGCAGGACGGGCGAGCATAGACGTGCCACCGGATGATTGACTGAGGTCACTGTGCAGCTAACAAGTTTTACCGATTACGGCCTGCGGGCGCTGATCTATATGGCCACCTTGCCTGAAGGCAGGCTGACCAATATTTCTGAAGTCACCGATACGTATGGCGTATCGCGTAATCATATGGTCAAAATTATCAATCAGCTTAGTCGTGCAGGGTTTGTCTCGGCCATTCGGGGCAAAAACGGTGGTATTCGCCTGGGAATGCGCGCCAGCGACATCGTGATTGGTGAAGTGGTACGCAAAATGGAGCCACTACAGTTAGTCGATTGCACGACCTGTTCCATCGCGCCTGCCTGCCGCCTCAAAAAGGCCTTACATGATGCCGTGCAGCTGTTTTTACAGGAGCTGGATGGCTATACGCTGGCAGATTTAGTGGAAGGTAATACACCTTTATATGAAATTATATTGTCCGAACCGCCGGTGGCAATGAATATTAAATGACATCGGAGGAACCCTAATGTCAAAAGATCCTTTTCTGGACAGAGAAGCTGAAAAGTACGAAAACCCTATTCCAAGCCGTGAATTTATTCTGGCTCTATTAGAAAAACGAGAAAAACCCGCCAGCCGTGAAGAGCTGGCACAAGAGATGAACCTGCAGGAAGAAGAGCACCTCGAAGCCTTGCGCCGTCGTCTACGTGCGATGGAACGTGACGGTCAGTTAGTTTTTACCCGCCGCCAGTGTTATGCCCTGCCAGAACGTCTCGATCTGCTCCGTGGAAAAGTCATTGGTCACCGTGATGGCTATGGCTTTCTCCGTGCAGAAGGACAAAAGGATGACCTCTACCTGTCGGCTGAACAGATGAAATTCTGTATGCATGGCGATGTGATTCTCGCTCAGCCACTGGGTGCCGATCGCAAAGGTCGCCGTGAAGCACGCGTGGTGCGGGTGCAGGAACCGCGTAACAATCAGATCGTCGGCCGCTATTTTACGGACGCAGGTGTCGGTTTTGTGGTGCCAGACGACAGTCGTCTGAGCTTCGACATCCTGATTGGCCCTGAAGAAACCATGAATGCCCGTATGGGCTCCGTGGTGGTGGTCGAGCTGTTGCAGCGTCCCACGCGTCGTTCGAAGGCGATTGGCAAAATCGCCGAGATTCTGGGCGATGACATGGGCACCAGCCTCGCGGTCGATATGGCACTGCGCACCCATGAGATTCCACACAACTGGCCGCCAGAAGTTGAGGCGCAGGTTGGCAAACTGAATGAAGAAGTACCAGAGTCGGCGAAAAAAGGCCGCGTTGACCTGCGCGACCTGCCGTTAGTGACCATTGATGGCGAAGATGCGCGTGACTTTGATGATGCGGTTTACTGCGAGAAAAAACGCGGTGGCGGCTGGCGGCTGTGGGTTGCCATTGCGGATGTGAGTTACTACGTGCGCCCCGGTACACCGCTGGATAACGAAGCGCAGCAGCGCGGTACCTCGGTATATTTCCCTTCGCAGGTCGTTCCGATGCTGCCAGAAGTGCTGTCGAACGGTTTGTGTTCACTGAATCCACAGGTCGATCGCCTGTGTATGGTGTGCGAAATGACCGTGTCGTCAAAAGGTAAGCTTACCGGCTTTAAACATTACGAAGCGGTGATGAATTCCCACGCACGTCTGACCTACAACAAAGTCTGGAATATCCTGCAGGGCAACCCGGAACTGCGCGAGCAATACGCGCCGCTGGTGAAAGATCTGCAGGAACTGCACAACATGTATCAGGTGTTGGAAACCGCGCGTGAAGAGCGCGGCGGAATCTCATTTGAAACCGAAGAAGCGAAATTTATTTTTAACGCGGAACGTCGCATCGAACGCGTCGAGCGTACCTCGCGTAATGATGCTCACAAGCTGATTGAAGAGTGCATGATTCTGGCGAACATCGCCTCCGCGCGTTTCGTTGAGAAGCACCAGGAGCCGGCGCTGTTCCGCGATCACGATCGTCCAAGCGATGACAGCATCAAGAGCTTCCGCACCGTGTTGAATGAGCTGGGCCTGAGCTTACCGGGCGGTAATAAACCACAACCGATCGATTATGCCGCGCTGCTGAAGCAGGTTGCCGATCGTCCGGATGCGGAAATGCTGCAAACTATGCTGCTGCGCTCCATGAAACAGGCGGTGTACGATCCAGAAAACCGCGGCCACTTTGGTCTGGCGCTGTCCTCTTATGCCCACTTTACCTCGCCAATCCGCCGCTATCCGGATTTATTGCTGCACCGCGCCATCAAGTATCTGCTGGCAAAAGAGCAGGGCGAAGTGAAAGGGCTGACCACGGAAACCGGCGGTTACCACTACGACATGCAGCAAATGCTGCAGTTGGGCCAGCACTGTTCCCTGACCGAGCGCCGTGCCGATGAAGCGACCCGCGACGTTGCGGACTGGCTGAAGTGCGACTTTATGCAGGATCAGGTGGGCAACGTCTTCAATGGCGTGATCTCCAGCGTAACCGGGTTCGGCTTCTTTGTGCGCCTTAGCGATCTGTTTATCGACGGGCTGGTTCACGTCTCGACGCTGGACAACGATTACTATCGTTTCGATCCTGTAGGACAGCGACTGATTGGTGAATCCGGCGGTCGTACCTATCGTCTCGGTGATACCGTTCAAGTGCGGGTCGAAGCGGTCCATATGGACGAGCGTAAAATCGACTTTGCGCTGGTGTCCAGTAAGCGCCAGGTTCGTGGTGAAGGCAAAACCGAACGGGATAAGGCGAAGCGTGATGGCAAAGCGCCGACAAAACATCGTCGCCAGGCCAGCCGTAAAACCAATTTCGAGCCGGATTCAGCCTTCCGCAACAGCAGCAGTAAGCCTGCCGAGGCCCGGACTGAGAAAAAAAGTAAAAAAGTTTCAGAGAAAACCCGTAAAATCGCCGCCGCCACTAAGGCCAAGCGTGCCGCGAAGAAGGCGAAGCCTGCCTGATGCGCACATCAGCCCCTGCAAGCGCAGGGGCTGTTATCCATTCATTTCCAACCACTGAGCAGATTGATGAGCGAAATTATTTTTGGTATCCATGCCGTGCAGGCACTGCTGGAACGTGATCCTCAGCGTTTCCAGGACGTCTTTATTCTCAAAGGCCGCGACGATCGTCGCCTGCAACCGCTGGTGACCGCGTTAGAAGCTCAAGGGATCGTGATTCAGCTGGCCGACCGTAAATGGCTGGACAGCCAGGTAGAAGGCGGCGTGCATCAGGGGATTGTGGCGCGGGTGAAGCCCGGCCGCCAGTATCAGGAAGGGGATCTGCCCGACCTGTTACAGAGCCTGGAGAAGCCATTCCTGCTGGTGCTGGACGGCGTTACCGATCCGCACAACCTCGGTGCCTGCTTACGTAGCGCCGATGCTGCCGGTGTCCATGCCGTGATTGTTCCCAAAGATCGCTCCGCACCGCTGAACGCGACCGCGAAAAAAGTCGCCAGTGGTGCTGCCGAAAACGTTCCCCTGATCAGGGTGACGAACCTGGCGCGCACCTTACGCCTGTTGCAGGAATATAACATCTGGGTTGTCGGCACCGCCGGCGAAGCCGACCATACCGTTTACCAAAGCAAGATGACCGGCCCGATGGCGCTGGTGATGGGCGCAGAAGGTGAAGGTATGCGCCGCCTGACACGTGAGCATTGTGATGAGTTGATCAGCATTCCGATGGCCGGAAGCGTTTCATCCCTCAATGTCTCAGTCGCCACTGGCGTGTGTCTGTTTGAAGCGGTACGTCAGCGCAACGCGTGATCGCTGCCGCAAATTCGTTTCTCTGTCCGGTCATAATGGTAACGCACCTTACATACTAAGTGGGTGACATCCGCGAGGAGCCGTTATGACCTGGACAACGCACACCGTTTTCAATCAACCTTTTCCCCTCAGTAACAGCAACCTGTTTCTGTCCGATGTTCCCCTCTGTGACGCACTGTTACGTGAAGGCGGCGGATGGGACAGTGAATGGCTGGCGTCGGTGGGCAGGCAACTGGGCAGCGCCGAATCCCTGGAGCTGGGCAGGCTCGCCAATGCCTGTCCGCCGGAACTCCATCGTTACGACGCTCGCGGTGTCAGGCTGGATGATGTCCGCTTTCATCCGGCCTGGCATTTACTGATGCAGGGCCTTTGCGCCAGCCGCCTGCATAACCTTAGCTGGCAGCCCGACGTACTACCCAATGCCAGTGTGGCCCGTGCGGCCCGGTTTATTCTACATGCCCAGGTCGAGGCCGGGACGCTCTGCCCGGTGACCATGACCCACGCTGCGATTCCCTTGCTACAGCGCTATCTGCCTGCCCATTTTGAATCCTGGATCGATCCTTTACTCAGCGATCATTATGATACGCATGCGGTTTCGGGCGATCAAAAGCGTGGACTGCTGATTGGCATGGGCATGACCGAAAAGCAGGGCGGCAGCGATGTGCTGACCAATACGACGCGTGCGGAGCCTCTTAATGGGCGCGGAAGTGGCGAAGCGTATCGAATCGTCGGCCACAAATGGTTTTTCTCTGTGCCACAAAGTGATGCGCATGTGATTCTTGCGCAAACCCAGCAGGGGCTAAGCGCCTTCTTTTTACCCCGCTTACTGCCGGATGGATCTCGTAACGCCATTTTCATTGAGCGGCTAAAAGACAAGCTCGGTAACCGATCCAATGCCAGCAGCGAGGTTGAGTTCAAAGAGGCGACCGGCTGGCTGCTGGGCGACGAGGGAGACGGCGTGCGCCTGATCCTGAAGATGGCGGGCATGACGCGTTTTGACTGCGCGCTGGGCAGCCACGGCCAAATGCGCCGTGCCTTTTCCGTCGCGCTTTATCACACGCATCAGCGTCAGGTTATGGGGAAAAATCTGGTGGATCAGCCGCTGATGCGGCAAGTGCTGGCACGTCAGGCTTTGCAGTTAGAAGGGCAAACGGCACTGCTGATGCGGCTGGCACGCGCGTGGTCCTCGCCGGGCGATGCACATGAGGCGGCGTTTGCCCGGTTATTTACCCCGGCGGCAAAATACGTGATTTGCAAAGCGGGATCGCCCTTTATTGCCGAGTCGATGGAGATGCTGGGCGGTGCAGGCTACTGCGAAGAGAGTGAACTGCCTCGCCTCTATCGTGATATCCCGGTAAACAGCATCTGGGAAGGATCGGGCAACGTGATGTGCCTGGACGTCCTGCGGGTTTTGACCAAACAGGGCGGCATGCTGGACATGCTCAAACAGGAATTTGACGCAGTGAAAGGATGTAATCGCCATTTCGATCGCAGTTGGCGACAGTTAGCCCTGGGCCTGAGGAAAATTGATGAGGTTCAGGCCCGCGAACTCAGCGAAAATCTGCTGCATCTGGCAACCGCAACGCAGCTGTTGAAGCATGCCGAGCCCTTGCTGGCGGATGCGTGGTGCAGTCAGTGGCTCGACAGGCGCGGTATGCGCTTACTCGAGGGCCCACTGACTGACCGGTTACTGGCGCGCGCCAGCGGCAGGTGAGGCGCCATACAGGATAGCGGTCGTGTACCAGATGCCTGGCGTGATCGTCTCATCAACCATCAGAATCTGATAGTAAACGGCACCGGCCTGGTTGGCGCGCGCGGCAATGGCGCGCTCCGCGTCATCGGGCGAGCCGCGTACGCTGGCGCTAATGGTACCCAGCTTCGGTAAACCGTAACTTTGGGCACGGGTAATGGACTGCGCCTCGCCAGTCGGCGCGGGCGGGGCTTTTGGCGTATCCTGGAACAGCGAGCAGCCACTTAAAAACAGACTTAACGTCAGTAACAGAGCGTAACGCATAGCAGATTCCTGGCAGTCATGTTAACAGGACAAGTGTAAGCCACTGGCTCGCAATCATCACGACTTGATTGAGAACACGCTGACTAACTGTGTCAAATGATGACCTTTGTCACTCAGGCTCTGCGCCGTCTGTTCTGCCTGTGCCACCAACTCGCTATTTTGATGCGTCGCCTGGCTAATCTGGTTCATCGCCAGGTTTACCTGACCAATGCCCGCCGACTGCTGTTGCGCGGCCACGTTAATTTCACCCATCAATGCCTGTACCTGCTCAATATGCGTCACGATATTACTCATCGCATCCCGGGTTTGCTCGGATAACGTATGACCTTCCGCGACGTGACGTATCGAAGTCGCAATCAGCGTATCGATTTCTTTTGCTGCCTGAGCCGAACGCTGTGCCAGCGCGCGCACCTCGGCGGCCACCACGGCAAATCCGCGACCGTGTTCACCTGCACGCGCGGCTTCAACGGCGGCATTCAGGGCCAGAATATTGGTCTGGAATGCAATGGACTCAATGACATGAGTAATGTCAGCAATGCTCTGCGACGATACGTTAATCGCCGACATGGTACTGACCGAGCGCGTCACCGTCTGGTTGCCGTTATTCACGATACCGCTGGCTTCGGCGACCAGAGACATCGCCTGACGCAGGCTATCGGCGGTGTGCTCAACGGTTGCACCAAACTGCTCCATGCTGGCCGATGTCTCTTCGACACTGCTGGCCTGGCGTCCAATCTGCGCACTAATGTTGTGGCTGCTGGCCGCAATCGTATCCGTGCCGTCGCTGATCTCCTGCGCGGCGCTGCGAACCTGAGCGACAATTTTCTCCAGACCTTCGCCAATACCGTTGATCGCGTTAATCAACTGGCCAACTTCGTCATGGCGCCTGGTGTCCAGGTGCTCCAGCAAATTACCGGCGGCATACTGCTCGGCTAAGTGAATAACCTGTTGCAATGGGCGCGTGATGGCGCGGCGGCTGTACCAGACAAAGCAGGGGGCAAACAGCAACACCAGAATCAGTCCGGTGATAAGAAACATATTTCGGCTGTGAATAACCGGTGCCAGCAGGCTGTCACGATTAACTTCACCGACCACAATCCAGTTCCAGCCGGGTAACTGTTGCCAGGCCAGCATCCTGGCTTCACCGTCGATCTCGGCTTGCTGCACGCCCTCGGGCTGGGTCAGCAGCTGCTTCATGACGCTATCCTGCCAGTCTGGACGTTTGCCTTCGTTCTGTTTATCAAACAGATACTGACCTTGCGCTGCGCCCGGCGATCCGTTTAGCACATAAAAATGTCCGCTATCGCCAAGACGGCGAGCCAGCACTTTTTCGCGCATCAGGCCATACTGTTTGTCGATCTGTACGCCGACAAATAAAATCGCGATGACGGTGCCGCTGTCGTCTTTTATCGGTTGGTACTGGGTGATGTAGCGGTGGTCAAATAAGGTGGCCAGTCCGCGGTAGGTTTCCCCCTTCGTCACGCTTTTCCAGGCGGCACTGGCGCGGTCCAGTTGGGTACCGATCGCCCGGCTACCATCCTGCTTTTTCAGTGAGGTTGAAATCCGGATGAAATTATCACCATCACGGACAAAGATGGTGGCGACTGCCGCGGTGCGATCTGTAAAATCATCAACGGCAGTCTGATCAAGGTTAAGGGTTTTAAGTCCGGCGCGCAGCGTCGGGGTGGAAAACTCACCAACCTGAATACGTGCGGTTTCATCACGGCTGAAGCGCTTAGGTAAAAAGCTGACGAAGAGCTGAGTGTAGTTGCCCACTTCCTGGGTCAGCGTCGCATTAAACATGGACGTCATTTCAGTGATGCCCTGCACCTGATTGACCATGTCATCTACGGCAAGACTTTCCAGCTGGCGTGAAGCATTCTGGCTTTGAATAAGTGTCAAGGCCAACAACAAAACGCCTACACTGAAGGACGTTATGACGCACAGCTTCACTCCGAGGCTAGTGCGGCTAAGAGAGAAACGTTTCATAGAATACCTTTGTTTTCTTGTCAAATATGCATTAACAACGGCAGCGCAGCGGAAATGTTTAGTTAAGAAATTATTACTATTGTAATGTTGAAAACCCTCACCCAGCTTCTGTTCGCTGGCGAGGCGTCCTAATCAGCCCCTGTTTCAGGAGAAAAAATGATAGAACTCACCACGGAAAGGTTTGCAGGTATTGAATGTCTGCATGCGGCACCTGCGGGCCAGCGCCAGCAGCGACTGCCAACGGTAGTGTTTTATCATGGCTTTACCTCGTCGAAAGAGGTGTACGCCTACTTTGCTGTGGCACTGGCACAGGCGGGATTTCGTGCGCTGATGCCCGACGCCGATATGCACGGCGCGCGCTACAATGGCGATGCCGACACGCGGTTTACGCATTTTTGGGACATTCTTAAACAGAACATCGATGAATTCCCGTTGATAGAAACGGCGTTGCGCGCCGACGATCTGATTGCCGGTGAACGTCTTGCCGTGGCGGGCGCTTCCATGGGCGGCATGACGGCGCTGGGCATTATGGCGCGCTATCCGCATATTCACAGCGTCGCCTGTATGATGGGTTCCGGCTATTTTATGCAGCTCAGCCAGACGCTTTTCCCTCCCGTCACGGTGACGAGCGAAGAGCATAAAGCCCTGTTCACGAAACGCATGGCTCCGCTGGCGGAGTATGATCCTTCAAACCGCCTGCCGAATCTTGCGAACCGGCCGCTCCTGTTATGGCACGGCGAGGCTGACGAAGTGGTGCCTTTCGCGGAAATCCAGCGGCTGGATCGCGCTCTGCGCGAACAGGGGCTTGATGCTCATCTGATCACCTTGTCTGAAAAGCATATCGGCCACAAAATCACGCCGTCGGGCCTGACCGCGCTGGTCAGCTTTTTCAAGCGTCAGCTGTAGCCGTCAACGCCATCACCTCCTGCGTCTGCCACGGTTTATCGCCCTGTTCCCGCTTTCCGCACAAAAGGGCGGGAAACAGGGCGATTTCCGACCATTTACATGAAATCCCCGCTTGAGTTTGTCCGGCGTCGCCAGTATGATTACGCGTCAATTTTTCAGCTGCATTCAGAGGTGTGTGTCATTTCAATGATTCACAACCTATAACGTTCCTTGCTTCCGTGGGCCGCAGCTGACCCTGACAGGAGGCTGAATAATCCGTAAGGAGCAATTTCGATGCGTCATTACGAAATCGTATTTATGGTTCATCCTGACCAGAGCGAACAGGTTCCGGGCATGATCGAGCGTTACACTGGTGCTATCACTGGTGCAGAGGGCACGATCCACCGTCTGGAAGACTGGGGCCGTCGTCAGCTGGCTTACCCGATCAACAAACTGCACAAAGCACACTACGTTCTGCTGAACGTAGAAGCGCCGCAGGAAGCGATCGATGAGCTGGAAACGAACTTCCGCTTCAACGACGCCGTTATCCGTAGCATGGTTATGCGCGTTAAAAACGCGGTAACTGAAGCATCACCGATGGTTAAAGCGAAAGACGAGCGTCGTGAGCGCCGCGAAGATTTTGCTAACGAATCCGCTGATGACTCAGATGCTGGGGATTCTGAAGAGTAATCCATCGTGACGGTTAATCGGCTGCGCTTGTCTGGCACTGTGTGTAAGACGCCAGTTCGGAAAATTAGCCCGTCAGGAATTCCGCACTGTCAGTTCGTGCTTGAGCACAACTCGGTGCAGGAGGAGGCCGGATTTCACCGGCAAGCCTGGTGTCGAATGCCTGTTATTATTAGCGGCAGCGCCCATCAGGTGATTACTCAACATATAACGGTCGGCACGCAACTCATTCTCGAAGGCTTTATCAGCTGCCATCAGGCGCGAAATGGTCAGAGTAAAATGGTGTTACATGCCGAGCAGATTGAATTGATAGATTCTGGAGACTAGCCAAATGGCACGTTATTTCCGTCGTCGCAAGTTCTGCCGTTTCACCGCGGAAGGCGTTCAAGAGATCGATTATAAAGATATCGCAACGCTGAAAAACTACATCACTGAAAGCGGCAAGATTGTACCAAGCCGTATCACTGGTACTCGCGCAAAATACCAGCGTCAGCTGGCTCGTGCTATCAAGCGCGCGCGTTACCTGTCTCTGCTGCCGTACACTGATCGTCATCAGTAATCGGCAACTGTCCATTAACGACTTTAAGAGGATAAGGTAATGCAAGTTATTCTGCTTGATAAAGTAGCAAACCTGGGCAGCCTGGGTGATCAGGTTAACGTTAAAGCGGGCTACGCTCGTAACTTCCTGGTTCCACAGGGTAAAGCTGTTCCTGCTACCAAGAAAAACGTTGAATTCTTCGAAGCACGCCGTGCAGAACTGGAAGCCAAACTGGCTGACGTTCTGGCAGCATCAAATGCGCGCGCAGAAAAAATCAACGCACTGGGCACCGTTACCATCACGTCTAAAGCAGGCGATGAAGGTAAACTGTTCGGTTCCATCGGTACTCGCGACATCGCTGACGCTGTAACTGCAGCTGGCGTTGACGTGGCTAAGAGCGAAGTTCGTTTACCGAACGGCGTTCTGCGCACCACCGGTGAGCACGAAGTGGACTTCCAGGTTCACAGCGAAGTATTCGCGAAACTGATCGTGAACGTAGTAGCAGGTTAATTTTATTAATCTGCCGCACCTGAACGCCGACACTTGTGTCGGCGTTTTTGTTTTAAGCCCTGAATAACCTTCCTTTTGCCCGCTTGCCGCACCGCACAAGCATCGACATGTTCAACACAGAATGCAGCGCTATTTTATTGTTGGCCAACCGGGTGCCAAATCTCTGTCTCTGTCTCTGTTCCTGTAGCCGGAACGCTGCGCCCGGCGCGCTTTCCTGCCGAGGCTGAAATCATCCTGTCTCTACTTGCGCTGCGGGTCTGCGTGGGAAGCGTGCTGGTAAAGAACATCAAACAACCGTGTTAGCGCCCATCCAGTGGCGTTTCGCCACCGGTTGTCGCTTATTCCACGCGCAGAAAGCTGCCGTCTGGCTGGCGGGTAAACAGCACCGGGCCGTTCGTACCATCCAGTGTTAATCCTGTTACCACACCTTTCGCATCCCGACGTACTTTCACCTGTTGACCTTCTTTCAGCGTACTGAGCGGCTGACCGTTGCCCTCCACGCGCGCCATCGCAAACACGTCATTAACCGGGAGGTTATTGTCGCGGAACAGCTGCGCCAGCGTCTGCCCGGAGGCGATTTGGTAGCTGCGCCAGTCGCCCTGCGAATCGGCTTTTGCCTCCGGCTGGGAGGTGGATTTAGCGGGTTTGTTATCATAAATGTCCGCCTGCATCGGTACCTCTTTTTCAGCCGATGGGGTAACGGGACGCTCTACCGGATACTGCGGTGTGCTGGACGGCCAGAGGAAGGCCAGCAACAGGATGAATACGGCAATCACAATTCCACGGCGGTGCAACGCCGGCAGCGGGTCCATCCAGCGAATATCGTCTGTAAAATGCCAGAGGCGATACAGCCAGTTTGGCAGGCGAGACGGGACGTCTGAAGTCATATCGGGTTCCTCCGCTCCGGCACCTTGCGGCTGCTTTCGTTGCGGCAGTCGAGCTTGTAACCGGGTTAACATACGCCGTGCGAGCATCCTGCGGCGACGAGGGGCAATCTGGCCCATATTTTCTCTCTTTCTTATTGTGCCACTGATAAGGGGAAACGTGTCACTTATACAGTATGGGCAATGTGGACGCGAAGTGCCTGCCAGCATTGATAAATTTGACCTGCGTATTGTTTCTCTTTCGCCAGCAAAAGTCATCTACGACGCTGCGGATTTTACGCCAGCGGCCTGCGCTGCTATGCTGCCCGTCTTACTATATCCGAGAGTGAAAGGAACGAAGATGACTACCCCTTCTTTCGACAGCGTCGAAGCACAAGCAAGTTACGGTATTGGTTTACAGGTTGGCCAGCAGCTGCTGGAGTCTGGTCTGCAGGGGCTGCAGCCAGAAGCACTGCTCGCGGGCCTGCGCGACGCGCTGGAAGGGAACTCACCCGCGGTGCCTGTTGATGTAGTTCACCGCGCGCTGCGTGAAGTTCATGAGCGGGCTGAAAGCGTGCGTCGTGAGCGCGTGGAAGCGATGGCCGCAGAAGGCCAGGCTTTCCTGCAGCAGCATGCCCAGCGTGAAGGCGTCAGCAGCACCGAGTCAGGTTTACAGTTCAGCGTGATTACCCAGGGCGAAGGCGCGATTCCTTCCCGTCAGGACCGCGTACGTGTGCACTATACCGGCAAACTGATTGACGGCACCGTATTCGACAGCTCCGTTGCCCGTGGCGAACCCGCTGAATTCCCGGTGACTGGCGTGATTGCAGGCTGGATCGAAGCGCTGACGCTGATGCCTGTTGGCTCTAAGTGGGAACTGGTGATCCCGCACGACCTCGCTTACGGTGAGCGCGGTGCCGGTGCTTCCATTCCGCCGTTCAGCACCCTGATTTTTGAAGTTGAACTGCTGGAAATCCTGTAAAGGATAAGGGCGGCGCCGTGCCGCCCTTAGTTATTTTACTGCTGTAGATTTACCTGCCAGATAGCAAATCCCGTCTCGTCATTCCCTGTTGCCTTCATCGGATATTGCGCATACTGCTGAATAAAGCGAGTTGCTTTATCGCCAGGTGCGGTCTCAAAGCGAATATCAAGAGGCTGTGCGCTATGTATCGCGGCCAGTCGCCAGTTATGATCGGCCTGCGGACGGACCTCGCCATTCTTTTTGGTTTCTGCACTGATATAAGCCGCCAGTATTGCGCGATTCTCATCCGGCGAGGCAAAAGCAATGTACTTATCGCCTGTTCCGGCAAATTTTCCGCTGTAGGCCCGGTAGTTATTGGTCGCCACCAGGAAGGTCGCTTTAGGATCGACAGGTTTCCCCTGCCAGCGCAGATCTTTAATGCGTGAAGCATCAGGATGGATCAGTTTGCACTCTTCGTCGTAACGGGCCGGTTGTGTCACATCAATTTGATAGCTGACACCGTCGATAACGTCGAAGTTATAGGTGCGAAAATCCCAGTTGATCAACGGCTGCGTCCGGCTGCTGGCAGGATCGATCTGATTAAACTGGCCCGCAGAGCATTCCAGCCACTCTTTCACCTGTTCGCCGCTGACTTTCATCACCACCAGGGTGTTGGGATACAAATAGAGGTCGGCCGCATTACGGAACGTCAGGTTGCCTTTCTCGACCTCCACATAGCTGGCAGGATCGTTCTTGCGCCCGCCGGCTTTAAAGGGGGCCGCCGCTGACAGCACCGGCAGCTTCGCCAGGTCGGGATCGCCCTGAATAAAATGTTCAACATAGGCACGCTGCGCATTATTCACAATCTGTACGGTCGGATCGTCCTGAACCAGTGACAGATAGCTGTACATCACATCAGCCGATTTGCCGATGGGCTGAGCTACAAATTCGCGGGTAGCATGATGATCGTCTTTCAGAACCTTAACCAGTGCGGGATCTTCAGCGGCCAGCGATTTTTTATGGGCGGTGTCATAGATGGGGCGCGCCTGTGCTGTACCGCCAGTGACCTGCCAGCGACCACCACCGTTGCTTAGCACCAGATCTACCACACCCAAATGATCGCCCCACATGCCTGGCATCACCGCAGGAATACCGTTTAGTGTGCCTTTGTCGATATCCGCACCTTTGATCCCGGCAAACTCCTTGCCCGGGAACACGGCATGCGCATGACCAAACATAATGGCATCAATGCCCGCAACTTCGCTGAGGTAGTAGACAGAGTTTTCGGCCATCGCCTGATAGGGTTCGCTGCTCAGGCCCGAGTGGGCTAGGGCGATAACCACATCCGCGCCTTTCGCTCGCATTTCTGGCACGTAGCGGCGTGCGGTTTCAGTGATGTCATCCACCCGGACGTTGTTCTGCAGGTTCGTTTTATCCCACACCATAATCTGCGGGGGAACAAAACCGATATAGCCTACCTGCAAAGTATGCGTTTTCCCGTCACGATCGGTCACGCGAGTGGGTTTAATCAGATAAGGGGTAAAAAGGGGCTTGCCGCTTTTAAGATCGATGACGTTTGCATTGACATAGGGAAAACGCGCGCCCGCCAGTGCCTTGTGCAGATAGGGCAGACCGTAGTTGAATTCATGGTTACCCAGCGTACCCACGCTATAGTCCAGCGTGTTCATGGCTTTATAGACCGGATGAACATCGCCCTGTTTAAGTCCTTTGGCTGCCATATAGTCGCCTAATGGACTGCCCTGAATAAGGTCGCCATTGTCCACTAATACGCTGTTGGTGACTTCCTGACGTGCTGCATGGATCAGCGACGCCGTGCGCACCAGACCGTATTTTTCTGTGGGCGTATCTTTGTAATAGTCGAAGTCCATCATATTACTGTGCAGATCGGTTGTTTCCAGCACGCGCAAATCCACGGTGGCTCCCTGTACTGCAACTGAAACGCTCAACGCCAGTAACATCATTCCCGCCTTAAACATGCTCTCTCCCAAAGCTAAAAGATCAAGGCTACAAAAATAATGTAAAAGTCTGATGAAAGGGCAGATTAAATCGTGATGGATGTAACGTTTTGAGCCTGCCATCCGTCGGGCTCGGGCCGTCGATCTCATCGCTTAAGCCGAATAAGATCGTTGCTATTTCTGTCTATTGTGTTGATATAGCTGAAAAATGATTCAGAATGTTTGCCTGAAATCAGCGGTAAGCGTGAAGCTGCTAGACTGTACTCCAACGGGTATGACAGTTAACGCGTAGCATTCGCATACATGAGGTGAAAAATGTTAGAGCAAATAAGCCAACTGGCGCGTGAAGCAGGCGACGCGATTATGCAGGTCTACAACGGTTCTGTTCCGGCAGAGATTTCCCACAAAGCGGATGATTCTCCTGTCACGGCGGCAGACCTGGCCGCTCATGATGTGATTGTATCGGGCTTAAAACGGCTGACGCCGGATATCCCGATCCTGTCAGAAGAAGATCCGCCTGGCTGGGATGTCCGCCAGCACTGGCAGCGCTACTGGCTGGTCGACCCGCTGGATGGCACCAAAGAATTTATCAAACGTAACGGTGAGTTTACCGTGAACATCGCATTGATTGAGCAGGGTAAGCCGGTCATGGGCGTGGTTTACGCGCCCGCACTGGGCGTGATGTATTCCGCCGCAGAGGGCAAAGCCTGGAAAGAAGAGAACGGAGAACGACAGCAAATTCATGTGCTTGATGCGCGTCCGCCGTTAGTGGTGGTGAGTCGTTCACATAATGACGATGAAGAGATGCAGGAATACCTGAAGCAACTGGGTGAACACCAGACGGTTGCGACCGGCTCTTCCTTGAAGTTTTGCCTGGTGGCTGAAGGTAAAGCCCAACTCTATCCGCGTTTTGGGCCAACCAACATCTGGGATACCGGTGCAGGCCATGCCGTAGCCGCTGCTGCGGGTGCGCACGTACATGACTGGCAGGGAAGAACGCTGGACTACGCGCCGCGTGAGTCTTTCCTTAACCCGGGCTTTCGCGTTTCACTGTTTTGATGCAGTGCGGGAGGCATCAGCCTCCCGCCTTCATCTTTATCTACTCTTGCAACAGCGACCTTAATAAGGTCATCACCTGCTCAACCTCCTGCTGAGACAGGGCACCATCTTTAACGTATTTAACCTGGCCTGTTTTATCCAACACCACAATAGCCGAGCCGCCCTGCTGCAATTGCCAGGCGTGCTGCACGTTACCCTGGCCGTCGACAATAAACTGCGACCACGGATACTGCTGCTTATTACTGTGAATACTGCTGCGGACAAACATGCTGGTGCCGGGAATAGCATCATCGGTGTTAACAATCGTGGTGGTCTGATAGCGATCGTGAGGCAACCTGGCTGCCTTAATTGCTTCAACCAACGCAGCGTTCATCTCTTTCGCTGATGAGCGTCCGGCAATATGTTGTACCACCCGCACTTTTCCACTTAGCTGGGCGCTGTTCCAGTTTTTATAACTGAATTTTTCCTGCTGTAAAATCAGCTCGCCTTTATCATTAACGCCTACCGCCGGCACACGTTTTCCCAGCTCGATATCGTGAGCCAGCGCGCTGACGGGAATCAACAGTGATAAAGCCAGTGCTGCCAGAGTTACACGCATCATCATCCTCTCCAGTGATCAGACCAGTTAGTCATTCAACTGTAATAGTAAGCAGGGATGATGCGCCTGTCTCAAAAAGCTGTCAGCTTTGTTATCAACTACACAATTCCGTAACGAATGAAGGTTTATACTGAATAGTGAAAAGTAAATAACAGAGTATTCTGTAATGTTCTGTCAGAACGGTAAAAAAACTTATTTCTTATCGTGCGAAGTAAACAGAGTGTTCTATAGTTTATCTCGAATTCGCGCTTCATGGACCCGTACCGAATTTGGCAACGGTGAAGCGTGCTTAAAAATGAAGGAGTTAATCAGTATGAAAATCTTCCAGCGCTATAATCCACTACAGATAGCAAAATATGTTAAGACGCTGTTTAAAGGAAGGTTATACATCAAGGATGTTGGCGCATTCGAGTTCGATAAAGGTAAAGTCCTGATCCCACGGGTCAAAGACAAACAGCACCTGAGCGTGATGTCAGAAATTAACCGCCAGGTCGTTCGTCTCAAGCTAGAGTTCAACTAAAAAACAGGGCGCCGATGGCGCCCTTAGTCTTTCTATTCTTCGGTTTTTGCCACATTCAGCATTGGCGGTCGTTCATCAATCCGCGTTACCAGCAGCTGGTCAATTCGGTAGCTGTCGATATCCACCACTTCAAACTTGTAGCCTGCAAACTTCACAAAGTCCGTCCGTTTCGGGATCTTGCGCAGCATATACATCATAAAGCCGCCAATCGTTTCGTAGTTACCCGACTGCGGAAAATCATCGATATCCAGCACGCGCATAACATCATCAATTGGCGTACCGCCTTCCACCAGCCAGGAATTCTCGTCACGCGCGACAATTTGCTCTTCCATGCCCTGGCCTACCAGGTCGCCCATCAGCGTCGTCATGACATCGTTAAGTGTGATGATGCCGACCACCAGCGCATACTCGTTCATGATGACCGCGAAGTCATCGCCTGCCGTTTTAAAGCTTTCCAGCGCCTCAGACAATGTCAGGGTATCCGGTACGATAAGCGCAGAGCGGATTTGAACGCCGCTGTTCAGCGCCATGCTCTGATTACCCAGCACGCGCAGCAACAATTCTTTGGAATCAACGTAGCCGACAATGTGGTCAATATCGCCATTACAGACCAGGAATTTGGAGTGAGGATGTTGAGCGATTTTGGTTTTCAGGCTGACTTCATCTTCATGCAGATCGAACCAGACGATGTTTTCACGTGAGGTCATGGATGAAGGTACGGTGCGGGATTCCAGTTCGAATACGTTTTCGATCAGCTCATGTTCCTGTTTGCGCAGTACACCAGCCAGCGCGCCTGCTTCCACAACCGCATAGATATCATCTGAGGTGATATCGTCTTTGCGCACCATCGGCAGTTTAAAGACGCGAAAGAACACGTTGGCCAGACCGTTAAACAACCACACCAGCGGGCGCATCACCAGCAAACAGAAGCGCATGGGATTGATAATCCGCAGGGCAATGGTTTCGGGCGCGATCATGCCGACCCGTTTCGGCGTTAAGTCGGCAAACAGAATAAACAGGCTGGTTACGATGGTGAACGAGCAGATAAAGCTGAGTTGTTCGGCAAGGTCATGTGACACAAAACGGTTGAACAGGCTGGAAAAGGCCGGCGAAAACGCTGCATCACCCACGATACCACCGAGGATAGCCACGGCATTCAGACCGATTTGCACCACGGTGAAGAACATGCCAGGGGTTTCCTGCATTTTCAAAACGCGCTGGGCGTTGATGTTGCCCTGGTCAGCAAGAAGTTTCAGCTTAATCTTGCGGGCGGCGGCCAACGAGATTTCCGACAGAGAGAAAAAAGCACTGATTACTATCAGTAGCAGAATGACAAGTAGGCTATCAAGCATATGAGATCCAAAGAGTTATTCACTTGTCATTTTTGGCCTGGGCAGCGTGCGGTTTATGCGCTCATTCCCTGTAGTGGCGACTTAAGGGGAGCTATCCGTGCCAAAAATGTCTGCGCCCATTCAACAATATCAGTGAGGTGCAGGGGCAGAAATGAAGACAGGCGGGATGCCTGCGGTGGGTGATTATAGCAGCAGCGACGATGCCGCCGCCAGAGGGCAAACGATGGCTCTCTGCGTGAGTATTTATTGTCTTGTCCTCCCCCGCGCCGATAAGCAGGCAAACCGCGAAGCGCCCAGGACGTTACAACGCCGTTGTAACCTAAGTGGGTTTTGCCGACAATAATGCTCAATTTGGCTTAGATCTCGTTGTACACTGCCAGTTGGCAAAAAGTGCGGCTATGATGAGTGAGTTGCCGTCGCGATTGTATCGGTAACGAGGATTAACACGCGCCCTGTGGAATGGGGCAGGCATGACAGACAGGAGTACAAGTGCCACGATTTTATGTTTATTGCATGACGGGTTTGCTGCTCGTCGCGCCCGCCTTCGGGGCGGCACCGGTTCGACTACAGCTGGAAGGGCTAACCGGAGAACTGCAAAAAAACGTCAGGGCACGCCTGTCGACCATTAGCAGCGACGAAGTCACCAACGACGGCCGCTTTCGCTCTCGCGTCTCTTCGGCGATCAAAGAGGGACTCCGCGCGCTTGGCTATTATGAGCCGGATATCGACTT
This sequence comes from Pantoea sp. SJZ147, assembly GCF_007828605.1. Classification (NCBI taxonomy): domain Bacteria; kingdom Pseudomonadati; phylum Pseudomonadota; class Gammaproteobacteria; order Enterobacterales; family Erwiniaceae; genus Pantoea; species Pantoea sp. SJZ147. The sequence goes on from NZ_VIVB01000013.1 coordinate 76,385, forward strand.
CGAATCGCGCCCCGCGCCTCCTCAGGGCGGCCGTCCGGTGTTAATCGCCCGTGTTACGCCTGGTCAGCCGATAAAAATTGCGGGCAGTACGATTGTCGTCACCGGTCAGGCGAAAAACGATGCGGATTATAAAAACTGGATTGCGCAGGGGCGGCCCAAAGTCGGGACGGTGCTTAACCACGGTCAGTACGATAAATTTAAAAGCGGCTTTACCAACCTTGCCCTGCGTAACGGCTATTTCGATGGTGAGTTTGAAAAAAGCCAGTTAGGTGTTTCTGTTGACCGCCATGAAGCCTTTTGGGATCTGGACTACAACAGCGGTCCGCGTTATCGCTTTGGTGATGTCACCTTTGAAGGCTCGCAGATCCGCGAAGCTTATCTGCAAAATTTAGTGCCCTTCAAAGAGGGGGATTACTACAGTTCCCGCGATCTGGCTGAACTTAACCGCCGTCTTTCCGCGACCGGCTGGTTCCAGTCAGTGGTGGTTGCGCCCGAGTTTAAGCAGGGCCGTAAAACCAAAGTTCTGCCCTTAAATGCCGTGGTGTCACCCCGCGCTAAAAATACCATTGAAGCCGGTGTCGGTTACTCGACGGATGTTGGACCGCGCCTGAAAGGAACGTGGAGAAAACCCTGGGTTAACGATCGGGGCCACAGTATGGCCGCCAGTGCCTATGTTTCCGCGCCCGAGCAACAGGTCGATCTCAGTTACAAAGTCCCGTTGCTGAAAAGCCCACTGGAGCAGTACTACACCTTTTCCGGCGGTCTGAAACGCACCGATCTTAACGACACCAAAGCAGATACCAGTACGCTGGCGGTATCGCGCAACTGGGACAGCAGCAGCGGCTGGCAAAGAGCCCTTAACCTGCGCTGGAGCCTGGATCACTTTACGCAGGGTAACGTCACCAATACCACGATGCTGCTCTATCCCGGCGTCAGTCTGAACCGCACCCGTTCACGCGGCGGCTTAATGCCAACCTGGGGCGATTCGCAGCGTTATTCCGCAGATGTGTCCGATACCACCTGGGGTTCGGATGTCGATTTCTTAATCCTGCAGGCGCAAAACGTCTGGATTCGCACGCTGGGTGAAAAGAACCGTTTTATTGCCCGCGGTACGGTGGGCTGGATTGAAACCAACGACTTTGACAAAGTGCCGCCGGATCTGCGCTTCTTTGCCGGTGGTGACCGCAGTATTCGCGGTTATAAATATAAAAACGTCTCTCCACGTGACAGTGACGGCAAGCTGACAGGCGCATCCAAAATGGTTACCGGCTCGCTGGAATATCAGTACAACGTCAGCGGCAAATGGTGGGGCGCGGTGTTTGTCGACTCAGGCGAGGCGGTCAATGACATTAAGCAAAGCAATGTAAAAACCGGCGCAGGTATTGGGGTGCGCTGGTCATCACCGGTGGGGCCCATTAAGTTTGATATTGCCCGCCCCATTGGGGATAGCGAGGAGCATGGTGTGCAATTTTACGTAGGGTTGGGGCCTGAACTATGAAGCGCTGGAAAAAGGTCCTGATTGGCTTTCTGATTTTTTTGGTCTTGCTGTTTGCGGGTTTGGCATTTTTGATTGGTACGACGCCGGGATTACATCTGGTGTTAAACGGCGCGTCGCGCTGGGTGCCGGGCTTGTCGATCAACAAAGTGGACGGCGGCTGGCGTAATCTTACCCTTAGTGGATTGCGCTATGAGATGCCTGGCGTCAGCGTTAATGCGGGCACTATCCATCTGGCTGTGGATCTCAACTGCCTGCTGCACTCGTCGGTCTGTGTTAATGATCTGACGCTGAAAGATATCAGCGTGGTGGTCGACAGCAAAAAGATGACGCCGTCGACGGCACCCCCGGAAGAAGAGAGCGGCACCAGCAATCTCAGCACACCTTATCCGATCAGCCTGCGTCATGTGGGCCTGCACAACATCAGCGTGAAAGTCGATGAGAGCGCTATTTCGCTGGCGGATTTTACCACCGGCTTGCAGTGGCAGGATCGTGCCCTGACGCTGAATCCCACCCATATCCAAAGTTTGCTGATAGCGCTGCCTAAAGCGGCGCAGGTGGCTAAAGAGCAGGTGGTGCAACCCAAAATACAACAGCCTCAGCCGGATGAGAAGCCGTTGGGCGAAACCTTGCAGGCGCTGTTTGCAAAACCGCTGTTGCCCGCGCTGCCCGACTTTCAGTTACCGCTGGATATTGATGTACAGGAAATTCTGGGCGAGCAGCTACGCATCACCGGTGATACTGATATTTCGGTTAGCCGACTGCGGGTGAAGGCGAAAACGCTGGACCGCCATATGCAGTTGCAAACGCTGGAGGTTGACTCAAATCTGGGCAAGCTGAACGGCGGTGGTCAGGCTACGCTTGCTGACAACTGGCCCGTTGATTTTGCCCTGAACGGCGAGGTGAACGTTGACCCTGTCAAAGGGGAAAAACTCAGTTTGACCTTAAAGGGGGCGATGCGTGACGAGTTGAAACTGGCGCTGAACCTTTCCGGCCCGGTACGCGCACAACTTGATGCCAGCGCTCAACCCGCCGTGGCTGGTCTACCGCTGGCGTTAAACCTGACCAGTCCGCAGTTGCGCTGGCCGCTGACCGGGGCGATTCAGTATCAGGCCGATAACCTTAACTATCAGTTCAAAGGCAAGGCGACAGACTATGTCATGTCTCTGCGCACCTCGGTCAAAGGGGAATCGGTGCCGCCTGCTACGGTCGCGCTGGATGGCAAGGGCAACGTGCAACAGTTCAGTCTGGATAAGCTGCGTGTGGCGGCGTTGCAGGGCAACATCGATCTCACCGCGCTGGTGGACTGGAGCAAAGCCATCAGCTGGCGCAGTGAGTTGACGCTGGACGGCATCAATACCGCGCGCCAGTATCCTGACTGGCCGGCTAAACTGGACGGTAAGATTACCACCCGTGGCAGCCTGTATGGTGGCAGCTGGCAGGTGAGCGTACCGCAGCTGATGCTAAAAGGTAACGTTAAACAGAACGCGGTAAGCGCTGACGGCACCTTACGGGGCAACAGCTACAACCAGTGGGATATCCCCGGCATCAAGATAGCGCTGGGACGTAATCATCTGGATGTAAAAGGCAGCCTGGCCGATACACTCAACCTGGATGCCAGCGTTGATGCTCTGCATCTCGATAATGCGCTGCCGGGGCTGGGCGGGGTGGTCAAAGGGGATATCAAGGCACGGGGTACGCTGAAAGCGCCACAACTGCTGGCCGATCTTACCGCCACCGGTTTACGCTGGCAGCAACTGCTTGTCCGCCGCATCACCCTGAAGAGTGATGTGCGCTCCAGCGAGCAAATCGCCGGTAAGCTGCAGTTGCGGGTTGAGCAGTTGACGCAGGATGCACTTAATATCAGCCTGCTGACGCTCAATGCCGATGGCGATGAAAAGCAGCACCAGCTCAAACTCAACGTGCAGGGCAAGCCGGTGTCAGGCCAACTCGCGCTGACAGGCAGCTTCGACCGTCAGACCGAGCAGTGGAAGGGCAATCTGAACAATACGCGTTTTGATACGCCGGTGGGTGAATGGCGACTGACGCGCGCCATGGCGATCGACTATGTCAATCAGAAACAGACTGCCACTATTGGCCCGCACTGCTGGCAAAATCCCAATGCGCAACTCTGTGTGCCTGAACCCATAGAAGCCGGGCCAGATGGTCATGCTCATGTGGTGTTAAACCGTTTTGACCTTGCGATGTTAAAACCTTTCCTCACTAACCAGACACAGCTGAGCGGCGTGTTTAGCGGGGATGCCCGAGTAAACTGGACGGCGGACGGCAAACTGCCGACCGGCAGCCTGGCGCTGAAGGGCAACGGCGTTAAAGTCGCGCAGGATGTGCAGGGCAATACGCTGCCTGTCGCCTTTAACACGCTTAATATCAATGCCGCACTGCGCGATGGACGGGCGCAGCTCGACTGGCTGATTCGTATCGTCAACAACGGTCAACTGGATGGCAATGTGCAGATCACCGATCCGCAACAGCGCCGAACGCTGGGCGGTAATGTGAATATCCGCAATATCTCCCTGGCGATAATCAATCCGGCGTTGATGCAGGGCGAAAGCATTAAAGGCAACCTGAACAGTAACCTACGCCTCGGCGGAACGGCACAGCAGCCCCAGGTCTTTGGTCAACTCGGCCTGAAAGATGTGAATGTGAAAGGCAACTTCATGCCGGTGGATTTAACCCGCGCCAGCCTCAATATGGTGTTTAACGGCATGAGCTCAACCCTGAATGGTCTGCTGCAGACCGCGCAGGGCAATATCAACCTCACGGGTGATGCGGACTGGAGCCAACTGGATAACTGGCGGGCACGTGTCGCCGCCAAAGGAAGTCGGGTACGGGTTACGGTGCCGCCAATGGTGCGGATGGATGTCTCGCCGGATGTGGTCTTTGAAGCCACGCCAGCCGCCTTTAACCTTGACGGGCGGGTGGATATTCCCTGGGCACGCATTACGGTACAAGAGGTGCCAGAGAGCGCGGTGGGCGTCTCCTCTGACGAGGTCATGCTGGATAAAAACCTTAAACCGATTGAGCCTCAAACCGCTTCAATACCGATTAACAGTAACCTGATTATCCATGTCGGCAACGACGTGCGCCTGTCCGCATTTGGCCTGAAAGCGCGACTGAATGGCGACCTGAAAATGGTACAGGATAAATCAGGTCTTGGACTGAACGGACAGATCAACATTCCTTCCGGCCGTTTCCATGCCTATGGCCAGGATTTGATCGTACGCAAAGGTGAACTGCAATTCGCTGGGCCACCGGATCAGCCTTACATCAACCTGGAGGCGATTCGTAATCCGGATGCGACAGAGGACAGCGTGACGGCAGGCCTGCGCGTTACCGGACTGGCGGACGAGCCGAAAGTTGAAGTGTTCTCGGACCCGGCGATGTCACAGCAGGAAGCCCTTTCTTACCTGTTACGGGGTCAGGGACTGAAGAGCGACGGTGACGGTAATGCACTAACTTCAGCGTTAGTGGGGTTAGGGGTTGCACAAAGTGGTCAGGTTGTGGGTAAAATCGGCGAGACATTCGGCGTCAGTAACCTTGCTCTTGATACCACCGGCGTTGGCGACAGTCAGCAGGTGCAGGTCAGTGGCTATGTACTGCCGGGTCTACAAGTAAAATACGGAGTGGGCATCTTTGATTCACTGGCAACGTTAACCTTACGTTACCGCCTGATGCCTAAACTCTATTTGGAAGCCGTGTCCGGTGTGGATCAGGCTCTTGATTTGCTTTATCAGTTTGAGTTTTAGCAATGCGAATAATTGTCTATGGCAGTTTACGGCGCAAACAGGGAAACAGTCACTGGATGACACACGCGCAATGGTTGGGTGACCATCAGATTGAGGGCTATGAACTCTACAGTCTTGGTCACTATCCCGGCGTGGTTAATGGCGAAGGAAAGGTATATTGCGAAGTATACCGGATTGATGCCTCCATCCTCGCCGAGTTAGATGCGCTTCGTACTAAAGGTGGAGAATACAAACGTCATCTGATTCAGACGCCGTTCGGTAGCGCATGGCTTTATGTCTATCAACGTTCAGTCTCAGGACGCCAGCGTATCATGAGTGGTGACTGGCTGAAGCGTGATGAGGAGTCGAAAGCCTGAATAAAAACACCGTCCAGTTGGACGGTGTTTTTATCTGTTCAGCTGAGATGAATCACGCAGCCTGGAAACAGAATTACTTCTTAGCCGCACGCTCGAAAGAAGAGATGATTTCGGCTTTTGCCGCTTCAGCGTTATCCCAGCCGTCAACCTTAACCCATTTGCCTTTTTCCAGATCTTTGTAGTGCTCAAAGAAGTGGGTGATCTGCGCACGCAGCAGTTCTGGCAGGTCGTTCACATCTTTAATGTGATCGTACTCTTTGGTGAGCTTGGTGTGCGGAACGGCAACCAGTTTGGCATCTTCTCCTGACTCGTCGGTCATTTTCAACACGCCAACTGGGCGGCAACGGATGACTGAGCCTGGCTCCAGTGGGTACTGGGTTGGTACCAGCACGTCGACCGGATCACCATCCAGCGACAGGGTATGGTTGATGTAACCATAGTTGCACGGATAGAACATCGCAGTGGACATGAAGCGATCCACAAACAGGGCACCAGACTCTTTATCAACTTCATATTTGATCGGATCGGCATTGGCCGGGATCTCAATAATTACGTAGATATCTTCTGGCAGGTCTTTACCTGCTGGCACCTGGTTCAAACTCATCGGGTATTCCTTTAGTCGTCGTATGTTGAGTGTCGGTTATTATAGCCAACTGACTGTGAAAGTCCGCCCCCTTTTTGGCGTTTCAGAATGCTCCTCAACGCTATTTGGCGGTGATAAACAAGGAAACAATGCCCGCAGCAATCAGTGGCCCTACCGGGACGCCACGGAAAAACGCCACACCAATCACCGTCCCCATTAACAATCCGCCAATAACGGAAGGCTGTACGCTCATAAAACTCACGCCACGTCCGCCCAGCCAGGCGACAAAAATGCCCACCAGAATCGCCACAATCGACTGCCAGCTGGCAAAGGACTTCAGCAGGGATGACGCAGGCAGCGAACCGCTCGCCAGCGGTGCCATGACCGCCACCGTAAGAATGATAATGCCTAACGTAATGCCCTGTTTTTCCACGTAAGGAAAGAACTGTGCCAGCGGAGTCAGTTTAATGGCCAGCAGAATCAATATAGAAAGGGTTACGGCGGTGTTGTGAACAAAGTAACTCAGCACGGCAAGGCCGATTAAAATAAGCGTGGAGGCATAAGCAGCCATGATTTTTTCCTGCAGGTAAATGAAAACGTCGGCGAATAGCCAGTAACGAACTGACATTAATCAACAATCGTCGGGGTTAGCGCAACTGCCTTTGTTTAAAGATTGCAGCATCAGCGTTTGATCGCGCACCAGCGCAATGCCCTGTGTGCCGAGCGCAACGGACCCCAGCGTGCCCTGGGTGCTGAGCTGGCTGCGGCTGGCGGCCAGCCAGGCATCACGATAGCTGAGCCAGGCCCGCTGTGCCGCACGCAATTTATCCTTGGGTTCACCGCTTAATTTTTTCATCAGTAAACCGTACTGGGTGTTCATTTCCTTATCCCAGCCTTTCATGGCGCTGTCATTACACTGCACCATTGCAAGCGTGGTGCTGGCTTTATTAAGGCACTGATTTAGCTGAAGATCGATATCGGACTGCTGCGCGAATGCGCCTCCGCAGTTAACCACCAGCGCCAGTATTAACCCTCTCTTCATGCTTTTCCTCTTTGGCTTACCCACATAACCGGTCAGTTTCATTAACAGGTTAACGGTAATAGAGATGTTAATCATCTATTGACGTTAAAGTTTAGCCAGGTCATTGCCGATACTTTCTCCGTTTAAGGGTTGTCGAAATTATTTCGCCTTTTACTACTCATACGGAAACGATCAAGATGAAACAGTTATCACTGCGCACGGGGTTGCTGGCGTTGCTGGCGTTCATGACACTGCTGCTGTTGGCGGTGAGTGTGATGGGCATTGTGGCAATTAATAAGGGGAATCGTTCGCTGGATGTGGTTAACCGCATTCAGGGGATTGAGTTAAACAGCTTGTATCAAAGTAATGCCGATTTAATGCGCGCACGTGCCAGTGCTGCGCTGGCAGTGCGTAAAATTGAGATTGGTTTACTGGATGAGGGAGCAAGCATCACCAAAACCGCGCAGGCGGATGTGGTGGCATCTCAACAGAATCTTAAGCGTTTTGTTGATGCCGGTACGGTGACTGCCGAAGGGAAGATTATGGCCGATGCGATTGCATCAAGCTATAAGGACTACCTTGATCAGGGCATCCTGCCGATGATGAAGGCGCTGGATAAACAGTACAACGATGAATACTACCAGTTGCTGGAAGGCAAACTGGAGCCGCTGTCAGTGAAATACAGCAATGCGGTAGAAACCTTCGGTAAAAAAGCCGATGAAATTACGCATGCGCAGTTGGCTGAAGCCCAGCGTAACGAAATCATGATGAAGGTGCTGATTGCCATCGCCGTGCTGCTGTCACTGCTGCTTCTGGTGCTGGCCTGGGTACTGTTACGCCGTATGCTGCTGACGCCGTTAAACAACGCGATTACTCACCTGGAGCAAATTGCGGCGGGCGATTTGTCCCAGGCCTTACCGCTGGCGGGCAATAATGAACTGGGCCGACTGAATAATGCGCTGGCAGGCATGCAGCACGCGCTGCGTGAATCGGTTAATCAGGTCCGTGAAGCCGGCCTGAAGATCGATATCGGCAGCCGTGAACTGGCGGCAGGCAACGTGCATCTTTCTCAACGTACGGAAGAGTCCGCTGCATCGCTGGAGCAAACGGCTGCCAGCATGGAGCAGTTGACGGCCACCGTCCGTCTCAACGCCAGCAACGCCCAGCAGGCACATCAGCTGGCTAACGCCGTGTCTGACAGTGCCGATCGCGGTGCGGAAGTGGTGAATTACGTGATGGAAAAAATGCATGAAATCACCGACAGCGCTAACCGCATCGGCGATATCCTGAGCGTGATTGACGGCATTGCTTTCCAGACCAACATCCTTGCCCTGAACGCGGCAGTTGAAGCGGCACGCGCCGGAGAACAGGGACGCGGTTTTGCCGTCGTCGCCAACGAAGTCCGTACGCTGGCACAGCGCAGTGCCAGTGCGGCCAAAGAGATTCGTACGCTGATCAGCGACTCACAAACGCGGGTCAAAGAGGGCAGTGAAATGGCGACGCGCGCGGGCGAAACGATGGATGAGATCGCCGGTGAAGTCATGCGGGTTACGGCGCTGATGAAAGAGATTTCCATGGCCTCAGAAGAACAGAGTCGTGGTATCGATCAGGTCAATCATGCAGTGACGCAAATGGATGAAGCAGCGCAGCAGAACGCGGCGCTGGTGGAACAGGCAACCGCCGCGACCCATTCACTGGAGTCGCAGTCAGAGCAGTTACAGGCTGCGATGGCACAGTTCAGGCTACAGCAGTCGTAAACCAAAAAGGGCGCGAATATCGCGCCCTTCGTCTTTAGCCCTGACGGCAGTCGGGGAACTCACCCAGGAAACGCTCCACGTCCTCTACCATGGCGGTGTTGCCACAGTAGAACGGACAACGCTGGTGCAACGTGATCGGTGGAATATCCAGAATACGGTTTTGACCATCGCTGGCTTTACCGCCAGCCTGCTCAGCCAGGAATGCCATTGGGTTGCACTCATAGAGCAGGCGCAGTTTACCCTTAGGATGGCTGGCAGTGCTTGGATAGAGATAGATGCCGCCCTTCAGCAGGTTGCGGTGAAAATCCGCCACCAGAGAACCGATATAACGTGAGGTGTAAGGACGATGAGTCGCCACGTCCTCTTCCTGACAGAATTTCAGGTATTTTTTCACGCCCTGCGGGAAACGAATGTAGTTACCTTCGTTAATGGAGTAGGTATAACCCACGTCCGGATAGGTCATACGTTCATGGCTCAGGCAGAACACACCCAAAGACGGATCGTAAGTAAACGCATGTACGCCACAACCGGTGGTGTACACCATCATGGTGGATGAGCCGTAAACCACGTAACCGGCGGCAACCTGCTTATTACCCGGCTGCATAAAGTCGGCTTCGACAACCGGCGTACCCGGTTCGCTAACGCGACGATAGATAGAGAAAATGGTGCCGACAGAGACGTTAACATCGATGTTCGACGACCCATCAAGCGGGTCCATCAAGACGACGTATTTCCCGTTTTCTTCGCCTTCAAAGATCACAAACTCATCTTCTTCTTCAGAGGCGATACCGGCAACGATGCCACGTGCTTTCAGTGCTGCTTTGAGTTTTTCATTGGCGAACAGATCCAGTTTCATCTGCTGCTCACCCTGAATATTCTCAACGCCGCTGGCACCAAGAATATCGACCAGACCGGCTTTGTTAATATCACGGTGAATAATTTTAGCGCCCAGCTTAATGGCTGAGATAAGCGCCGTCAGTTCACCTGTGGCGTGCGGAAAGTCGTGTTGCTTCTCGACGATAAATTCGCCCAACGTTTTCATAACACATTCCCTGAATCATCGATGGAGTGGCAGCGGCATACTTAACTGCCCGTGGATGCGTACGCAGTTTAGCCGATTGAACTTTAAAAACCATAGTCCTAATCCGTTTCTTCCGTGTGCAAGCAAGGTTACACTGTGCGCCGAACTTTTGAGTTATGGACTTCGTTATGCGCATTCACATCCTTGGGATATGTGGCACTTTTATGGGCGGACTGGCCATGCTGGCCCGCTCGCTTGGCCATCAGGTGACAGGCTCAGATGCCAACGTCTATCCACCGATGAGCACCTTACTTGAGCAGCAAGGTATAGCATTAACAGAGGGTTACGACGCAAGTCAGCTTGATCCTGTACCGGACCTGGTCATTATCGGCAACGCCATGACGCGCGGGAATCCCTGTGTGGAAGCGGTGCTGGAACGTAATATTCCTTACCTCTCAGGCCCACAGTGGCTGCACGATTTTGTGCTGCGCGACCGTTGGGTGCTGGCCGTGGCGGGTACCCACGGTAAAACCACCACGGCAGGCATGGCAGCGTGGATTCTTGAGGCCTGTGGCCTGGAACCTGGCTTTATTATTGGTGGTGTGCCCGGCAACTTCGATGTTTCTGCAAAATTAGGAAAAAGCCCATTCTTTGTGATTGAGGCGGATGAATACGACTGCGCGTTTTTTGATAAGCGTTCCAAATTCGTCCATTACTGCCCCCGCACGCTGATCCTGAATAACCTGGAATTCGATCATGCCGATATTTTTGACGATTTGCGGGCGATCCAGAAACAGTTCCATCATCTGGTGCGCATTGTACCAGGCCAGGGCAAGATCCTGCTGCCAGAGCACGATCCTAATCTGAAACAGGTGATGGCAATGGGCTGCTGGAGTGAACAGGAACACGTCGGCGATGGCGGTCACTGGCAGGCGAAAAAACTGACCCCGGATGCATCACGCTGGGAAGTTCTGCTTGATGGCGAGAACGTTGGCGAAGTGAACTGGGCGCTGGTGGGCGAGCACAACATGCACAATGGCCTGATGGCCATTGCGGCAGCGCGCCACGTCGGCGTGAAGCCGGAAGACGCCAGCCAGGCGCTGGGCAGCTTTATCAATGCCCGTCGTCGCCTTGAACTGCGCGGTGAGGTAAACGGCATCAAAATTTATGATGACTTTGCCCACCATCCTACCGCGATTCTTGCCACGCTCAGCGCACTGCGCAGTAAAGTGGGCGGTACCGCGCGTATTCTGGCGGTACTGGAACCGCGTTCAAACACCATGAAAATGGGCGTGAATAAAAACGAGCTGGCGCCATCACTGGCACGCGCCGACGAAGTGTTCCTGTTCCAGCCGGGACATATTCCGTGGCAGGTGGCGGATGTTGCAGATGCCTGCATGCAGCCTGCTCACTGTAGCGCGGATATTGATACGCTGGTTGAGATGATCGCAAAAACGGCTCAGCCGGGGGATTCTGTGCTGGTCATGAGCAACGGGGGCTTTGGTGGGATTCATCAAAAGCTGCTGGATCGTCTGGATCGCTAATCGCTAGCGGATCATTTCCTCTCCCTCTGATGGGAGAAGAAAACCCTGCGGCTGGGCGTTGCTCAGCCGCAAATACCAGGAAAGGTCAGACGGTTTCTGCTAACTCACGCAGGTACTGAAAAATCTGACGGGCGGATTTCGGCGGTTTGTTGCCCGCTTTTTCCTTCTGCGCATTACGAATCATGCTACGTAGCTGCTGGCGGTCCGCCTGCGGATAAAGGGCAATCACGTCTGTCATCGCCTCATCACCTTCATCAATCAGGCGATCGCGCAGCATTTCCAGTTTGTGAAACAGGGCGACCTGCTGATTATGGCGGTTCTTGAGTTTGTCGAGCGCAATGCGGATCGGCTCAACATCTATACTGCGCAACAGCTTACCGATGAGCTGTAACTGACGGCGGCGGCCTTCTTTCTTAATGCGCTGTGCCAGTTCAATCTCGTTACGTAAACGCTCATCCAGCGGGATTTTATCCAGCGAGTTTTTACCCAGGTCGACCAGTTCGGCACCCAGGCGTTTTAGCTCTTCCGCATCGCGTTTTATTTCGCTCTTACTAACCCAAATAATCTCTTCTTCGTCTTCTTCGTGATTATCGGGTACATCGTCGAGCCACTCATCAGGCTGCTTTGTCATATCTGGCTCCAAAAAAAAGAGGCTAATCCTACCAGTTTATCGGGTGACTGCGAAATTGTTCTCTGACTCTGATAGACTCAAATTATTCAACCATAAGATTAGACGGCAGGTCGATGAACGTATCAACTCAAGTTGCAGAACAGCGAAAAGCACTGGAACAGGCAATTGCACAGGCGCTTGAACTGGCAAAAGCAAGTACAGATGGCGCGGAAGTCGCGGTGAGCAAGACCACCGGTATCGGTGTGAGCACCCGCTACGGCGAAGTAGAAAACGTCGAATTCAACAGTGACGGCGCACTGGGCATCACCGTTTATCATCAAAACCGCAAAGGCAGTGCTTCATCGACCGATCTTAGCCCGGATGCGATTAAACGGACCGTGCAGGCGGCGATTGATATCGCACGTTACACGTCTCCCGATCCCTTTGCCGGACCGGCGGATGCCGAGTTGCTGGCCTATCAGGCTCCGGATCTTGACCTCTATCATCCGTGGGAGATCGATGCCGATTATGCCATCAAACTGGCGGCGCAGGCAGAGCAGGCGGCGTTGCAGGCAGACAAGCGCATCACCAATACCGAAGGCGGCAGCTTTAACAGTCACGTCGGTATCAAAGTGTTCGGCAACAGCCATGGCATGTTACAGAGCTACTGCTCCAGCCGCCATTCGCTGTCCAGCTGCGTGATTGCTGAGCAGAACGGCAATATGGAGCGTGACTACGCTTACACCATTGGGCGTGCCATCGAAGATTTAAAAAGCCCTGACTGGGTTGGTGCGGAATGCGCGCGTCGGACGCTGTCGCGCCTTGCGCCACGTAAGCTCGACACCATGAAAGCGCCGGTGATCTTTGCACCCGAAGTGGCGACCGGCCTGTTTGGGCATCTGGTCGGTGCCATCAGCGGCAGCAGCGTTTATCGCAAATCCACCTTTTTGCTGGATGCCATGGGCAAACAGATTCTGCCGGAATGGCTCACCATCCAGGAGCAGCCACACCTGTTAAAAGGATTAGCATCGACGCCGTTTGACAGCGAAGGCGTGCGTACTGAGGCTCGCGACATCATCAAAGATGGCGTGCTGCAGACCTGGTTGATGACCAGCTATTCAGCGCGCAAGCTGGGCTTAACCAGCACCGGCCACGCGGGCGGTATTCACAACTGGCGCATCGCCGGTCAGGGACACAGCTTCAACGATCTGCTGAAGCAGATGGGAACCGGCCTGGTGGTGACCGAGTTGATGGGACAGGGCGTCAGCGCGATCACCGGTGACTATTCACGCGGCGCGGCGGGCTTCTGGGTTGAAAACGGTGAAATCCAGTATCCGGTAAGCGAAATTACCATTGCTGGCAACTTAGGCGACATGTGGCGAAACATCGTCACCGTGGGCGATGACATCGAAACCCGCAGCAATATTCAGTGCGGCTCGGTCTTACTCCCCGAAATGTATATTGCCGGACAGTAAAATCTCTTTTAAGTTGTTTATGCGATAGCAAGCGGAGGGCATCGACCCTCCGTTTTTTTATAAAAAGCATTCCCACAATAAAAAGGAAGCTGAGCATGCGTAAAGAGCTTATGTCGTTGTTCGCTGTAGCCGTCTTATCCGTTAGCGTTACCGCCGGTGCTGCCTCTCTTGAGCACGATATGAAAGATATGTCGGGTATCTACAAGTCACTGGACGGGGCGAAAAGCGCCGATCAGCTGCACAAAATGTTAAGTGATTTGCGTGCCAAAGCCGAGGATGCCAAAAAAGGCACCCCGGATAAACTGGAAGGTAAAGCACCTGACAGCCCGGAAATGAAAGACTTCCATAAAGGCATGGATGACCTGATTGCCCAGATTGATAAAGCCGATGCACTGGCGAAGCAGGGCAAGCTGGATGAAGCCAAAGCAGAAGCGCAAAAACTGGCTGCGATCCGTAACGAAAACCACAAGAAGTTCCGCTAACGATGTTAATAACCCCGGCGCGGCCGGGGTTAGTTATTCAGGCATCCTCATCGCCGCCTGGCGTAGCCTGGATGATTTCCACCTGATGGGCTTTCAGTAAATTTTGCAGGGCCGCTGCGGGCAGTTTATCCGTAAACAGCGCGGTTGCCTGCTTTATGCTGCCCATTTCTACCGCTGCCGAGGCCTGAAATTTGGTGTGGTCTGCCGCTAACAAAATATGACGCGCGTGCGTCATCATGGTTTGCGCCACACAGGCTTCATTGACATCAAATTCCAGTAGCGCACCATCACTTTCAATCGCGCCCATGCTGGTGACCAGATAATCCGCGCGAAAACCGGCGACAAAAGCGGTGGTGACCGGGCCGATAATGCCACCGTTGTGCGGGCGCAGCGTGCCGCCCGGCACCATGACTTCAAACTGCGGGCATTTATACAGAATATGGGCAACCCGCAGGCTGTTGGTAATGATGCGCAGATGCTTGTGGTTCAACAGCGCACGGGCGACGTGTTCAACCGTGGTGCCAATGGTGATAAATACCGTTGAGCCATCAGGAATATAGTCCGCAATCGCGTCAGCAATGGCGCGTTTTTCTTCCGTCTGCGAGACTTCCCGCTGTTCAAAAGCGGTATTCACTACGCTGGATGCACGCCCTGCGCCACCATGATGGCGCGTGATCAATCCCTGATCGCTAAGCTTACGAATATCACGGCGTACCGTTTGTGTGGAAACGTCGAGCAGCAAGGCAAGTTCATCAATATTCATGTAGCCACGTTCGGCGATCAGCCTGAGTAAACGATCGTGGCGGGGATTACCGGTTACGTCCGTAAGGATCATGGGTTGTTCTCTGAATACCACCATGGCTCACAGTTTATACATTAACTGACATAAAAGAACAGGTCTGATCATAATCCGGAATCCCCGCGCGTCCGCCCGGCCGGGTACATTTTAGTGCGGCCACCGCGCTGGCAAAACGTACCGCCTCGGCGACTGCGCCGTTCTGTGCCAGCCTGAAGGCCAGGGCCCCATGAAAGACATCGCCCGCGCCGGTGGTATCGACCACCTTCACCTCGAAAGCCGGCTGATGCTGCAGCGTGCCGGCTTCCAGCCAGACACAGCCCTGCACGCCCTGCGTCACATAGACATGACCATTTGTGAGCAGTTGTGCTTTTTTCAACGCCGCCGTTTCTCCCTCCAGACCGGTAAGACGTTGCAGACCAGGAGCTGAAAACGCCGCATGATCGCTTAACGCCACCAGCTCACCAATGTCCTGCGGGGTCACATCCCCATCCAGAATCGTTGGGACGCCCTGTTGACGTGCCAGGATAAATGCGCGCTTTGCGCCCTGATGCCAGCGAACATCTGCCAGCACGGCATCCCATTGAGAAAAGTCGATTTTTGTTAACCAGTCTGCGCATTCCGGCAAGTCCGGGCTAGGGTAGTTGGCAATCATGCGTTCCCCTTCGGCATCCACAAGAATCGCGGATTGCGAAGAGCGGGCGGCTTCATAAATCTTTGTATAGCGGGTGTTTACGCCGTACTGATTTAATTCAGACAGCAGCCTTTTACCGGTGTCGTCGTCACCCACGCGACCAATAAAATCCACCTCTGCGCCCAGCTTTGCGGCAGCAACCGCCGCGGTTGCCGCCGGACCGCCGCCCACTTCCCGATAGTTGTTTGCCACATATTTTCCGCCCTGATGCGGCAACGTATCCAGATACCAAATGCGATCTAATACGGCGATCCCTACACAAGCAATACGTGTCATGACCCTTCCTCCCTTTTTTCAGTGCTGTCATTTTAATTTCATCAAATGTTTTAAAAGTGACACCTGTCAATTTTTTGACCATAAATTACAAATATGATCGAAAACAGACAGTAAATATCATCAATGATGACAAAATATGACAATCACAGGGTTTGGGAGAGCGCTATGTCGGTAATTGCTTTTATTGGGTTGGGGCAAATGGGCGGGCCGATGGCAAGCAATCTGCTTAAGCAAGGCCATCAGCTCAACGTCTTTGATGTGGATCGTCAGGCGGTCGCGCGGCTGGCCGACAAGGGTGCCCGGGCGGCCGTCTCCGCAGCCGAGGCGGCAACAGGCGCCGGGTTTGCGATCACCATGCTGCCCAACGGCGACGTAGTGCGTGATGTGCTGTTTGGCGACCAGGGGATTTGCACCACGCTGTCACCCAATGCGCTGGTGATTGATATGTCGACGATCCATCCGCTGCAAACCGATCAGCTGATCGGCGAAATGACCGCTCGCGGTTTCAGCATGATGGATGTGCCCGTGGGGCGCACATCTGACCACGCAATAGCCGGAACGCTGCTGCTGCTGGCGGGCGGCACGCCACAACAGATTGAGCGGGCAAGGCCGGTGTTAATGGCGATGGGTGATGCGCTGATCCCTGCCGGCGGGCCTGGCATGGGGATTCGCGTCAAGCTGATCAACAACTACATGAGCATCGCGCTGAATGCGCTTTCTGCGGAAGCGGCGGTGCTGTGTGAAGGGTTAGGACTGTCGTTTGACGTCGCGCTGCAGGTGATGAACGGCACGCCTGCGGGCAAAGGGCATTTCACCACGACCTGGCCCAACAAGGTCCTGAAAGGGGATTGTTCACCGGCCTTTATGATCGATCTGGCCCACAAGGACTTAGGGATTGCGCTGGATGTCGCCAACCAACTGCATGTACCGATGCCGCTTGGCGCGGCCTCACGTGAAGTTTACAACCAGGCCCGTGCTGCCGGACGCGGACGCGAGGACTGGACCGCCATTCTCGAACATGTTCGCGCCAGCGCGGGCCTTACCACTTCCAACACATTGTGACGCTTACTCAGAGGAAAGAAGCATGACTCATTACACCCTTAACGATATCACCCGACCTTCAGGTGGTTTCGCCATGCTCGCAGTCGATCAGCGTGAGGCGATGCGTTTGATGTTCGCCGCCGCTGGCGCGTCACTTCCGGTCAGCGATCGCGTGCTGACCGAGTTTAAAGTCAATGCTGCCACTGTTTTATCGCCCTATGCCTCGGCGATCCTGGTCGATCAACAGTTTTGTTTTCAGCAAATCGTCGAACGGCAAGCGGTTGCCCCCGGCTGCGGCCTGATCGTCGCGGCAGATGAATTTATTCCAGGCAATGGCATCCCGGTAGACAGCGTGGTGATCGATAAAAACGTCGATCCGGCGGCGGTAAAGCGTGACGGCGCGAAGGCGCTCAAGCTGCTGGTGCTGTGGCGCAGTGATGAAGATCCGCAGCAGCGTCTTGACATGGTTAAGGCCTTCAACGCGCGCTGCCACAGCCATGGACTGCTCAGCATTATCGAACCGGTGGTGAGGCCGCCGCGTCGTGGCGATCGTTTTGATCGCGAGCAGGCGATCCTCGATGCCGCCACAGAATTAGGCAACAGCGGAGCGGATCTCTACAAGGTGGAAATGCCGCTGTTTGGCAAAGGCTCGCAGTCTGATCTGCTGGCGGCAGCGCAAAAGCTCAACGATCGGATCGCCATGCCGTGGGTCATCCTCTCGTCGGGCATTGATGAAAAATTGTTCCCGCGCGCCGTCCGGGTGGCCATGCAGGCGGGCGCATCGGGCTTCCTGGCCGGGCGTGCCGTCTGGTCTTCCGTCATCGGATTACCTGACACCGACCTGATGTTACGGGATGTTTCCGTCCCCAGGCTGCAACGGCTGGGCGAGATCGTAGATGAAATGATGGCTAAACGTTAAGAGGGCAAAAGCACATGAAATGGTTTAACACATTGAGCCACAACCGCTGGCTCGAACAGGAAACGGACCGAATTCTCGACTTTGGTAAAAACGCAGCGGTCCCCACTGGATTTGGCTGGCTGGGAAATACCGGCCAGGTAAAACCTGATATGGGTACGCACCTGTGGATTACCGCACGCATGCTGCATGTCTATGCCGTGGCCGCCTCAATGGGCCGCCCGGGAGCTTACTCGCTGGTCGAACACGGTATTAACGCCCTGAATGGCGCGCTGCGCGATAAAAAGTACGGCGGCTGGTACGCCTGCGTAAACGATGAAGGTGTCGTCGATGCCTCCAAGCAGGGTTATCAGCACTTTTTCGTGCTACTGGGCGCGGCCAGCGCGGTCACGACGGGGCATCCTGCTGCCCGTCAGTTGCTGAATGACGCTATCGACGTGATCGAGCGGTACTTCTGGAGTGAAGACGAGCAGATGTGCCTGGAGTCCTGGGATGAAGCCTTCAGCAAGACAGAAGACTACCGTGGCGGCAACGCCAATATGCACGCCGTGGAAGCCTTCCTGATTGTCTATGACGTCACGCACGATAAGAAATGGCTGGACCGCGCCCTGCGTGTCACCTCGGTGATCATTCACGACGTCGCGCGCAACGGTGAGTACCGGGTCAATGAGCACTTCGATACTGACTGGAATCCCCTGCGCGATTACAACAAAGAGAATCCGGCTCACCGCTTCCGGGCTTACGGCGGTACGCCGGGACACTGGATTGAGTGGGGACGCCTGATGCTGCATCTGCATGCTGCGCTGGAGGCGCGCTTCGAAACGCCCCCGGACTGGCTTATTGAAGATGCGAAAGGCTTATTCCACGCCACCATTCGCGACGCCTGGGCGCCGGATGGTGCAGACGGCTTTGTTTACACCGTGGACTGGGAGGGCAAGCCGGTGGTGAGTGAAAGAGTGCGCTGGCCCGTGGTCGAGGCAATGGGCACGGCTTACGCCTTATATACCGTCACGGGTGAAGCGCAATACGAAGCCTGGTACCAGAAATGGTGGGATTACTGCATCACCTACATGATGGATTTCGAGAACGGCTCATGGTGGCAAGAGCTGGATTGCGAAAACAAGGTGACCACCAAAGTGTGGGACGGCAAACAGGATATCTATCACCTGTTGCATTGCCTGGTGATCCCGCGCCTTCCACTGGCTCCGGGTCTGGCACCGGCTGTGGCGGCAGGCTTACTGGACTGTAACGCGAAATAATCCCTAAAAAACCTAAAAAACCTAAAAAACCTAAAAAACCTAAAAACGGGAGTACCAGCTATGCACAGCAGCGGACAAACCCTTGTTCTTCGTGCCGGAGACTATCAGGCAAAAATCGTTACCGTGGGTGCCGGCCTGGCTGAGTTGAGGCACGCTGACCACCACCTGGTGCTCCCACATCCGCCTGAAATCATGCCGCTGGCGCATATGGGCAAAGTGCTTATTCCCTGGCCCAATCGCATTGCGAAGGGAACCTGGCGTCATAACGGCAATCTGCTTCAGCTTCCAATCAACGACCACGAAGGGGGCACCGCCATTCACGGCTTGCTGGCCTGGCGTGACTGGCAGATTACCAAACAGACAGACAGCGAGGCGACCTTAACGGTATTTCTGCCGCCCAGTTACGGCTACCCATTTGCATTGCTGTCGCAGGCCACTTACCGACTTGATGCCGCGCAGGGCCTACAGGTCACTCTCAGCAGCCAGAATGTGGGCAATCAACCCGCGCCTTACGGTGTCGGCTCGCATCCTTATCTGACCTGCAACATGACCCAGGTCGATGACTGCCTGCTTACGCTGCCCGCGGCGATTGCCGAAGGGGATTTTCTTACCCCGCGTCGGCTGGCATCGACGCAGATCGACTGCAGTGTGAACACCTGCACGGCCGGACGCGAATGGGCGGTGCGATTAACCTGCCCACACCAATCACTTTCGGTTTTCTTACGCAGCGATCAACCCTGGCTGCAAATTTACAGCGGCGAAAAACTTGGCCGCACTGGCCTGGCCGCTGAACCGATGAGTTGTCCACCTGATGCGTTCAACTCTGGCATTGATGTGATTTTTCTTGCGCCGCAGGCGCGCCATCACATGACGTTCACGATTGGCTGTGATCGGCTCAAATAACGCCAAACCTTACCTTCTTTATCCTACAACACAGAGGTCAGAATGCACTTACAACATCCTGAGACGGCAGGCGTAACGCTTACTGCCGCCGGTGACGGCTTTTCACTGACTTATCAAAACCGACAGATTATGAGCCACAGCAAGGAAAAACCCTGTCTGTGGATTGGCAACGGCGAGGCCGATATCGATATGTTTCGCGGCAATTTCAGCATCAAAGACCGGCTGAATGAAAAGCTGGCGCTCACAGAGGCGGTGATTACCACCCAGGACACCGGCTGGACGGTACGCTTCTCACGCGGCGAGGTGTTCAGTGCCACGCTGACGATTGGCACGGATGAAAAAGGCCGCCTTCAGCTTGCGCTGACAAATGATTCTGGCGGGCTTAATCGTATCTGGCTGAGGTTGTCAGCGCAGGCAGACGATCACATCTACGGCTGTGGTGAGCAATTCTCCTGTTTTGATCTGCGAGGTAAACCTTTCCCACTCTGGACCAGCGAACAGGGCGTCGGGCGCAATAAAAAAAGCGCGGTGACCTGGCAGGCTGACTGTGCCGAGAATGCCGGGGGGGATTACTACTGGACCTTCTTCCCGCAGCCGACGTTTGTCAGCAGCCAGAAGTACTACTGCCACGCGGATAACAGCGGCTACATGAATTTTGACTTCAGTGCCGCGGATTACCACGAACTGGCTTTCTGGGAAAATAACGCCACGTTACGTTTTGAGTGCGCTGACACTTATATTGCTCTGCTGGAAAAAATGAGTGCCCTGTTGGGTCGTCAGCCGGAACTGCCTGACTGGGTTTACGATGGCATCACGCTGGGTATTCAGGGCGGCACCGAGGTATGCCAGCAGAAGCTCGACAGAATGCGTCAGGCGGGCGTGAAAGTGAACGGTATCTGGGCGCAGGACTGGTCCGGCATCCGAATGACCTCCTTCGGCAAGCGCGTGATGTGGAACTGGCAGTGGGACAGCGCGCGTTATCCCCATCTGGACGCGCGTATTCAGCAGTGGAAAGCGGAAGGCGTTCAGTTCCTGTCGTATATCAACCCTTATGTGGCCAGCGACCGCAGTCTGTGCGAAGAGGCCGCCCGCAAGGGTTATCTGACCAAAGATGCGGCAGGGCAGGATTACCACGTTGAATTTGGCGAGTTTTATGCGGGCGTGGTCGATCTCACCAATCCGGAGGCATATCAGTGGTTCAAAGGCGTGATCAAAGACAATTTGATTGCCCTGGGCTGTCGCGGCTGGATGGCGGATTTTGGCGAGTACCTGCCGACGGACACCCACTTGCACAATGGCGTCAGTGCCGAAATTATGCATAACGCCTGGCCAGCGCTATGGGCGAAGTGCAACTATGAGGCGCTGGAAGAAACCGGCAAACTCGGTGACGTTCTGTTCTTTATGCGCGCGGGTTATACCGGCAGCCAGAAGTACTCCGTGATGATGTGGGCCGGTGATCAAAATGTGGACTGGAGCCTGGACGATGGCCTGGCCTCGGTGGTGCCTGCCGCCTTGTCACTGGCGATGAGTGGTCACGGTTTGCATCACAGCGATATCGGTGGCTACACCACGCTGTATGGGATGCAACGCAGTAAAGAACTCCTGCTTCGCTGGTGTGACTTCAATACCTTTACCCCGATGATGCGCACCCATGAAGGGAACCGTCCCGGTGATAACTGGCAGTTCGATAGCGATGAAGAAACCATTGCCCACTTTGCCCGCATGTCCACGATCTTCACCACGTTAAAACCCTATCTCAAACAGGCTGTCGCGCAGAACGCCCGCGCCGGGTTGCCCGTGATGCGTCCGTTATTTCTGCACTATGAAGCGGATGCCCGTACCTATGCGCTGAAATACCAATATCTGTTGGGGCGTGACCTGCTGGTTGCGCCGGTCTATGAAGAAGGCCGCCGCGACTGGTCGCTCTACCTGCCCGAAGACCACTGGGTCAACATGTGGACCGGTGAAAGCGTTAACGGCGGTGACATCACCGTCGCCGCCCCGCTGGGCAAACCGCCGGTGTTTTATCGTGCCGACAGCGAATGGCAGCCATTGTTTGCTTCATTAGGGTTAACAGGCAGCCAAACATTGCCACAGTAGCGGGAGAAAAGATTATGGATTTCTTTACTCTGTTTACACCGGAAGGGCTGGAAATCACCACCGATGTGGTCTGGATCATTATTGCCATTATGTTCCTGTACACCTTTATCGGCATCTGTGCGGGGTTTGGCGGTGCACTGGTTACCATGCCGCTGATAACCTTACTGCTACCGGTCAAAATGGCGGCCCCGATGTCGGTCATCGTGGGCACGGCAACCGCGCTGTATGCCGCCTGGCTGTCGCGCAAAGAAACCAACTGGAAGTCAGCCCTGGTGCTGATCCTGTTCTCGTTTGCTGGTATCCCGTTGGGGATCTACGCGCTGTCCAATTTCCCGGATTACATCATGAAAACCGGACTGGGCACCTTCCTGATTCTGTATTCGTTCTACAGCCTGTTTATTCCTCGTCTGCCTGTGTATGACAAAAACTGGATTGTGGTGCCAACGGGCGTGATTGCCGGGGCGCTGGGATCGGCTTTTGCCACCAATGGCCCACCGGTGGTGATCTACGGCATGTTAAGGAATCTGGCACCGGCGGCTTTTCGCGGCACACTCAATGCGTTTTTCACCGCGAATAACATCGCCATTATTGGCGGCCTGACCACCAGCGGCATGTTAACAATCTCAACAATCAAGCTGGTGATGTTCTGCATTCCCACCATGATTCTGGGATCGTTAGTGGGCCAGTACGTGCACCAGCGCATCTCCGTCAGTGCTTTCCGCCTGATGGTGTTTCTCCTGCTGATTGCCTCCGGCTCCATGCTGATTAAGGGCGCGCTGGCTATCCCCGCATGGTGGGTGCTGGTGCCGTCGTTTGGCTTGCTGGCCGTGATGCAGCTGCTGTTTGGCAAAAAAGTGGCGGCTATCCGGGCTGACATTGCGCAGCAGAACCCGTCTAACCCATCCTGAAAAAAGCAGCCTCACTGACTTTCTCAGTGGGGCTGCGGAGATAACTCATGAGCCAGCAACCCCTTCCTTCCGGCAATGAACCGGCAACATTACGTTTGCCCTTTAAAGAGAAAGTCGCCTATGGCATGGGCGATCTGGGTTCAAACATTTTGTTAGATATCGGTACGCTCTATCTACTGAAGTTTTATACCGACGTGCTGGAGCTGCCGGGCACCTACGGCGGAATCATCTTTCTGGTTGCCAAGTTTTTTACTGCCTTTACCGATATGGGCACCGGCATCATGCTGGATTCGCGGCGCAGGATTGGCCCGAAAGGCAAGTTCCGCCCCTTTGTGCTGTATGCCGCGTTTCCGGTGACCCTGTTGGCTATCGCCAATTTTGTTGGAACGCCGTTCGACATGACCGGCAAAACGATAGTGGCAACCGTGCTCTTCATGCTCTACGGCCTGTTCTTCAGCATGATGAACTGCTCCTACGGGGCGATGGTGCCGGCCATGACGAAAAACCCTAACGAACGGGCCTCGCTGGCCGCCTGGCGACAGGGCGGCGCAACGCTGGGCCTGCTGATCTGTACGGTGGGTTTTGTCCCGGTGATGAACCTGATTGAAGGGAATGCGCAACTGGGCTACATCGTAGCCGCCACGCTGTTTTCGGCGTTTGGGCTGTTTTTCATGTGGTGGTGCTACGCCGGTGTTAAAGAACGCTATGTCGACAGTGCGCCAGCCAACCCGACCCAAAAGCCTGGCCTGTTAGCCTCTTTTCGGGCGATAGCCGGTAACCGGCCGCTGTTTATCTTGTGCATTGCCAACCTCTGCACGCTGGGGGCGTTTAACGTCAAGCTGGCGATTCAGGTGTATTACACGCAGTACGTCCTCAACGATCCCGTTCTGCTTTCCTGGATGGGGTTTTTCAGCATGGGATGCATTTTTATCGGCGTGTTCATGATGCCGGGCGCGGTGCGGCGCTTTGGCAAGAAAAAAGTGTATATCGGTGGATTAGTGATTTGGGTTGTCGGTGACCTGCTCAACTATTTTATCGGTGGCGGTTCGGTCAGTTTTGTCGCCTGGTCCTGCCTGGCTTTTTTTGGCTCTGCCTTTGTTAACAGCCTCAACTGGGCGCTGGTGTCCGATACCGTAGAGTACGGCGAATGGCGGACGGGCGTCCGTTCTGAAGGCACGGTTTATACCGGCTTTACCTTCTTCCGTAAGGTATCCCAGGCGCTGGCTGGCTTCTTCCCCGGCTGGATGCTGACGCAAATCGGCTATGTCCCCAACGTCATTCAGTCTGCTGCCACTGTCGAGGGCTTAAAGCAGCTGATGTTTATTTATCCCGGCGCGCTGGCGGTCACCACGATTGTGGCAATGGGCTGCTTCTACAACCTCAATGAAAAAATGTACGTCCGTATCATTGAAGAGATTGATGCCCGTAAACGTCAGCGCTGATTTGGCTCTGTGACTGCGCCGGTCGCGGCGCTAAAAGGATCACTTATGAATACAGGCTCCGATCCCCTCACGCTGAAACTCCCTCTGCGCGAGAAGTTTGCTTACGGCCTCGGTGATTTTGGCTCCAACCTGATGCTGACTATTGGGACGCTTTATTTACTCAAGTTCTACACCGATGAGCTGGGCATGCCAGCCTGGTACGGCGGCGTGATTTTCCTGGTGGCCAAATTCTTCACCGCCGTCACGGATATGTTCACCGGCATTGTGCTGGATTCACGCCGCCATATTGGCACCAGGGGCAAATTCAGGCCGTTTATTCTCTGTTTCTCACTGCCGGTAGCGCTGGTGGCGGCGGCACAGTTTGTTGCTAACGACTTTAGCCTGACGGTAAAGACCACGATCGCGACGGCGCTGTTTATGATGTTCGGCCTGTTTTACAGCCTGATGAACTGTTCGTATGGGGCCATGGTGCCGGCAATCACCAAAAATCCCACGGAGCGCGCTCATCTTGCCGCCTGGCGACAAGGTGGGGCAACGTTGGGATTGCTGGTGTGTACCGTATGCTTTATGCCAATCCAGTCGCTGTTTGTCGGCAAAAGCGCGTTGGGCTATCAGGTGGCTGCTGCGCTCTTTGTGACCTGCGGAATGCTGTGCATGACGTGCTGTTACCGCGGCGTCAAAGAGCGCTATGTGGAGGTCACGCCAGCCCATCATAAACCCGGCGTAGCAACGGCATTTCGCGCTATCTTTCACAATCCACCGTTACGCGTCCTGTGCCTGGCGAACCTGTGTACCCTGGCGGCGTTTAACATCAAACTGGCCATCCAGGTGTATTACACCCAGTACGTCCTGAATGATGTGCATCTGCTCGCCTGGATGGGCTTTTTCAGTATGGGCTGTATCCTGGTCGGGGTACTGCTGGTGCCCACAGCGGTAAAACAGTTCGGTAAAAAACAGGTCTACCTGGGTGGGTTACTCCTGTGGGCCGTGGGCGATCTGTGTAACTTTCTCTGGGGGAACAGCTCTCTGCTGTTCGTCATGTTCTCCTGCGTGGCATTTTTCGGCACGGCGTTCGTTAACAGCCTTAACTGGGCGCTGGTACCGGATACCGTAGAATACGGCGAGTGGAAAACCGGTATTCGGGCAGAAGGTGCCTGTTACACCGGCTACACCTTCTTTCGTAAAATTTCTGCCGCGCTGGCGGGTTTTTTGCCTGGCCTGATGCTGACGCAGATAGGCTACGTGCCGAACACCGTACAAAGTAGCGCTACGCTGGCGGGGTTAAGGCAGTTGATCTTTATCTGGCCCTGCACGTTGGCGATTGTCGCGGCGCTGATCATGGGGTTCTGCTACAGGCTCAATGAAGCCCGTTTCGCCCTGATCGTGGCCGCCATTGGCCGACGTAAAAAGCATCGCCTCCAGCCTGCTGTCGACAACCCCGGCGTGAAGCGATTAACAAAACCCTCGAACGCGGCGTCATAAGTTTCTCTGTTAACCCGATCCTCAGGGTTGCTGTTTGTTGGTTTTGTGACGGCTAACCAGCAACCCAAATTTCCGCTTATCCCTCCCGTGCCGTCTTGCCCGTTTTACATCCGATTATTAACTCTCTGTTTCTGTTAACAAAAAAATCATTCCGGCCAGGCGATAGCTGAAGTTTGCGCTACCGATCGCTCACGGGTGCAGGATTTCCACTTTGAAACGGAAAAAGTCCTTCTCCACAGCCGTCCCGTCGCTGGTTAGTTTGGGATCGCGCTAAACGCGTAACGGTAAGCAGACGATGAGTATGTGTAATGGAGCGGTAGCGATGAATGCGTCACAAGACGAACAGCAAACTATTCAGGCCCTGGCGGATCGCGTGATGTCGCAGATTGGGGCGCTTTTTGCTGAGCGATCCATCCAGCCGAATGCCGTGCAGATCCAGATGCTGGCTTCGCATGTGCGGGCCATGGCATTGCGATCCGTGACCGGGGAAAGTCTGCCAGAGGTTGAGGCTGACCTGTTTGATGAAATCTCCAGGGAGTCGATGGCGCTGGCGCAGCAGGTGGTGGATCTGTTTGGCAATTTACCACCAGAAGAAGCCTGGCTGCTCTCCGTCCACTTTGAAGTAGCGAAGAACGACTAATTTTCCAACCATGAGAGGAACAGACATATGGTAACCGTAGTGATTGGCGATCGTTTAGGTAAAGGACAGAAAGTCGCGGCTGGCGTAGAGAAAGCGGGTGGCCGTGCGGTTGTCGTGCCCGGTGTCGCGGCGGACATGAAGCTGGGCGATGTCATGAAAGCAGAGGCGGCGGATTTTGGTATCTCCTTTTGCGGCAGCGGCGGTGCAGGTGCGATTACGGCGCAAAACAAATATGGCTATAAGGCCAAACACGGCATGCGCTCCGTTGACGAAGGCGTGACCGCCATTAATGAAGGGGCCAACGTGCTGGGCTTTGGCTTTATGGACAAAGAAGAGCTGGGTGAACGTCTGGTTCAGGCCTGGCGCAAAAAACACGGTGGATAAGGAATGAAAGAGACCTTTACAACCTCGGTTGCCGTAAGCGGTAAGGGCGATACCAAAGCGAAAGCCTTTGCAGATGCGCTTAGCCGGGTACAGCACGAAGTCCTGCGCAACGCCAATAAGATTCTGCTGCGCATTGAACCGCAGGACGTAAAGGTGGTGCGTGCACTGGAACGCGTCACAACTGAAAAATTCCTTTTCTTTTTCCTGGCACGTGAGCGCAGGCACTTCAGCGTCGACCTGGAGGTCACCATCAATGTGACCTGTCTGGACGGTGACAAAGTCGACTTCACCCGCGTGTAAACCTCGCCTCAAACAACTTATATAAGGAAAGAGGATGTTTCTCATCATTTTGCTCAAGTCGTTAATTATCGGCGGCCTTGTGGGCGTCGGTGTGGGTGCAGGTGCCGCCCGCATGTTCCATGCGCCGACGACACAAGGTATGGGCGCATTTCGCACACTGGGTGAACTCAACTCCTGTGAAGGCGATCCTGCTTCTCACTTCTCTTTTGGGTTGGGGTTCTTCTTTAATGCCTGGGCTTCCTCTGTGGCGGCTGGCGCATTCACCCAGGATGTGGATCACCGCATCATTCCCAACTGGGGCGCGGCGGCAATCATGGTTAAAAACCGCAATGTCGCGCAAACGCTGCACGATCCTAAAAAGATGGCTATCGCCTGCGGCATCATCGGCATGGTGGTGGTCGCTTTTCTCAACTCGACCGCCTCTGCTGTGCCAGCGGCCCTGCAGGTCACGGCGGTGAAGGTTCTGGTACCGGCCGCCAATCTGCTGGTTAACACGGTTATGCCGGTGATCTTCTGGCTGGCGGCGATTGATGCCGGTAAAAAATCGGGCTTCTGGGCCACCATCTTTGGCGGTCTGGCACAGCTGATTATGGGCAATGCCGTACCGGGCCTGGTGCTGGGCATTTTGATTGGTAAAGGGGTTGAAGAGAGCGGCTGGAACAAAGTGACCAAAGTCATGATGAGCGCCATCGTCGCCTTGTTTGTTCTCAGCGCCTTCTTCCGCGGTTTCGATATGAAGATGCTGCAATCCTTCCAGCTTGGCATTCCTGGCTGGCTCGACAGTATTCATAACAGCCTGAGCGGCAAATAACGGAGCGTCTGCAATGGAAGAATCAAACAAAGGTTTCTGGTATGCCGACTGGTCGTTCCCGATTTTTGTCGGTTTGCTCTCCTCCGGCGTGTTTGCCGGCACCCATATGTACTACCTGTACGGCATCGGGGCTTTCAACGAGGTGGCTTTCGTCTCTATGTTACGCGCGGGCATTGATACGGGGGTTTATGGTGCGGTTGCCGCTTTCGGTGCCAGCTTTTTGTTCGCCCGCATCATAGAAGGATCGCTGGTCGGGATTCTGGATATCGGTGGGGCGATTCAGACCGGCGTCGGGCTGGGCGTGCCCGCGCTGCTGCTGGGTGCGGGTTTTGTCTTCCCGGTTGCGAATTTTGCGGCTTCGCTGGTCACCGGTCTGGTTATTGGTGTGGCGATAGGCTACGTCATCATTCTGGCGCGTAAATTCACCATTAATCAAAGCAACAGTACCTATGGTGCGGACGTGATGATGGGCGCGGGCAATGCATCAGGACGCTTTCTGGGGCCGCTGATTATTCTGGCTGCCATGGGTGCCTCGATCCCGATTGGCCTCGGTTCACTGCTGGGTGCGCTGGTGTTCTATCTGTGGAATAAACCGATCACCGGCGGGGCGATCCTCGGCGCGATGATCCTGGGGGCGATTTTTCCGGTCGCGATCTGATCGCGGCGATGCCCGATCGGTTCAGGCCGATCGGGCGAGCCAAAGGAGGTTTCTATGTACGATCTGATTCTGCGTCGGGCACGTTTGCCGGATGACAGTCTGATCGATATCGCCATACGCGACGGTAAAATTGCCGCCGCAGGCGAGGTGAGCGGCAGGGCAACAGTGGAAAAAACGCTGGCGGCGGACTGTTATCTTAGCGCTGGCTGGATCGATTCGCACGTGCACTGCTACGCCAACTCGCCGATCTATCACGATCACCCTGACCACGTCGGTGTGGCGTGCGGTGTAACCTGCGTTGTGGATGCCGGCAGTACAGGGGCAGACGACATCGATGATTTCTGGCAGATCACGCGGGCCACCACCACCCAGGTCTACGCCCTGCTGAACATCGCCCGCACCGGCATTGTTACCCAAAATGAACTGGCGGATATGACGCAGATTGATCGCCCGGCGATAGCCGATGCGGTGCGGCGTCATCCTGACTTTATTCTGGGGTTCAAAGCCCGAATGAGCAGCAGTGTGGTGGGCGAAAACGGCATCACGCCGCTGGTGCTGGCAAAGGCGATTCAGCAAGAAAATGGCAACCTGCCCCTGATGGTACACATTGGTAACAATCCCCCGAACCTGGATGAAATCGCCGCGTTACTGACCTCCGGTGACATCATCACCCATTGTTACAACGGCAAGCCGAACCGCATTCTGACGCCCGACGGGCAGCTCCGTGCGGCTGTGAAAAATGCGCTGGCGCGGGACGTGCGCCTTGATGTCGGCCACGGCAGTGCCAGCTTCAGCTTTGAGGTGGCACGCGCGGCGATAGCGCAGGGCATTCTGCCGCACAGCATCAGTTCGGATATCTACTGCCGCAATCGCCTGAACGGGCCGGTTTATACCCTGGCGCACGTGATGTCGAAATTTTTCAATGTGGGGATGACGCTGCCGCAGATTATTGCCTGCGTAACTCATCAGGCGGCCAGCGGGCTGAGATTGCACAGCAAAGGCAGTATCCAACCCGGCTATGACGCCGACTTTACCCTGTTCCGTGTGGCGCAGGAACCCGTGTCATTTGTGGATGCACAAGGGCTGACCGAACAGGGCGATCGCCAACTTATTCCACTGGCGGCGATCGTCGCTGGTGAGTGCTGGATGACTGAAGAAGGGAAAAAACACAATGTCTTCACTGTATGAGAAATATGGCCTGAAGCAGGTCATTAATGCCTCTGGGCGCATGACCATCCTTGGCGTGTCCACACCGGCCCGCGACGTGGTTGAGACGGTTGAGTACGGCCTGGAGCACTATTTTGAAGTCAAGGATCTGGTCGATAAGACCGGCGCTTACATTGCCAGGCTGCTGCAGGTAGAAAATGCGCTGGTGGTATCCTGTGCCTCAGCGGGCATCGCCCAGAGCGTGGCGGCGGTGATTGTAAAAGACGATGACTGGCTGCTGGATAACCTGCACACGGCACCGCTAACCGTAGCGCATGACATCGTGGTGCCGAAAGGCCATAACGTGAATTACGGCGCGCCCGTCGGCAGCATGATCGCGCTGGGCGGCGGTCGGGTTGTGGAGGCCGGCTACAGTAATGAGTGCTCTCCACAGCAGCTTGCCGCCGCGATCACCGCCCAGACGGCGGCCATTCTTTATGTGAAGTCGCATCACTGCGTGCAAAAGAGCCACCTGAGCGTCGCGCAGGCGGCAGAGGTGGCACGTAAGCATGGCGTGCCGCTTATCGTGGATGCCGCCGCAGAAGAAGATCTGCAGTGTTATTACCAGGCGGGTGCCGACCTGGTCATCTACAGCGGAGCCAAAGCCATCGAAGGCCCTACCAGCGGCCTGGTTATCGGGAAGCATCAGCTTGTTGAGTGGGTGAAGCGCCAGAGCAACGGCATTGGTCGCACCATGAAAGTCGGTAAAGAGGGCATTCTGGGACTGACGCAGGCGATTGAGTCCTACCTGACCCAGCCAAAAACCACCGGCGCGCAGATGGTGGAAAAAATGACGCCTTTTATCAACAACCTCAACGGGCTGAACGGCGTGAGCGCCCGCGTTGTGTGGGATGCCGCCGGACGTGACATTGCCCGTGCAGAAATTCACTTTGATGAACGCGCGATCGGGCACCAAACCGGCGACCTGGTGCAGGCCCTGAAAAACGGCGATATCGCCATTTACTTCCGTGGCTACAAGGCCAACGAAGGCATTATTGAGGCCGACGTGCGCAGCGTCAGTGCTGACCAGTTGCATATTATTTTCACCCGCATTCAGGCGCTGTTAACAGGAGAAAAATAGCATGACGCTCACCCCAAATTTTTATCAGGACCGCCTGTGCCTTAACGTGCTGGCTGGCTCAAAAGAGAATGCCCGCGCTATCTGGCAGGCCGCAGAAGGGCACGTCCTGGTTGGCGTCTTATCGAAAAATTACACCAGCAACGACGCCGCCATTGCGGATATGCGCGAATACGCCGCGCTGATTGATAACGCGCTGTCCATCGGTCTGGGGGCGGGCGATCCTCGTATGTCGCAGAGGGTGAGTGAGATTGCAGCGGTGCTGCAGCCGCAGCACGTCAATCAGGTGTTCACCGGCGTGGGCACCAGTCGTGCGCTGCTCGGTCAGTCACAAACGGTGGTCAACGGGCTGGTTTCGCCCACCGGGACGCCGGGTAAAGTGAAGATTTCCACCGGGCCGCTCAGCTCACAGGCCAGCGACGGCATTGTGCCGGTCGATACCGCGATTGCGCTCCTGAAAGACATGGGCGGCAGTTCCGTGAAGTATTTCCCGATGGGCGGGCTGGCGACGGCAGAGGAGTTCCGCGCTGTCGCCGAAGCCTGTGCGAAGCAGGATTTTTGGCTGGAACCCACGGGCGGGATCGATCTGCAAAACGTCGGGCTGATCCTGCGCATTGCCCTGGATGCTGGCGTAAGCAAAGTGATTCCCCATGTTTACAGTTCGATCATCGACAGCGCCAGTGGCGAAACCCGCATAGAAGACGTGCGTCAGCTACTGGCCATCTGTAAAGGTCTGCTGGACTGAGTCCAGGCCTGTGCGCCGCTTCATGGACGTGATGACGGCGCACAGGCATGATAACGCTGCCGTCTGTTTTTGGCAGTCTGGCGTTTACCTCGTCCTTGTTAATGGCTGCAGCAGGTAACCCAACGTGAGATTTCCTAATCAGCGCCTTGCGCAACTGTTTGACGCGTTGAAAAACGAAACGCTGCCCCAGGATGAACTGGCGCGGCGCTTCGCTGTATCAACGCGCACCGTACGAACGGATATCACCGCGCTTAACGCCTTGCTACAGGAGCATGGGGCGCAGTTTGTGTTGAATCGCGGGGCGGGTTACCAGCTTAAAATTAGCGATGTGCAGCGTTTTAACGTGCTGCAACAGCAAACGCGCGCACCGCTGCGGGTGCCGCGTACTTCACACGACCGAATCCGCTACCTGCTGGTGCGCTTTCTGACCGCTGCTTATTCGTTGAAGCTGGAAAACCTGGCGGAGGAGTGGTTTGTCAGCCGTGCCACGCTGCAAAATGATATGGCTGACGTGCGCGACTGGCTCGGGCGTTATCAGTTGAGCATCGAAAGTAAACCCCATCACGGCATGAAACTGTTTGGCAGTGAAGTGGCGATCCGCACTTGCTTAACCGATCTGCTGATTCAGATCGAGCAAGAGCAGCCGGACAGCCCATTGATTGTGCCGGAATCGCTGGAAAACGGCCTGCTGGACACTCTGCAGCCGCTGCTGCAAAGCAGCTTTACCCAGCACAATATCCGCCTCAGCGATGAAGGCGAGCGCTATTTGCGCTTTTACTGCGCGGTGGCGATACGTCGTATCAATGAAGGCTACCCATTGAGCGATCCCCAGGCGGAAGAGATCGGTGATGACGTGCGCGAGTCGGCGCAAACCCTGATTCATGCGCTGCGGCCGCTCATCGCAAAACCCATTTCTCCGGCGGAAGAGAGCTGGCTGCGGGTAAATATCGCCGCCCGACGTATTCAGGACATGGCCCCCAGCGCCATTAATGCGGACGATGCGGATGCGCTGGTTGATTACCTGCTCAGTTTTATTAACACCCATTACTATTACAATCTCCAGAACGATCCACAGCTACGGGCCGATCTGCTGACCCACATTAAAACCATGATCACGCGGGTGCGTTACCAGATCCATATCCCCAATCCGCTGTTAAGCAACATCAAACAGCATTATCCGATGGCCTATGACGTGACCCTGGCGGCGGTGTCCAGCTGGGGCAAATATTCGCCCTATACCATCAGCGAAAATGAAATTGGCTTTCTGGTGCTCCACATCGGCGTCGGGCTGGAGCGCCATTATGATGTGGGCTATCAGCGTCACCCTCAGGTACTGCTGGTGTGCGACAGCGGCAACTCAACGCTCCGCATGATAGAAGCCATGCTGATGCGTAACTATCCGCAGTTGCAGGTCACCCAGTGCCTGTCGCAGCGTGAATATGAAGCCCGTCAGCGCATCGAAGAAGATTTTGTGATTTCCACCACGCGGCTGAGTGAAAAAGAGAAACCGGTTGTCGTGGTGGCGCCTTTCCCCACGGAATTTCAGCTGGAGCAGATAGGTAAGCTGGTGCTGGTCGATCGCACCCGACCCTATATGTTGGAGAAATTTTTTGATGCCCGTCATTTCAGGATTATCGACGAGCCGATGACTCAGTCTGCGCTGTTCCGGTTATTGTGCCATCAGCTGGAAGCGGAAGGCGTGGTGGACGACGCGTTTTATGCCTCCGTCGAGGAGCGTGAAGCCATTGTCAGCACCATGTTGGGTGAGGGCATCGCGCTACCGCACTCGCTGGGCCTGATGGCGAAAAAAACGGTCGTCTATACCGTTCTGGCCCCGCAAGGTATTCCCTGGGGAGACGATACGGCTTACGTGATATTCCTGCTGGCGATCAGCAAAAACGAGTATGAAGAAGCGATGGCTATCTACGACCTGTTTGTGACGTTTATGCGCGAGCGGGCCATGACGCGTTTACGTGACAGCAGCGACTTTGCCTGTTTTAAAACCGTCGCGCTGGACTGCCTGAGTCGACTGTAAACATCAGGGGATCGTTCTCGTCAGGTTAATTTTTCTTTGCCAGCAGGCGGGGGATTTCGCGCAGGCACCAGGCTTTTGCTTCCCCCATGCTGTCACGCCGCCATGCCATGATGATATCGACCTCGCGGGAATACTCCGGGCTGACCACCCGCAAGCGTCCCTCTGCAATGTCCTGTTCCACCATGTTATAAGGCATGGTTGCCACGCCCAAACCAGCCAGAAGCGCGCGACGTTTATCATCCATCGTACTGACGGTCAGGCGCTGTTGCTTATCCAGCAGTTGCACGGTCAGAACCGGGCGCTCACGGGCCGTATCCGCCACGGCAATACCGCGATATTTCACCCGCGTGACTTCTGAAAGCGGTTCAGGTTCGTCGTGGATCGGATGGTCCGGGCTGGCAACGTAAACGCTGATGATGCTGTAAAGTTTGCGGGTGTTAATCTCGGTAGAGGCGCGGAAATGCATATCCGGTGCAATCACGATATCGGCCCGCCCCTGTTCCAGCCTTTCCCATGCCCCCGCCAGGACTTCTGTCATGATGGAAATCTGCGTGTTGGCCTTGTCAGCCAGCTTAGTGACTAACGGAAACAGCGCATCGGTAGGGATTAATGCTTCCGTGACGATGGTCAGCTGGGTTTCCCAACCGCGCGCCAGCGCCTCGGCATCGGTAGTGAGTTTATCGGCGGCTTCCAGCAAAACCCGACCGCGCTCAAGCAGCATTCTTCCTACATTGGTGAACTTGGTACGGTGGCCTGAGCGGTCAAACAGGACCACATCCAGCTCTTCTTCCAGTTTCTGCATGGTGTAGCTGAGCGCCGAGGGCACGCGCCCTAACTCATCGGCGGCGGCGGCAAAGCTGCCACGGCGATCGATAGCATCCATCACACGCAATGCTTCGAGGGTTAACGCACGATCTTTAGCCATCCCGGTTCTCTGTCAGGAAATTTGAATATGCCGGGCAGATTAACTGGCTAACAATCCGGCGTCCAGACTTTTACCATAAAGGAATCATACCCGTCGTCGATCCTTGCCGACGGATGCAGGAGGTAAAGAATGATTACGACACGCAGTGCATCCGCTTGTGGTCAGGCCGATTACGGTTGGTTACAGGCGCGCTACAGTTTCTCTTTTGGCCACTATTTCGACCCCAAATTGATGGGTTATGCCTCCTTACGCGTTTTAAATCAGGAAGTTCTGGCACCTGGCGCGGCTTTTCAGCCGCGCACCTATCCTCAGGTGGATGTGCTGAACATCGTTTTGCAGGGAGAGGCGGAATACCGTGACAGCGAAGGCAATCACATCACCGTGAGTGAAGGTGAGGCGCTGCTCCTCTCCGCGCAGCCTGGCGTGAGCTATAGCGAACTTAACCCGAGTAAAGATCGCCCGTTAACGCGCATGCAGCTCTGGCTGGCAGCCTGCCCGGAACGTGAAAACCCGCGTATGCAGAAAATCACCCTGTCTGGCGGAACGCGTTCACAGTTGCTGGCTTCCCCCGATGGCAGCGACAACAGCCTTCAGCTGCGACAGCAGGTCTGGATTCATCAGCTTGAGCTGGCAGCAGGGGAACAACACCTGGTGCCGCTTCAGGGCGCGCGCGCCTATCTGCAATCCATCCACGGCGCGTTAGAGGCCTCAGCGGGTGCTGCGCACCATGAACAGTTGGGCTGTGGCGATGGCGCATTTTTGCAGGAAGAGCAGCAGCTGTGGCTGTCGGCAATAACGCCGACCCGCGCGCTGGTGATTGATATCCCGGTCTGATGTTTCTCGGGTGATGGCAGCGGATAACACCGCTGGTTGAGCGCAGTGTTCAGCCGCACGGCGAGCCGGTTAACGTTTGTTTGCCATATAAAAAAAGCCGCAACCCGAAAGGGTGCGGCTTTTCTGTGTGCGGCAGCAGCAGGTCTGGACAGCGGCTAACGCAGCGTTATTTCACCATCGTGAAGGCGGTAGTGACGTGTTTCACGCCGCTGACCCGGCTGGCAATATCTGCGGCGGCTTTGGCTTCGTCTGGCGTCACCAGGCCTAACAGGAACACTTCACCGTTTTCCGTGGTGACTTTCACACTTGACGATTTCACCTGATCGCTGCCCAGCAGCTGCGAACGGATCTTGGTGGTGATCCAGGTGTCAGACGATGAGGTGCCAAGGCTGACTTTCGGCCCAATCCGAATTTCGTTATACACTTCGGTTGCGCCGTCAACGCCCATGGTGATCTGTTTCGCGCGGTTGGCAATGTCCTGACTGGGTGCCTGGCCGGTTAACAGCACTTTGCCCTGATAGGCGGTGGCAATGACGCGGGCATCGGTTTTGATTTGCTGATCTTTTGCCAGCGCGTTGCTGACGCGTAATTCCAGCGTGCCATCATCAACCTGCGTCCCGACAGAGCGGGGATCGGTGGCGGTTTTGGTCGCAACAGCGGCGCTACCAGCAACTACCGCGACGCAGCCTTGCAGCAGCATGGCGGTTAAAACAATGGCTACAGCGTTCAATGCTTTCATTGGTGCTCCTTCCGTCATTCCTGGTGGGGAAACAAGGTGTTATCAATCAGATCGCACAAACAGTTGAGTGTTAACATATGCATCTCCTGAATGCGAGCACTGCGATGTGAAGGAATACGAATTTCCACATCCTGCGGTCCCAGCAATCCGGCTAATTCGCCCCCATCATAACCGGTAAGCGCAACGATAGTCATATCGCGCGTGACGGCGGCTTCAACCGCCTTCACGATGTCCCGTGTATTTCCTCGGGTAGAGATGGCCAGCAGCACGTCGCCGGTTTGTCCCAGCGCACGCACCTGTTTGGCATAGATCTCGTCATGCAGGCGATCGTTACTGATTGCCGTCAGCATCACGTTGTCCGCACTTAATGCCAGTGCGGGCAGGCTGGGGCGTTCGGTTTCAAAGCGGTTGATCATGCTGGCGGCAAAGTGCTGAGCATTCGCTGACGACGCGCCATTACCACAGCTCAGTATCTTGTTACCGTTAAGAAGTGACTGCACCATCGTCATCGCTGCC
The DNA here is from genome assembly GCF_007828605.1 of Pantoea sp. SJZ147. NCBI lineage: Bacteria > Pseudomonadati > Pseudomonadota > Gammaproteobacteria > Enterobacterales > Erwiniaceae > Pantoea > Pantoea sp. SJZ147. Next base: position 113,184 of record NZ_VIVB01000013.1, read on the forward strand.
CGCGAAATGGCATCGGGTAACGCCTCTGCAGCTGCGATTTGAGTTTGAATACTTTCGGTAAAACACGCTTTAATTCTTTCCTGCACACGACCACCTGGTTCTAAACGTCTGCATTAAAGGCATTCGGCAACCATTCAAGCGCCGTGCCGGTAATGGCAATGATGTCGAAACGGCAATTCACTGTTTCAAAACTGCCGCCGCGTTGCGCCAGCCACAGAGAGGCGGCACGCAGCAGCTTGTGTTGTTTCTGTCGGGTAATGCTGGCCAGACTGCCGCCGAATCGGGCGTTACGTCGGTAACGCACTTCGACAAACACCCAACATTGTCTGTCTCGCATTATCAGGTCAAGTTCACCTGCGCGATAGTAAACATTGCTGGCGACCCATGTTAACCCCGCCCGCTCAAGATAGCGGCGGGCGAGTTGTTCATGCTCGGCACCCGTACGGCGGCGGTTTAGCTGGCCGGTACGATATTGCCCTGGCGATACTGGTTCCATGTCAACTTCCTGTTGATCACACAATCAGTGGTGGCGCTCAGCTTACCGGTATTGCCGTCGAGCGAGAAGCCCGGTACCTGACGCATCTGGTTGAAGTGGTTAGCCAGCGTCCAGGCATCAATCCCCATTGCGTACAGGCGCACCAGCGAATAGTCGTTATTAAACGATTTTGCGGCCTGCTGCATCAACGCCGGGTTAGCGCCGGACAGCAGAGGAATATCACTGAACTGCAGTCCTTCCATTTCCAGTCGGAAATCCGGGCCTGCTCCCGCCTGCGCGCTGCGCGAACTGGCATAGAGCGCAACGTTACTGCGGCTACCGGTACGCATGCTGATCATCGGTTTAATCAGCTGCAGTTCATCCTGAGTCGAGACGATGTAGGCGGCGTCTATCGCACCGCCACTGCTGGCTGCCGGAGCAGTGGTTTGAGGTGCCGGAATATTCAGTCCAGCAATGGATACGCTTTGCGGCTGAGAAGACGATGGCATGACAACCGGCGTACCGCTCATGCTGATACCGGCACCGCTGTTAATGCCTTGCTTGAGCTCTGAAACAGAACCAAAGCGCTGCTGAAGCACGGTGCTGCCACCCAGCGACTGCCACTCTTTCGTAAAGGCTGCCGTCACACGATCACCCAGACCATTACGCGGAACTAACAGCAGCGGCTGACGTTTACCCTGATCCCAGATGTGGTGCGCGGCATCGCGCGCTTCATCTTCAGGCGACAGCGCAAAATAGCACATATTGGGGTGGTTCTGGATGTGCTCTGGCTCGTTCAGGGCCAGTATGTTCAGCGGTGTCTGGCTGTTCGCGACGGATTCAACATTGTTTTTCAGCAGCGGTCCGACGACCAGTGTGGCACCGTCCTGCTGGGCCTGCTGCATCACCTGCGCGACAGGCTGGCTGCTGGTGTCATAAACCTTCACCTGGGCATTGCTGGCCGGTTCGGCAGCGGGCTGTTGCTGCTGTTGGGGCTGCTGCTGCGTCGTGGCCGGTTGCTGCCCGTTGCTGGCCTGCTGCGTTGCCGCAGGATTTGCTGACGGGCTGACGACCGCGTTCGCACCAGCAGGCTGCTGCTGATTCATCGCGATAGGATCTTGTGCACTGCCCGGCGTCGCCTGCGGGGCGGTCGCAAGGGTACCGTTTTTCGCGTCGTTGAACCCTTTCTGGATAGCACTGGCGAACATTTGCGCCTGACCGTTCAAGGGCAGCAGCAGCGCGATGGTGCTGGTCGAGGCTTTGGTGAAGTTCTGCGCCTGGCTCAGTTGGGTCGGTAGGGTTTTTGCCGCAGGGTTATCCGGATAGCGCGTCTGCCAGTCTTTGATAGCTGACTTCAGCATAGTGGCATCCTGGGCATTAGCATGCCAGGTCGTCAGCAGATCCAGCCAGCCCTGCAGAATGTTTTCATCGGCATTAATCACCAGCGAATTCATATCCTGCTGCGACAGTTGGGTCAGCGCCTGCCAGGTTGCATCAATATTCTTTTGGCGGTCATCACCTTTCAGCAATGGCTCCTGCGCAATATAGGCGCGAAGCAGGGCCAGGGATGTTTTACCCTGCGCACTGGCAATCTGTAAACCGAAGTAGCGGGCCAGTTGATCCTGAGACAGCTCACTGGTTTTCACCTGACTCAGGACCTGTTGAGCATCGGCAATCTTTTGCTGTCCAATCTGCGACTGGGCCTTCAACAGCAGTAATTCTTGCTGCTGTTTATCGGAAAGCTGAGCAGGCAGTTCATCGATGGCCTGCGCAGCCTGAGGATATTTTCCTTCTTTCAGCAGGGCGCGGATTGCGAGTAATTGCCAGTCGGTCTTGCTATCATCGCTGCTTTGCTGCACCTGCTGCAGATAGTAGGCAGAATTATTGGTAACGGGTCCCTGAATATCTACGGACTGGCTTTTGGGGCCCTGGCCGCTACACGCGGCTAAAATCAGACCAGCAAGAAGGACAGGCACAAAGCGTCCTGCTTTATGACGAACGATTTTTGAAGGAAGCATACTGTATCCAGTGATGTTTTTTTCAAGATGCTCAATATTAAATCGGCAATTCGGATGAAACAATGAAACAACTCGATCGGGCAGACATTTCCGCCAGCACGCTCTACATCGTGCCAACCCCAATAGGTAATTTGGCTGACATTACCCAGCGGGCGCTAGCGGTACTTTCCAGCGTCGATCTGGTCGCAGCGGAAGATACACGTCATACCGGACTGTTGCTACAACATTTCGCCATCAATGCGCGACTCTTCGCACTTCATGACCACAACGAACAGCAGAAAGCAGAAATCTTGCTAACCAGGCTGCAACAGGGAGAAAGCATAGCTCTGGTTTCGGATGCTGGCACGCCGTTAATCAACGATCCGGGTTATCACCTTGTCCGCCGTTGCCGTGAGGCCGGGATTCGCATCGTTCCTTTACCTGGTGCCTGTGCAGCGATAACAGCATTAAGCGCAGCGGGATTGCCGTCTGATCGTTTCTGTTACGAAGGGTTTCTGCCCGCCAAAACCAAGGCGCGTTGTGATGCCCTGCGGGCGCTGGCTGAGGAGCCGCGCACCCTGATTTTTTATGAGTCCACGCACCGTTTGCTGGACAGCCTGCAGGACATGGTGACGGAACTGGGTGCCGACCGCTATGTGGTGCTGGCGCGTGAGTTGACGAAAACCTGGGAAAACCTGAATGGCGCCCCGGTGGGTGAGCTCCTGGTCTGGGTGAAAGAGGATGAAAATCGCCGTAAAGGTGAGATGGTGCTGATTGTTGAAGGCCATCATCCCGACGAAGAGGCGCTTCCCGCGGAAGCCCTGCGCACGCTGGCGCTGTTACAGCAGGAACTGCCGTTGAAAAAGGCGGCAGCGCTGACGGCGGAGATCCACGGGGTGAAAAAGAATGCGCTCTATAAATACGCGCTGGAGCAACAGGCATAAGCCTGACGCGTTGCCTGCGCGCCGGGCGTGACAGCGCGAGCTAAACCCTCTATAATGCGCGCCGAAGCTGACCAGACAGTCGCCGCTTCGTCGTCGTCCTTCTCTGAAGGAGACGGGCGAAGGGGAGGAAAGTCCGGGCTCCATAGGGCAGGGTGCCAGGTAACGCCTGGGGGGGAAACCCACGACCAGTGCAACAGAGAGCAAACCGCCGATGGCCCAGTAATGGGATCAGGTAAGGGTGAAAGGGTGCGGTAAGAGCGCACCGCGCGGCTGGTAACAGTCCGTGGCACGGTAAACTCCACCCGGAGCAAGGCCAAATAGGGGTTCACATGGTACGGCCCGTACTGAACCCGGGTAGGCTGCTTGAGCCAGTGAGCGATTGCTGGCCTAGATGAATGACTGTCCACGACAGAACCCGGCTTATCGGTCAGTTTCGACTTCTTAATGCAAACCCCGCGCAAGCGGGGTTTTTGCTTTGTGGGGTGGTGTGGTGCAGTGCAGAAAGGCGATGAATGACTGTCCACGACGCTGTTCATAAAAGTACGCGGCTTACCGGTCAGTTCCGCCGTCTTAATGCAAACCTCACGCAGGCGGGGTTTTTGCTTTGTGGGGTGGTGCAGAAGGCGATGAATGACTGTCCACGACGCTGTTCATAAAAGTACGCGGCTTACCGGTCAGTTCCGCCGTCTTAATGCAAACCCCGCGCAAGCGGGGTTTTTGCTTTGTGGGGCGGGACGAGAAGGCGATGAATGACTGTCCACGACGCTGTTCATAAAAGCACGCGGCTTACCGGTCAGTTCCGCCGTCTTAATGCAAACCTCACGCAAGCGGGGTTTTTGCTTTGTGGGGCGGGGCGAGAAGGCGATGAATGACTGTACACGACGCTGTTCATAAAAGTACGCGGCTTACCGGTCAGTTTTGCGTTCTTAATGCAAATTCCGCGCAAGCGGGGGTTTTGCGTTGCGGCACCTTAACCTGATAAATACCTGTTCATCACGTTAAGAAGACAAAGGCCCTTTCGCTGAATGCTTTCACTTCTCAGGCAAATCCCATGCAATTAATTGCTGCCGCGCTATACGCTCATCCCACATGTTGACGTGATAGCCTGTCATCTGTTTGAGAGGCAAAGGTTTCTCTCAGCTATAGTTGAAGGCGGCTTACCGGCAGCAATCAGCTCACCATTTTGCCGCACATGGCGCGAATTCATTGAATGAGTATTAAAAAAACAGGTGGATCATGGTTACAAGAAGGACTTTACTGACTTATTCCGGGGCTTTTGCTGCCTTATCTGCATTAGGCATTTCCCCTGGCGCTATCGCAGCAGGTGTTCTCAAAATGGGTGATAGCAAAGCATTTAACTTTGAAACCTTAATTGCCCAGGCCAAAGCGCTGGCGGCTAAACCTTACGAAAAGCCCACTGAATTCGACCCGTCATTGTTATCCAACATAACCTATGACGCCTACATGAAAACGGTCTACAAACCGGACTATGCGCTGTTTAAAAACGCCGGACGGTTTCCTGTTACCTTTTTTATGGTCAACGGTTTACACCGTATGCCGGTGAAAATGCACGTTGTTGAAAATAACGCCGCGCGCGAAATCATACAAAATATTGATTACTTCACCACCACGGACAAAACCGTCAAGCTGCCTCCGCTTAAAGGTAACGTGTTTTCAGGATTTCGGGTGCTGGCCAGTCAGGATACGTTAAAAACGAATCCACAAAACGACTGGATATCCTTTATGGGGGCTTCCTATTTCCGCGCCATCGGCGAACTGGGCCAGTTTGGATTATCCGCGCGTGGCATCGCCCTGAATACCGTTCAGCCCGGCATGGATGAAGAGTTTCCTGACTTTACGGATTTCTGGTTTGAAGCGCCTAAAGATGACAGCAAAAACCTGACCGTCTATGCGCTGCTCAACGGGCCGAGCATCACCGGAGCCTATAAATTTATCCTGCACCGCAGCAAAGGCGTGGTGCAGGATGTCGAATGTACGTTGTTCCTGCGTAAAGACGTTCAGCGTTTCGGGATCGCCCCTCTGACCTCAATGTACTGGTTTTCAAAAACGGTCAAAGGCGCAGGCACAGACTGGCGTCCGGAAGTGCACGATTCAGACGGCCTGGCGATGTGGACCGGCAGCGGCGAACATATCTGGCGACCACTCAACAATCCTTTACGCGTGGTGACGTCGAGCTTTAACGACGAGAATCCGCGAGGATTTGGTTTGCTCCAGAAGGACAGAGCGTTCGACAGCTACCTTGATGCGGCTCACTATGAGCGGCGGCCCGATCTCTGGGTGGAGCCCATCGGCAAATGGGGCAAAGGCTCGGTGCTGCTGGTGGAAATCCCGACTGACGATGAAATCTATGACAACATCGTGGCCATGTGGGTGCCAGAATCTCCGGCTAAAGCGGGCGAACAGCATCACTTCCATTATCGACTGCACTGGCTGGCCGATGAGCCTTATCCTTCCACCCTGGCGCGTTGTGGTGCGACCCGACTGGGCAGGGGCGGTGTGCCGGGTTCCGACCGTCCGCACGACAGCCGTAAGTTTGCCGTCGAGTTCCGTGGCGATGTGCTCAACCATCTGCCGTCAGGCGTGTCGCCAGAAGCCGTCCTTTCTGCGTCGCGTGGCACGTTTGACAACGTGCTCGTGTCTAAATTGCCGGACGATTCAGGCAACTGGCTGGCACAGTTTGATTTGGTGGCGGGGGACGGTGATCCGGTAGAGCTTAAGCTTTATCTGAAAGCACAGGGCAACGTGGTGTCGGAAACCTGGTGCTACCAGTACCATCCGTTCAACTCGCCGGCAAAGCCTTGGCCAACGGCGTGTGAAACGAAATAAAGCAAAGGCAGCCCAACCTCAGGTTGGGCTGCCTGTTATGATCCCTGGTGCTGGTTTTCTAATTAATTATAAACAAACGTCAACGCTGCGGTGGCATTGGCTACGCCGGGTGTCAGGTCTCCGGTTCTGATATAGCGTGGTGTCACCTGGAAAGAGAGATTACTGGCCTCCGATGCGGTTTTGATCAGGTTTCTGCCCGGCGCACCGCCATACCTTGCCGGATAGCTGAGCTGAACCGGTGTCGTACTGCTATTGAGTAAAAGCTCAACCCCCACGCCTTGCGCATCTGATTCACCGGTTAAGTTCAGGGTGGTGGTCGTATTTGCCGGATTCGTTAAGTCACTGAAAATAGCCTCAACGATAACATTATCATCGCACTGCAAATTAATGGTTACCGGTTCACCAGCATATACGCTGTTAATATTAGGCAGTTGCTGCGTTCCCACGGCGCCCATATTCGCGACAAGGCTGCGCGTCATAATGTCACAGCCTTTGTTATTCACGGCCAGTGAGCTGATATTGGCATTCACCAGCACGGGATAAGTAGCGCTGAGTAAGTCTCTCATTTGTGCTCTGCCAGCGCTAAACGTGATGCTGTAAACGTTGGGGGAAATGATTTCGCCTGTCGTGACAAATTTGTATTGCAAGGTGGTCTGGACATTGGAAATACCCAAAAGCGATGTAGAAGTGAGTTTGGTTTCCGCAGAGCCAATGGGTAACATGCCGAGACTGGATGCGCCAGAAATCGTATTAGGTACCATTCTGGCTTTTAATACGACCCCAATGCCGGTGATGCCTGTTCTGTATATTGAATGATTACCCGAGCCATCATTGTAGCTGATACCGGTGGGGGAAAGATTGCTGGTGTCATACCAGCCATATTGCCATGTGCCTACCCGATGTGTTTGCCCACATGCGTTTGTATTCCAGCCGCTTAAATCAACGCCTGCCGAAGAAGGTGCTTGATTACTCATATTGACTGAAATGGCGGGTACGGTTATCTCACAGGAACTGTCTGTCTCATAGGCGTAAACCGACGGGTGAGCGCTAACCAGAATAATAAAAATCAGGATGATCAACTTATTCATAGAAACCTGCTTTATTAACACGTTTAATCGTATTCAAGGTTAAAAGTTGCGGTGGCATTAGCCATGCCGGGCTTAACCGCTGCGGTTGATTTATATCGAGAGTAAAACTTCAGCTCTGCGTCTGAATTGGGTGTCAGCGAATAATGTGCTGAAGCGAAATTTAACGGGATCGGGTTTTTCTCTTTATCCAGAATTTCAATGCCGATGCCACTGGCTGATTCATTCATTTCAGTGAGCCTCAGCAACGAACTGTCTGCCAGATCGGGCGTGCCCTCGAAAGTGACTTTAACGCCAGAGGCCAACGACGAGCAGTTACGTAAATAAATACTGAAAGGCACCAGTTCTGACGTTAACTGGCCCGCAGTAAAATCACGACTTGCCACCGTACCCATGTCAACCGACAACTCTCTGGCGTTGCTGTCCACCACACAACCATTTTCTGAAATAATGCCATTTATCTGAAGGACAATATCGTAGGCATGTGTGGATGAATAACAACAGAGTAAGGGGAGAAGAAGTAAAATTCTGATCATTCGCACCTCAGATGTTTTTTGATAATAATGCCGTTTGATGTGATGTTGGAAAGATCGAAGCGCAGATTGCAGCGTTGATCCTGACGGCTTCCCCAGCTTGCCGTGAGCGTTCCACTTTCCGGTATACCTGAAAGGAAGACGTTGCCGTTGTCGCCGACAATGCTGCTAATCGCAGGGTCTTTTACTGTCACAAGGGTACCCAACGGCAGGGCTTTACCATTTTGCGTCAGCGTAAATAACGCCTGAAGCCCTTTCCTGACATCATATTTAGCGCGCGTCAGCGCACCCTGAGTCGGCACCGTATTTTTAACCGCTTCCTCCAGTGTGATATCTGGCGGCAGTGTTGACTGGTCGAGCGCAATGCGGTTATTTCTGTATGCGGTGGCGTAAGGAAGATAGGTATATCCGCGCCAGTCGGTTTTAACGCCCGTTCTGTTTTCAACGGATAATCCTGAGGCACCTGCTGCATCGACAAGTATATTGGTGTCCCCCAGCGCCTGACCAAAGGTTATTCCCTCCTGGTGAATAATGACACCGCCATCAATCCCAATACTCGCCTGACGATAGTGTTTACTGTAACTGTAATTTGATGTGACGGCGTTATAGGCTCCGTTGTAGGTCAGCCCGGCACTCCCGCCGTAGGCCTGGCCATTATTGCTGTAAGATTGTTGAAGATTATAACTGAGGTTTCTGTTTTCCAGCGCAACCCCGTTAATTCCCGTCGAATGGGTATAATTCCCTTTCGCATCATAGTGTGTTCCAGCCGTTGCCCAGGCCCGGCGTGCAGTGTGAGGGGCGGAATTCCGGGTAAATTTATCCAGCGGCAAAGAAAATAATAAAGATAGGCGTTTATCCGTTTCCATTTGCCACGGATTACGGTTATAGCTCAAAGCCAGTCCTGCGGTAATGTCGTAAAGTGTGGTATTAAAACCGGCCTGTAACGTCGTGTTTTTCTTTCCCATGTTCCAGTAAGTTTGTTCTAAACCGGTGAGATAGACAGAACCGAATTCACCCAGATCCTGAGATAAACTGGCCTGAAGTTGACCTTTACGGGCAAAGCGTAGGTTATAAGTTGTATCAAGATTCAACGAGCCATCTGTATTGAAACCACGACCGTCAATTTTTTTCCATGTGGTATCACTAAAATTATAAAATCCGTCAGTGGTAAAGCGATAGCTTAATAATTGGAACGTTGTGCCAGAGGTGTTCAGCGATTTCGCATACTGAAACTTATAGGCGTTTCCGGCATGCTGACTTTTATCGGCTAACGTACTCTGGGCATGGGTTGCATCAACCGAAATTGCGCCCATAAAGCCCAGGTTCATGCCTAAGCCCAATGACCAAGCTTTATAATTATCGCTTAACTGACCACCGCCATAGAAAGACATTCCATAGGGTAAACCTGCAATAAGCGTGGCCTGAAAAAACTCCGGTGAATCTTGCATTGTCAGACCACGGTATTTCCCGGAGGTCAGACTGTATTTGATGCTACCTTCTCGTTGTAATACCGGCAGAGAAGAGTAAGGCATGGTGTAAGACTGAACTTGCCCATCACTTTCTGTAATGTTGACCGTCAGATCGCCGCTGCTTCCCGTGGCGTAGAGATCGGTTAATTCAAAGGGCCCTGGAGGAACGTAGGTTTCATAAACAACATAGTTATTTTGTTTCACCGTCACTCTGGCATTGGTTTTCGCTATGCCTCTGACCACGGGTGCAAAGCCTCGACGGCTGTCAGGCAGCATCGCCTCATCCGACGAAATTTGCAGACCTCTGAAATTGAAGGTGTCATAGATCGCATTGGACGTGCTGTATTCACCTATTGTTATGATGCTGTCGAAGTCTAACAGCGGACGTTGTAAGTAAGTGCGGATGTTTTTCCATTCGCTGTTACGCGAATCGTGGGTTTCATTAAACGTCCAGGTTGAATTATTTCTTAAGCGCCAGGCACCGAGGTTGGCACCGCTATCCAGGGCCAGAAAATGATTTTCCGCGTCATAGTGATTGACCTTGCCGGTTGAGCCGCTGTATCGATAGTTAAGCAGTAACGCTGGGATACCGTGATCCCACCGCGTTTTGGGTATGTGCCCTCGCGCGGTATTGAAAAGCACGGATTGTGGCGCGCTAATCTCAACTTTTAGCTTCTCTGGCACAAAATTAACATGAGAACCTGGTATGTCATCTTCTATGAAAATACAGGCGCCGGGTTTAGTTATGTCACGGGTATTAATCCCGACAGCGACCAGGATTTTCTCATCGAAACATGGAACAATGTTCTTACCTTTCTCAATAAACTTTATTTCCGCCGAAGTGGCATAATCGCTGTTCAGATAGATATCAACTAAATAAATACCGGGCGCGATAACATTGCCATTTTGAAAGTTTTCCAGATCGGCTACAGATGAGACTGTTGAATCAATCAGCCCAGGATTAAATTTATAGTTGGCGGTGGCCTGAAAGGGGAAATGTATCAGAACAATCAATGCCAGTTTTCCATAACATTTCATCTTAATCTCCGGTTTTCAATTTATCTGACATGCACGACAGGCTCCATACCGCCGTAATCGTTAATAACCTGATAAGTCATCTCCTTTGCCGGAGCAATATCAATGCTTGTCTTACCAAAAGGCGCAAGTGTGATGCTTCTTGTTTCAAGAAATTGATTTTTGCTCTTTATATTGGCGACATTGATATAATAAGGCGTTGGGTTATTAAAGGTGACCAGGCTGTCTTGTCGGGTGGTTTGCAGTTTTTTAATGGCTTCGCTGCTACTTAATGGAAGATTGTTGGGGCGATAAAATAGTTTTAGCCGACTGACGATGGCAAACTGTAGGCTGCTGCTATCAGGTTCGGTGTTATTATTTTGCGATGGTATCGCTTTGACATTAAGCCAGTATAAGGTTTCACGATCGGACGGGCGCTTCTCGCCAGAAAAAATGATGCGTAACAGGTTTTCTTTATTGGGCTGAATAATGAATAGCGGTGGTGTAAGAACAAAATCATTGCTTTTATTGCTGGCGTCATCTTCAACCCATGACTGAATTAAATAGACTGCGGCTGTATCCGTATTGGTGACAGAAAGCGATGCTTGTTTAGCATTTTCATTATAAATAACGCGGGTAGCGCCTACACCAATACCGCCTGCATTAACGCTCAGACTGGCGCATAACAAGGCCATATAAAGTACAAATCTGATGATGTACATGTTTACCCTTACTTGAAGAGAATAATGGCAGGGTTTCCCCTGCCAGTGTTATCAGGCATAAGTGATAGTAAAATTGGCAGAGCTGTCGACGGAACCCACGGTGACCGTGTCTGAAACCGATATCATGTCTGCTTTAAAGGTATAGATATTGGTACTGCCGGACAGTGCTTCTGCTGGCGTAGCCGTACCGAGGGTGATCTCGGCATTGTTATTATCAACAAGATAGACGCCAACCCCTGCCGCGGTTCCGGTTGACTGAAGTGCATTTTGGGTTGCATCTTTTACGCCGTCAAACGTCACCGCTGCTGTGCTCGACGTGCCATCACACTGCTCTAAAATAATTTTAAAGGCTTTAGGATTTTGCGCCTTCGTTCCTGCGGTATCACCAAAGGTGCTGGCTTTGACCTGACCGAGTTGTACGGTTTGGTAGGCAGTATCACTGGAAACGACACAGGCTGTATTAACGACTTCACCTAGAAAATTAACGGTGCCACCATTGACTGTTGCGGCATGGCCCAGGGTATTTACGCCCATAAATAACATGGCAACAGAACTGATAAGTAACTTGTTTTTCATTTAAGAATTCCTTTTATATAATGAACTTTGACAGAATGTAACTAACTAATGAAATTTTAAAATATTGCTAATTGCCTCCTTTTCCTTATTGCCATTCTTCTGCTTTTTATCATGACGGGAGCAGTTGATGCTGAAAGGCATATGCCTAGTGACCCGAAAGAATATCTCTGCAAATGAGCAATCCATTCACATTGCAGTTATCTAATCCATGTTCTTTTAGTATTTTCCTTTTAAGTCCATAAAGATATTTCAAAGAAAGATTATATTTCATTGCAATTTCACGCATTCCTTTACCCTTGCAAATCATATAAATGATCTGGTATTCAATCTTTGAGGTGTATCTTTTTATCACGTCGCTTTCTTTTACGTTCTGCAGAACGTCAATAAGATCCTCTTTTGTGATCTTTTTTGAAACAATTCGCGGATATTTTTCCTGCGTATCGTGGCAAACCAAAAAATCAGCAATAATAATAACTCTGGGTCCATGCGCCTTCTGGTTTGAAAGATAGTTTCTACGTTTAATATGATCCTGGATCGATACGATGAGAAGATCGTTTTTATCAGGATGGAACGTTGTAAACCTGTTTGTGTTAATGAATGCTTTATCACAATGTAACCCACATAAGCTTGTTTCCAGGCCGATGAGAAAATAGCTGTCATCGGAAATAAAATACGTTTTCATTCATTACCTTGATGACATTATCTCTTGTTTGAGTGTTTTACTGACTGTGTAAATAGTGCCTCATCACTTTTTTTTCATCATTCTAAGTTGGTTTTTTTTATTGTCCACACTCAGGTTTTTCTCTTTTTTTCTAACAAATGAAATTTAGCCTGTCTTTGTTTTTTGTTTTAAGAGAATATAAATTAGCTTATTTAATAAATAACCTTTGTTAGTTAACTTTATGTTTTTATTGTTTTCATCATATTGATTTCATTGAATAAAAATAATTTACAGTTTAATCAAAAACTTATATTCACAATGAGTTACGGATATATGACTGCGATTTAAATGAACACTGGTCTATAATATTGTCATTTTGTGATTTTTGAAGATAATCTATTGCTTATGTTCGGTATTTTTTAAAATAAAGGTTGATGCTGATAAATATTATTCTAACTTGATCAGAATATATGTTGGTTTCGTAGAAAACTCCTGGAAATGTTAAAGTCAGCTTTATGCCTGTTTTACCTATCAATATGAATTTATCAATGGAAAAAAACATTATTTACTGACGGTGTTTTTTAATCATCCTCTAAGCGTCAGGCATCTTTTCTCTCAGTATTATCTTTTCATTCACATTGAGTTGCGATGATTTATAAGAAAGCGCAACAATCTAATAGCATCTTATGCGATATAACCCTTTGCTCTCTTTATGATGACGTGTGTTCCTTTTATTCTTGTCATCGTTACTCTGTATGATAAATGTGCACTTTGCCCTGACAGGGCGAGGGGCGAGAAGCAATGACGTTATGAAAGCCTTGTTGATGCCGATGCGGGCCCCTTTTTTTATACACAGTAACCTGCCTCCGACAACGGAGAGGGGTTTTAACGGGGTGGGAAGAGAATGGACGTTTTGAGATCTGTCAGCGCAGGGGACGTATCACTCTGCTGTAATGCGTTGTGCTTCCCCCTTATCATTTATGACTGTATTTTGCTGTTTGCTGTTTGCTGTTTGCTGTTTGCTGTTTGCCTGTTTGCTGTTTGCTGTTTGCTGTTTGCCTGTTTGCCTGTTTGCCTGTTTGCCTGTCTGCCTGTCTGCCTGTCTGCCTGTCTGCCTGTCTGCCTGTCTGCCTGTCTGCCTGTTTGCCTGTCTGCCTGTCTGCCTGTTTGCCTGCCTGTCTGCTTGTCTCTCTGCCATCACTCTATCTGTCCTGACAGCTCCTGGCTGCCAGCAACGATCCCTTCGGCAGCGGATAAATCACAGGAAGGGACATGTGCGAATAGTATGCGCGAGCCAGTCTTAATGATGCGTTTCAGTATGAGATGAAAAATCCACCAGGAAAGGCGACATTCATTTTTATTTCTATGGTTAAGACTTACTCAAAAAAGAGGCTTTTAGGTTGCACTGCATTTATTTTAAGCAGTACCTTAAAACGTTGTGTATATAGTATTTTTATTGCGCAGTTTGGCCGTGTTTAATATTTGAATAGCCTTTCAGCCAATATTGATCATTATCATGATTTTTCGCGGAATCTCATATCTCAGTGACAATTGTGAGAAACAGCACAACCTTTTTTTTATTGATCATTAAGATTCGTAGCGGATAAAAAGGATGTAAAGGAAAGTCATTATGTATAGATATACGCAACCACGAACGTGTTGGTTAACATTTTATCAGTCAACGCCAGACAGTATTGCCAACCCGTTGTGGAATCCTCGCTTTAATGCTGCCTCTTTTGTAAAACCATCTTCTGCCTCTTCTGCCTCTTCTGCCTCTTCTGCCTCTTCTGTTCGTCATCCGTGTTCTTCTGCGTCAGACGCGGTGTTATCGCCCGCCTTTTCATATCCTGCCGCTGCCCATTCCTTGTTAAATCAACTGCATAAACGCCTGCTGATAAAGCACGTTGTGAAGCGAAAGCGTTAAGCGCGTTGCACTTCCTGATTTTACGATTGCATTTCTCTTCGGGGAATTGTGCTGGATACGTTTTGCCTGAAAAAGGAGTTTATATGAATAACAATGATAATGTTCCCGTCACCCTGGATGAAATTTATGCCGCTAAAGAAAGGCTAACTGGAAAAGTGTATAAAACCGGCATGCCACGTTCAAACTATCTTAGCGAACGCTGCGGCGGGGAAATATTCCTTAAATTTGAAAACATGCAGCGAACGGGCTCATTTAAAATCCGTGGCGCGTTCAATAAAATGAGTTCGCTGACAGAAGAAGAAAAACGTCAGGGCGTTGTCGCCTGCTCAGCCGGTAACCATGCACAGGGCGTTTCACTGTCGTGCGCCATGCTGAATATTGACGGTAAAGTCGTGATGCCTAAAGGTGCACCCAAATCCAAAGAGGCGGCGACGCGGGATTACTCCGCTGAAGTGGTCATCTACGGTGACAACTTTAATGACACCATGACCAGGGTGGATGAAATTGTCGCCAACGAAGGCCGTATATTTATTCCTCCTTATGATGATGTGAAAATCATTGCCGGACAGGGCACCATCGGTCTGGAAATCCTTGAAGATCTCTACGATGTCGATAACGTCATCGTTCCCGTGGGCGGCGGCGGGCTGATTGCCGGTATCGCCACTGCGATTAAGTCTATTAATCCCACAATTACCGTCATCGGCGTGCAGTCTGAAAACGTACACGGTATGGCAGCCTCCTTTTTTGCTGATACCATAACGCGCCATCGTCTTACCGGGACTCTTGCGGACGGCTGCGATGTCGCCCGTCCGGGCGATCTTACCTTCGCGATTGTGAGAGAATGGGTCGATGAGATGGTGTTAGTAAGTGAAGACGACATTCGTAAAAGTATGATTGCATTGATCCAGCGAAACAAAGTGGTTACGGAAGGGGCCGGCGCGTTGGCCTGCGCCGCGCTGTTGAGCGGCAAAGTTGACCACTACATCCAGGGGCGGAAAACCGTGTGCATTATCTCAGGTGGCAATATCGATTTGTCCCGGGTTTCCCAGATTACAGGTTTCGCTGACGCATAAAGGATAAGTTATGAGTAATTCTGAAAATATTCTCGACCAGGAAAAAGCGTCGACCTGGCGTAAGTCCGATACCACATGGACACTGGGTCTGTTTGGTACGGCCATTGGCGCTGGCGTGCTTTTTTTCCCCATCCGGGCCGGTTACGGTGGCCTGATTCCTATTTTGATCATGCTGGTACTCGCCTATCCCATCGCGTTCTACTGCCATCGGGCGTTGGCCCGGCTGTGCCTGTCAGGCAGTAACGTTTCGGGCAATATTACGGAAACTGTGGAAGAGCATTTCGGAAAAACCGGCGGGGTGGTCATTACCTTTCTCTATTTTTTTGCGATTTGTCCGCTGCTCTGGATCTATGGCGTCACCATCACCAATACCTTTATGGCATTTTGGCAATATCAGTTACAGCTGCCGGTACTGAATCGCGGCGTGGTAGCGCTGTTTCTGCTGTTGTTGATGGCTTTTGTCATCTGGTTTGGCAAAGACCTGATGGTAAAAGTGATGAGCTGGCTTGTGTTTCCGTTTATCGCCAGCCTGGTGGTGATTTCGCTCTCGCTGATCCCGTACTGGAATTCCGCCGTGATTGATCAGGTCAGCCTGAGTGATATCACCTTTACCGGCCACGATGGCATTCTGGTCACCGTATGGTTAGGTATTTCCATTATGGTGTTCTCGTTCAATTTCTCGCCGATTGTTTCTTCTTTTGTGGTTTCCAAGCGTGAAGAGTACGAGCCGGAAATGGGCCGGACCTATACCGAAAACAAGTGCAGCCAGATTATCTCGCGCGCCAGCATGTTGATGGTGGCCGTGGTGATGTTCTTTGCCTTTAGCTGTCTGTTTACCTTATCACCGCAAGATATGGCGGACGCTAAAGCGCAAAATATCCCCGTGCTCTCCTATCTGGCAAACCACTTTTCATCCATGTCTGGCGAGAAGTCCACCTTCTCTACGGTGCTGGAATACAGCGCGTCGGTGATCGCCTTAGTCGCTATTTTCAAATCGTTCTTTGGGCACTATCTGGGCACGCTGGAAGGGTTAAATGGGCTGATTATTAAGTTCCGCTATAAGGGCGATAAAGACGCCGTGTCCAGCCGCAAACTGAATACGCTGAGCATGATCTTTATTATGGGATCAACCTGGCTGGTGGCTTACCTCAACCCCAATATCCTTGACCTGATTGAGGCAATGGGTGCGCCAATTATCGCCTCGCTGCTCTGCCTGTTACCGATGTTTGCTATCCGCAAAGTCCCGGCGCTGGCAAAATATAAAGGCCGGGTGGATAACGTCTTTGTTGCCGCGATCGGCTTACTCACTATTTTAAATATTGTGTATAAGTTTTTCTGACGGTCATTTCCCTCGGTTTGACCTGACGTGCGCAGTCTGCCAGCGCACGTCAGGTCCTTTCACATCCCGGTTTATCTTCACCTGATGCGGCGTTCTGCTGCTAACCGCGACCGTGCGGCTCATCCCAGTTAAAAGTAGGCCCTACAGAGATGACACCATGCGGGTTGATGGTTTTATGGCTGCAGTAGTAGTGATGGCGAATATGGGGCAGGTTTACCGTGTCGGCAATCCCGGGCATTTGGTAGATATCACGCAGAAAACCGCTCAGATTCAGGTAGTCGCTAATACGGTGACGGTCACATTTAAAATGGGTGACGTAAACCGGATCGAAGCGCACCAGCGTGGTCCATAAACGTAAGTCAGCCTCGGTTATCCTGTCGCCGGTCAGATAACGATGCTGTCCTAAGATCTGCTCAAGACGAGACAGGGAATGGAACAGGGCGCTAACGGCTTCGTCATAAGCGGACTGCGAGGTGGCGAAACCGGTTTTATAGACGCCGTTGTTAACGGTGTCGTAGATCCAGCCGTTAAGCTCATCAATCTTTTCACGCAGCTCAACCGGGTAATAATCCCCCGCGCGGGCACCCACGGCATCGAATGCACTGTTAAACATGCGGATGATATCGGCAGACTCATTGCTGACGATGGTGTTCTGCTGTTTATCCCATAACACCGGCACGGTAACGCGACCGCTGTAGTCCTCATCTGCATGTAAATAGAGCTGATAGAGAAATTCATTTTGATGCAGTTTGTCTCCGGTTGCATCCGGGAAACTGTCATCAAACGTCCAGCCGTTTTCCAGCATCAGCGGATGAACCACTGACACATCAATCATGCTATCCAGGCCTTTAAGCTGACGCATCAGCAGGGTGCGGTGTGCCCACGGACAGGCAAGCGAGACATAAAGATGATAGCGATCGCGTTCCGCTGTAAACCCGGCTTTGCCACTTGGGCCTGCGCTGCCGTCGGGCGTCACCCAGTTACGCCATGCGGATTCTGAACGCTTAAAGCGCCCACCGGTTGATTTGGTGTCATACCAGGTGTCATGCCAGACACCGTCAATTAACTGGCCCATGTTGTCTCCAATACAAAGGATAAGAAGAAAATCTCTCGCTCTAACCATAGGTGGTTATGGGTAACTTCGACAGCACACCATGTGCGTTGCCGGATATTTTGCTGAACAGCCTCAATAACGGCTATATGGCAAACGCGTCAGAGGCGTATTTGAGGACAGAATACCTTATGATTGGCCCCTCTTCGGCCTGAACCCGATAAGCCGTCCAGCACGCCTGTCGCGTTGGAAGAGGCAATAAAAGAAGGAAAGCGTAATGAAAGCGGTGCTCTTTGGTTATCACGAAATGGCCTGTACCGGCCTGAAGGCATTAATGGATGCCGGTTTCACGGTCAGTGCCCTGTTTACCCATGCGGACCCCGCTGCCGGTACGCAGTTTTACGGTTCCGTCGCCCGCCTGGCTGAAGGTTACAACATCCCGGTTTTTATCACAGAGGATGTCAATACTGCGGAATGGCAAGCCCGGATTGCCGACTTTGAGGCGGACTACCTGTTCTGCTTTTCCTACCGTCAGGTGCTCAGCGAGGCCATTCTGTCGTCGGTAAAAAAAGGGGCTTATAACGTGCATGCTGCCTTATTGCCTGCTTACCGTGGCCGCGCCCATCTCAACTGGGTGATTATCAAAGGGGAGACGCAAACCGGCGTCACGCTGCACCGCATGATCAAACGCCCTGATGCCGGTCCGATTCTGGCGCAGAAGGCCGTTGACATTCATCCCCAGGACAATGCCCTGGCGCTGCATACCCGATTAGTCGCGACCACCGGGGAGATGCTACCGGGCTGGCTCAAGGCGCTGGTGGCGGGCCAACTCGCTGAAATCCCCCAGGACGAACGCGCAGCCAGCTGTTTTGGAAGCCGTAAACCGGAAGACGGACAACTCAACTGGCACGACAGCGCCAGCGATAACCATAATCTGATTCGTGCGCTGGCGTTCCCCTGGCCTGGTGCTTTCAGCGTTAATGGGTCACAACGATTTACCGTCTGGGAAAGCCGGGTTATTAAGGCGGATAACGTCAGTCAGCCTGGTGAGGTGGTTTCAGTCAATCCGTTGGTTATTGGCTGTGGGCAGGGGCAACTTGAGATTCTGCAGGGGCAGTCTGTGGGGGGCGAATCCGTCCCAGGCAGTACGCTGGCAGGCCAGCTCGGGCTGATTGTCGGGCAGCATTTGACGCACTGATGGCGTCAAATGCTGCGTCGGGCGATTATCCGAGCGCCTGTCCGCAAAGATAACCTACTGATGCAGACAGGCCCATCGCCAACAGGCTCCAGAAGCAAATTCGCGTGACGCTTTTTCTTACTGGCGCATCCCCGGCCCGGGCCGCCGTCGCGCCAAGCAGCGCCAGCGCCAGGAGCGCCGAGGCCGCAATGGCGGGTAAGGCAAAAGGCCCGGTGATGAGCATCGCGATGGCGAACGGTAAAATACTGCCTGATGCGAAACTGATTGCTGAAAACAGGGCGGCCTGAAGCGGTTTCGCGCTGCTGAAGGCCGTGATGCCCAGTTCATCTCTGGCGTGCGCGGCCAACGCATCATGGGCCATCAGTTGCTCTGCCACCTGATGTGCCAGCTCAGGAGACAGGCCGCGCGCCCTGTAAATGGCCGCAAGCTCCATGGTTTCAGCCGCAAAATCGGCCTCCAGTTCGGCTTTTTCCTGCAGCAGAGACGCTTTTTCTGTATCGGACTGTGAGGACACCGAGACGTATTCTCCCGTTGCCATCGACATCGCCCCTCCGACGATGCCTGCCAGCCCGGCGAGCAACACGTTATGATGGCTACTGCTGGCAGAAACCACCCCGGCCAGCAGGCTGGCGGTGGATACGATGCCATCATTCGCGCCCAGCACGGCGGCCCGCAGCCATCCGGCGTGTGCAATTTTGTGTGATTCACTATGTAGCATCCGGTCTTCCAGTGATAAGCGATTCGTTTAACAAGGAGGGCGACAGCCTGCATGCATGTCCTTTGCTATTTTTCATAGCGGGATAGCAGGATATGAAGCACGCCCATCGCGCCATGGCTGTAAAAATAAATCTCTACAAAGGTGGTCAGGAATTTATGCCAGTGCAATACCTTACGCGTCAAATCAGGTGTGGCGAGCGACGTACTGTTAAATAAAAACCATAGCCCACCAGAACAGGCGACCGCGATCAACGCGATAACCCCCAGGCCTTGCACCGTCGCGGCTATGCTACCGCCATGTGCCTGTGGGAGTTTCAGGCAGGTCATCTGTACGACATCGTTTCGAATACCCCGAAAATCCAGCATGAGCCAGGCGAAGTACCAGCGAAAACCCCGCTGAACCCGCATCCAGATGAGCATGATACCGCCCGCAGCGATCAGCAACAGTCCTGAGAGAATATGTAGCCAGGTTATCAGCGTCTCCAGGCTATGCCCGCCGAGCGCTTCACGTGCGGTGAAATTGGAATTAATGATCTGCGAAAGGATCAGCACGGCGACCAAAAGATGAAGCCGTCGAAAAAAGGGCGCATCGTGATGGGGAAGCCACTGACCATAAGACACTTTCATAGCGTTGCCAAAAAGAAGAGAGACGGAACGCTATATTTCCATGAGTAGATTAGGCTTACCTTAAGCAGGGCGCGGAGGTGTTATCCCGCTCAACCAGAAAATCTGCGCGCGGAAGACAGCATGTTATCTGTTCGGGCGGTCCAGTGAGGGCAATTTGGCAGGGGAAGGGCATAAAAAAACGCACCGGAAGAAAGCAACCGGTGCGTTCAGATAACGCGAGGCGTCGGGCGTCAGTTAGCGCGCCAGAGCACCCTGTGGTTTTTTGCCGATCAGGCGGTCAATACTGTACGCACCAGGACCCACTAAACCTAACACCAGGAACCCCCCTGCGATAGACAGGTTTTTCATGAACATCAGCTGGTTAACGCCTTCTGCGAAGTTACTGTGAAACAGAAACGCGGTCAGAATAGTAAAGCCAGCGGTAAACAGCGCAGTAAAGCGGGTCAGGAAGCCAAACATAATGGCCAGGCCGCCGCCAAACTCCAGCAGAATAACCAGTGGCAGTATGAAACCCGGCACGCCCATCGCTTCCATGTACTGCTGAGTGCCGGCATAACCGGTAATTTTGCCCCAGCCAGAAACGATAAACAGGATAGTCATCAGGATACGGGCGGCCAACAAACCACTGTCTTCGAATTTTTTCATCATAAGCTCCAATGCTAAAAGTTTGCAAGGCGACGCTGCCCGCAGTGAATATTCCCGTTAACCGCATGATGTCAATTAGCCGGGCTGATAGCTGGAGATGATAGTAGCGAGGGGTTACAGTTGTAAGCAATATAAACTGTCGATGTTATTCAGTAAATTTGATAAAAAGCAAAAGCCAGCCGCAATCGGGCTGGCTTTGGGGGATTCAACGCGGGGGAAGAGCGGATTTCACCATGCGCCACGTACTCCACAGACCGAAGCCCCGTTTCGCCCAGCGGAGCAGGCGATTAGGGCTGCGAATGGAATAAATGGCTAACGCACTACTGCCAATGGCCAGATAACGTTTCAAACTTAAAAACGTAAACCAGCCACGGTCGTAAGAGGCCGTGATCTCCAGCCAGCCACGCCGCGCCGCGCTCAGATCCAGGCGTTGCTGCTGAACCTGCTTTAGCAGTTCATCGATGCGCGCTTGACGCTCACGGCAACTCATTAGTGGTTATCCTCGAGCAGATCACGATCGTTAGCCAGTTCTTTGCGCGTATGGCGCAATAGCGTGGACTGACGTGACTTACGCAGTGTCCATAGCCCAAAGATCAGCGCCAGCAAGAACAGCACGCCGGTGGTGATGGCAATGGCCATTAAACGGTACTGCGCATCAACTGCCCAGATAATCAGCACCATCAGGCTCATCAGGCCAAAAGCAGTGAAAAGCATGGTCAGGCCAAGCATCAACAGCATCTGGATCAGATTGGCCTTCTCTTCTTCCAGCTCTACCACTGCAAGACGAACGCGTGTTTCGACCATACTGACCAGCGTGGTAACAATACGCTGACCAATGTTGATGACCCCTTTGGCCGGTCCGTGGTTCTGCTGTGAATCCGTCATGATTAACGACGCGAGATCAGCATACCGATGGCAACGCCAATCGCCGCACCGATACCTACGCCGTGCCATGGGTTGTCACGCACGTAACCATCCGCTTTTTGTGCGGCTTCACGCGTGGTGGCCGCCAGGCGCTCACCGGATTCACCTAAACGCTCGCGGGAGCTGTCCAGCGCAACGCGCGCTTTGTGACGGAGTTTATCCAGTTCACCTTTTGATTTTTCAGTTCCGCTGCTCAGGACTTCTTCCAGCGTATCCGCCAGGTTTTTCAGTTCAGCACGCAAATATTCCGATGATGTGTCTTTAGACATAAAATACTCCTTTAACATCAGTAGATTGAATCCGATTAATAGGGCTCCGCCTGTAACTTCTTAAGCTCCTGGCGTGCTTCTTCCAGCTTGTGTTCGCGTTTCGCAATCTTGTCCTTGTCATGACCTTCGTCGCGCTCTTCCTTGAGTTCGCGCTCACGCTCAGCCACTTTCTGCTTCTGAGCGTTAATTTTTTCCAGATGTGAGGCTTTAAGCTTTTTATCGGTACATCCTGCCCGCACTTCGGTCAGGGCGCGCTCCAGGCCGTTTACACGACGCTGGTTGTTATGCTTCTGAGCCATCTCGATTTCGCGCTGAATATCCTGCTCTTTTTGCTGACACAGCGACTGTGCTGCCATCAACGAGCCTGAAAGAGAAAACAGCACCATTCCCAGCAGTAATTTGTGTTTCATTAGGCTTTGTACCTTCCATTGTTGCCTGACTTAAGTCAACGCGGTGCACAAGCATTCCGCACTGCGTTGATAACCAGCCTTAGTTTAAGCATAGACATCAGGTGGAAAAAGTCCAAAGATCACCGATATACAGAAAAACGCTCAGCACACCTTGTTGGTGAGATGAGCGATAAGAAAGGAATACGGACTAGGCGAGAGAAAGGTGAGGCATCGGGTCGTGTTGAGCGACGATAAACCCCTCTGGCAGCAGGCGACGCAGCACTTTCTGCGCGGCCAGGCTCTGCTCTTCATTATCAAAATGGATAATCAGCGCATCGCCAGAGGGCGTGATGCTTTTAATACGAATGCCCTGAGCGCTCAGCTGTTGATACAGATAGAAGCCATCTGGCATCGGCGCACCCGCATGTGAAACGCGAATCTGTACCACGTTTTCATGACGCATCAGGTTGGGCACCATGCTAATAGCAATCAGTACAAATGCGCCACCAATTAACCAGGGAAGCCAGCGTTTAGGAATGACCTGTAACAGTTTCATGAGCCCTCACCACGCTGGTTTGCCCGGCGCTTACGCCACAGCACAATCAGCGAGCCCACCAGCCCAATCACCAGTAACGCCAACGGCAACATCATCAGGAAAAACATCAGTTCATCTTCGTAACGGCGGAAGATGGGGGTTTTACCTAAGGCAAAGCCCAGAACGGTAAGGATGACGACCCATAAGAAGCCGCTCATCCAGTTAAAAAACTGGAAACGGGCATTACTTAAACCAGAAAGCCCGGCAATCGTCGGCAGCAGGGTGCGCACAAAGGCAATAAAACGACCAATCAGCAGTGCCGATAAGCCGTGGCGGTGAAACAGATTATGGGCGCGCTGATGATAGCGGGCAGGAAGGTGCGATAACCAGTTTTGAACCGTCGGCGTGTTCCCCAGCCAGCGGCCCTGAATATAGCTGACCCAGCACCCCAGGCTGGCACCGGTCGTGAGGACCAGAATGGTCAGCGGGAAGCCCATGGTCCCTTTGGCAATCAGCACGCCCACCAGAATCAGCAAGCTGTCGCCAGGCAGAAAAGCGGCAGGCAATAAGCCGTTTTCCAGAAAAAGGATCATAAATAAAACGCCGTAAATCGCCCATACCAGCGTTGGATCAGAAAGCGTTTCATAATCCTGTTGCCACAAGGCATGCAGCAGCGCTTGCAAAATTTCCATCAATCGTTCCTGAACATCATCGTTAATCATGTCCCACAGGGACCTCAGCGCAGACTGACATTTGTTATATATTTTGAGAGCGTCGTCTGAGCAAGCGTTTCTGGATCCTTCCAGAACTGATTGTTAAATCAGCGATTTGATAAGCCCTTATCGCAAAAGGTAAGAAAAGGGTGATAACTGTAACAAAAATCATGCATCGGAGACAGAACTACTCCTAAACGAACAGGAGTTTTACCCTCTGTATCACGATGTAAAAAGGAGTTTTACATGTCCTGACACTATTGCAGATTAACTGACTGTTATTAAGTCAGGTTAACGCGGAATCGTGTCTGCATCCGGAAGCACAACCGGATTTTCGCTAAACATGTAACGGTCGACGTTGAACTCAAAATCGTCGGCGGTGGCGTTAAATAACATCTGCTTGGTATTTTCGAGATGTTGCCACATTGCCAGCTTACTGGCGGCGGGATCTTTGCGTATTAAGGCTTTCAGAATCTGATCGTGATCGTCACACCAGCTTACGATACTGCGCTGATCGATATGCTCATGCAGCTTAAGCCAGTAGGGATTGTGCAAGCGGTGCAGCCACATCTTTTCTACAATCGCGGCCAGGGCGCTGTTTTGCGTCGACTGGGCGATGCGAACGTGAAACTTCATATCCCATTCCGAGTCCCTGAAATGGTCCTCCTGACGGGCTTTCTCCTGAATCGCCATTAAATCGACGATATCTTTGCGCGTCACCTGGGTTGCCGCGAACTCTGCCACGTTACTTTCGATAAGCTGGCGGGCCTGCAACAGCTCGAAAGGCCCAAAGGCGGCAAACTCTAACTGGCTGCTGCTTTCGGCAACCCGGTTTTGCTGCTGGCTGGAAATGACATGAATGCCCGACCCTTTGCGCACCTCAACGTAGCCTTCGACTTCCAGCATAATAATGGCTTCGCGCACCACCGTGCGGCTGACTTCCATCTCTTCAGCGATCAGGCGTTCTGCGGGCAGTTTCTCACCCACCTGATAAACCCCGTTTTCAATGCGGCGTTTTAACTCGCTGGCCAGCTGTTGATAAAGTCGACGAGATTCAGTGAGGTCCATGACACCGTCCAAGGTAACGATCAGATAAGATAAGTTGTTATACCACTTTGCGGTAAGAGATGAAAAGGGCTGGCGCAGGCCAGCCCGCAGGATTAGCTACGTACCGTCGCAGCCGCAGAAGGAGAAGGTGGTGTCTGAAGCTCAGATATGGGCTGATTTTTTAGCACTGTCCAGATGACGATGGCGCCCAGCAAATCGAACACGGCCAGCGCGGCAAACAGGGGGCTAAAGCCTAATGTATCGGCCAACGCACCGACGACCAGCGCAAACAGGGTACTGGCTGTCCAGGCTGCCATGCCGGTCAGGCCGTTGGCGGTGGCAACTTCGTTACGGCCAAACACATCGGAAGACAGGGTAATCAGCGCACCAGACAGCGCCTGGTGGGCAAAGCCGCCGACGCACAGCAGCGCGATAGCAATATAAGGACTGGTAAATAAACCGATGGTGCCTGGACCTATCATCAAAACGGCACCCATGGTGACCACCATTTTGCGTGACACAATCAGGTTAACTCCAAACCAGCGCTGAAACAGCGGTGGCAGGTAGCCGCCCAGGATACAACCAAAGTCAGCAAACAGCATCGGCATCCAGGCAAAAAGCGCGATCTCTTTAAGGTTGAAACCATAAACCTTAAACATAAAAAGCGGAATCCAGGCGTTAAAGGTGCCCCATGCGGGTTCTGCCAGGAAACGTGGCAGGGCGATCCCCCAGAACTGGCGATTACGCAGAATCTGCAGTGCCGACATTTTGGTGCTGTTGCCGGTTTGATGCTGAAGCTCCTGACCGGAGATGATGTAGTGACGCTCTTCTTCACTCAGCTTTTTCTGCTGTTTAGGATGTTTATAAAACACCAGCCAGCAGAGCGCCCAAATCATGCTCAGCACGCCCGAGATAATGAACGCCATCTGCCAGCTGTGCGCGACAATCGCCCAGACCACCAGGGGAGGCGCCAGCATCGCACCGATTGACGAGCCGACGTTAAAGTAGCCTACCGCCACGGAGCGCTCTTTAGCGGGGAACCACTCGCTACTGGCTTTGAGTCCGGCAGGGATCATCGCCGCTTCTGCGGCACCCACTGCACCGCGTGCCAACGCCAGACCGCCCCAGCTTCCCGCCAGCGCTGTCGCGGCGCAAAAGATCGCCCACAGTACAGCAAATACCGCGTAGCCCACTTTGGTACCTAATAAATCAAGTACATAACCCGCTACAGGCTGCATTACGGTGTAGCAGGCAGAGTACGCCGCCACAATATAGGAGTACTGCTGGGTGGTGATATGCAGTTCTGTTTGTAGCGTTGGCGCTGCCACGGCAATCGTGTTACGCGTCAGATAGCCGAGCACCGTTCCGAGCGTGACCAGGCCAATCATATACCAGCGTAATCCTTTGATCTTACGCATTCTGTACCTCTTCCAGTTGTTTGTGCGGTCTTACCGCTGTTGTTATCTGGAGCGGGACATCTCGTGATACAGCTCTGCTCACGCCCGCCGGTCCTGCACCAGCGACCGTTATCTGCCTTGCCTTGTGTAAGAAATTTGTTACCTTGCGGTAAAGCGAGAGCCTAACTTGTTATACAACTTTAAAAGTTGAAAGCCATCACAAAAACCCGCAATAGCTTGTGGGATACTGCAAACAGATGAGATCACAGCCAGTTAGCGCGCTGCAGGCGACAATAAGGTCCATATGAGATGTGATCATCTTGCTTAAATGTGACCTGAGTCGTAAAAAAACCTGCAGTCAGCCAAAATTGGTATGATAACTTTGAGTCATTCAGGGGTAATCCCATAAGGAAGCTTTGTATGTCGCGTTTCATGACCGAGGATTTTTTGCTGGACACTGAGTTCGCTCGTCGTCTTTATCACGGCTACGCCAAAGATCAGCCCGTCTACGATTATCACTGCCATTTACCGCCGCAGCAGATTGCTGAAAACTATCGTTTTGCCAACCTTTACGATATCTGGCTGAAAGGCGATCACTATAAGTGGCGGGCGATGCGGGCTAACGGTGTGGCAGAGGCGCTGTGCACCGGCGACGCCAGCGATCGGGATAAATTCAATGCCTGGGCGCGAACGGTACCGCAAACCATCGGCAATCCGCTTTATCACTGGACGCATCTGGAATTACGTCGTCCCTTTGGCATTACCGGCGTGCTGCTGTCCGAAAAAACGGCCGATGAGATCTGGCAGCGCTGCAACGATTTACTGGCGCAGGACGATTTCACTGCGCGCGGCATCATGCAGCAGATGAACGTTAAGATGGTCGGGACCACCGACGATCCGCTGGACGATCTGACACATCACCGCGTACTGGCAGAAGACAGCAGCTTCAAGGTGAAGGTGCTGCCAAGCTGGCGTCCGGACAAAGCCTTTAATATCGAAGCCGACACCTTCCTGCCGTGGATTGAAAAACTGGAAAGCCTGACCGATATCAGCGTGCAGCGCTTTGATGATTTACGTCAGGCGCTGAGCAAACGTCTGGATCACTTTGCGGCACACGGCTGCAAAATTTCCGACCATGCGCTGGATGTGGTGTGTTATGCCGATGCGGATGAAACCACGCTGGACAGCATTCTGGCGCATCGTCGCGGCGGCGCAAAGCCGGATGCGCAGGCTATCGCCCAGTTTAAAACCGCAGTGCTGGTATGGCTTGGCGGGGAATACGCTCGCCGTGGATGGGTGCAGCAGTACCATATTGGAGCGTTGCGCAATACCAACCAACGCCAGTTCCAACTGCTGGGCGCAGATGTGGGCTTTGACTCCATCAACGATCAGCCTGTTGCCGAACCTCTGGCCCGCTTACTTGGCGCGCAAAACCTCAATAACGCCTTGCCTAAAACCGTCCTCTACTGTCTGAATCCGCGGGATAATGAAGTGCTGGCGACCATGGCCGGAAATTTCCAGGGCGAGGGCCAGGCAGGAAAAATGCAGTTCGGTTCCGCCTGGTGGTTTAACGATCAACTGGATGGCATGCAGCGCCAGATGACGCAGCTGGCGCAAATTGGCCTGCTGAGCCGCTTCGTCGGGATGTTAACCGACAGCCGCAGCTTCCTTTCTTATACCCGTCATGAATATTTCCGTCGGCTGCTGTGCCAGATGATTGGCCGCTGGGTCGAACAGGGCGAAGCGCCTGCAGATGAAGCGCTGTTGGGCCAGATGGTACAAAACATTTGCTTCAACAATGCCCGTGACTATTTTGGCATTGAGCTGGGAGCCTGACCATGAAGCGGCTGAACCGCCACGACTTTCCCGGCGCGGTCTACCATGATCGCGTGATTCAGTTCGGTGAAGGTAACTTTCTGCGTGCCTTTATCGACTGGCAACTTGACTGGCTCAATGAACATCAGGGCACAGACGCCGGTGTGGTGGTGGTCAGGCCGCGTAATCGCGACGTCAGCGACAATCTGAATCAGCAGGACGGTCTGTATACCACGCTGATTCGCGGGCTGAACGCACAGGGGGAACAGGTGAGCGAAAGCCGCCTGATCCGCAGCCTGAACCGTGAGATTCAGCCTTACCAGCAGTTTGACGATTTTATGACGCTGGCTCATCAGCCCGAGATGCGGTTTGTGTTCTCCAATACCACCGAAGCCGGCATCGCATTTACCGAAACCGATCGGTTAAGCGATCGGCCTGCATCCAGCTTTCCGGGCAAGCTGACGCAACTGCTTTGGGCGCGTTACCAGCATTTCGCAGGGGATAAAGAGAAAGGCTGGCTCATCGTGCCTTGTGAGTTGGTCGATCACAATGGCGATATGCTGCGCACTCTGGTGCTGCGCTATGCCGATCTCTGGCAACTGCCCCAGGCGTTTCAACGCTGGGTTGATACGTGCTGTGCGTTCTACAACACGCTGGTGGATCGGATTGTGACCGGCTTCCCGTCCGACAGCACCACGCTCGAAGATCAACTGGGATACCAGGACCGTTTTCTGGTGGCCGGGGAAGTCTATTACCAGTTTGTTCTTCAGGGACCCACGGCGCTGTTTGACGAACTGAAGCTTGCCGCACTGACGCCACATGTCCGCCACGTTAACGATATCGCCCCGTACAAAGCCCAAAAGGTGGCCATTCTGAACGGTGCCCACACCGCGATGGTGCCGGTCGCCTGTCTGGCGGGGCTTGAGAGCGTAGGAGAGGCGATGGACGATGAGCAAATCTCTGCTTATGTCGATGCGCTGCTGCGCAAAGAGATTATCCCCACGTTGGATCTGCCAGCCGATGAGCTCAACGCTTTTGCCGACGCGGTGTTGCGCCGCTTTCGCAATCCGTTTATTCGCCATGCACTGCTTTCCATCGCCCTGAACAGCATGACCAAGTTCCGTACACGTTTGTTGCAACCTTTGCTGATGTCGCATGCGAAAACAGGGCAGTGGCCACAGCACCTGACGTTTGCGCTGGCAGCCCTGATTGCGTTTTATCGCGGGGAATCGGCGGATAAAAGCTGGCCTCTGCAGGATGAGCCGTACTGGCTGGAACGCTACTCAGAGGGCTGGGCCGCCGTGACGGCAGAGCAAATCTCGCCTTTAGCGTTGGTCAGTCGCGTATTAAGTGATGCTCAGCACTGGGGACAAGATTTAACACAGCAACCCGGCCTGGCCGAAACGGTCAGCCAGCACCTGCAACGCATCCTCGCGCACGGTATACGTGACGCGCTGAGCCAACGGAGATAACCATGCAAGACGCCATAAAAATTCATCCGCAGGACAATGTTGCCGTGGCGTTGCATGATATGGAAGCCGACACCACGATTGAACTCGCCGCCCAGCCCGTCACGTTGCTTCAGGATGTGGGACGGGGGCACAAGTTTGCCTTGCGCGCCATCGGCAAAGACGAGTTGATCATAAAATATGGGTTGCCGATTGCGCATGCGACTCAGGCCGTTGGGGCAGGGGAGCTGATTCATTCCCACAATGCCCGCACCAATCTCAGTGACCTTGATCACTACGACTATGTGCCTGAGCAGATGGCTTTAACCACCCAGCCGGGCAACCGTGAGGTGCAGCTTTACCGCCGTGCCAATGGTGAGGTCGGCATCCGCAACGAGCTGTGGATTTTACCGACCGTAGGCTGCGTAAACGGGATTGCGCGACAGATTTTACAGCGCTTTCTGAAGGAGACGCAGGATGCAGCCGGTACAGACGGCGCTTTTCTGTTTAGTCACACCTTTGGCTGTTCGCAGTTAGGGCAGGATCATGACAACACCCGCACCATGCTACAAAACATGGTTCGCCATCCGAATGCGGGCGCGGTATTAGTGATAGGCCTGGGCTGCGAGAACAATCAGGTGGATGTGTTTCGTGAAACCCTGGGCGCATTTGAAAGCGATCGCGTTGAGTTTATGGTGTGCCAGCAACATGATGATGAAGTCGAAGCCGGACTGGAACGGCTGCATGCGCTCTATGAAAAAATGCGTCACGACCGCCGTTCACCGGGCACACTCAGCGAGCTTAAGTTTGGTCTGGAATGTGGCGGCTCTGACGGATTTTCGGGCATTACGGCCAATCCGCTGCTGGGCCGCTTTTCCGATCAGATGATCGCCAACGGCGGGACAACGGTGCTGACGGAAGTGCCTGAAATGTTTGGTGCCGAACGTATTCTGATGGGCCGTTGCCGGGATCGGGCCACCTTCGACAAAACCGTGTCGATGATTAACGACTTCAAACAGTACTTTATCGATCATCATCAGCCCATCTATGAAAACCCGTCACCGGGTAATAAAGCAGGCGGTATTACCACGCTGGAAGAGAAGTCACTCGGCTGTACACAAAAAGCGGGGCAAAGTCAGGTGGTGGACGTACTCAAGTATGGCGAACGTCTCACCGCACCGGGCCTTAACCTGTTGAGCGCGCCGGGGAACGATGCGGTGGCGACCAGTGCGCTGGCGGGTGCGGGCTGTCATATGGTGCTGTTCAGCACCGGGCGCGGCACGCCGTACGGCGGATTTGTCCCCACGGTCAAGCTGGCCACCAACACGCCGCTGGCTGAAAAGAAACCACACTGGATTGATTTTAACGCCGGAAGACTGCTCGATGGCATGAGTATGGACGCGCTGTTAGCCGACTTTGTTGACACCATTGTGGCGATTGCCAACGGGCAGTTAACCAACAATGAAAAAAATGATTTTCGTGAACTGGCTATTTTTAAAAGCGGCGTGACGTTGTAAACGGAAGGGCGGCATGGCCGCCGTCCTTAGTTTTATGACGCAACCGCGCCGACTGACATCTGGTTACGCGTGAACTGGGCCGCATGGCTTTCGTATAACAGGCTGCCTGGGCCTCAAATCCTGTAATAGCTGCTCACCCATAGCGTTAGGCCGCTAAACAGACTTCACTACTCCTCGCTCAAAACGAGTCACTAACGCCGTCTTCGTGCATTCCATAAGAGATATGCCTGAAAGCCACCCACGCGATCCGGCACAATCTACGAACCTGCCTGATCACTTTTCTCCTGGGGATTCTGGCTGTCCGGTTTAGCGGGCTTCACTCGCAAAATTAACGGCAGGCGCTCACCTGACCCGTCTTTTTAACGGCGACAGATATTACAGCCGAAACGACTTTCATCCTGCTAAGTGTGCACGTGCACATTTCTTCTTATTGTGAGATCTCGATCGCAGACTGCTGGTTGATTAATGATGTGCACGTGCACATAATAAAAAACAGGGAGGATAATATGAAAATAACCGGTTTAAACGTTTATGACGTCGATCTTCGCGCCCGGCAACCGGGTCATAACCTGATTATCGTGGAGATTGAAACGGACGAAGGGATTTCCGGTATCGGCGAAGTCGCGATGAGCTACGGCGTCGGTGCCAAGTCCGTTATTCCCGTGCTTGAGTCGCTGACAAAGACTTACCTTACAGGCCGCTCACCTTTTGATTCAGAACTGATTTTCCAACAGTGTTTTGATAAGTCCTACTGGGCGCGCGGCCGATCGCTGGCGATATATGGCGCGATGAGTGCAATCGATATCGCCCTGTGGGATATCAAAGGTAAGGCACTTAATCTGCCGGTTTACCAACTGTTGGGGGGAAAATGCCGTGACAGGATTCCGCTCTATGCAAACCACTGGTATTTCGATGCCTGGCGACCAGAAGAGTTCGCTGAACGGGCGCTGCGGGTGGTAAACGAGGGCTATAAAGGGCTGAAATTTGATCCCTTTAAAATGTCGCCAACGGGAGAAAAGTCTACGCCCGATCGTCCCGTCAGCAAAGCATGGGGAAATATGGCCATCGCAAGGGTTAAAGCAGTGCGTGAAGCCGTTGGCGATGACATCGATATCATGCTCGATCTTCATGGCTGCCTGAATGTGTCCGACGCGGTTAAATGGGGGAAACAACTGGAAGCGTTCTCTCCTTATTTTTACGAAGAACCGACTGATACGCTGCTGATAAACGCCTCAGCAGAAGTCAAACTCAAGGTGGATATTCCGCTGGCCGGCGGTGAGCGTTTATATACCCGTTATGATTTTGCGCCTTTCATTGAAAACCGTATCTTCGAACTGATTCAGCCCGATATGGGACTGGCAGGCGGTTTTACCGAAATGAAAAAAATCGCTGCCTTTGCAGAAACCTATCAAATTGCCATCCAGCCACATAATGCTTCTGGCCCAGTTTTAACGGCTGCCTGTGTGCAATTTGATATCTGTACCACCAATGTTCAAATTCAGGAATGGTTTCCTTACTGGCAGGATGAACGTTATCGGGTTGTCCAGGAGGCGCTTGAACATAACGTTAAAGACGGTCACTTTGTCGTTGAAGAGATGAATCCCGGCTTGGGCGTTGAACTCGATAAAAACTATTTATCAAATTTCCAACAATATAAATTTAAATAATTAACCATCAGGATGAATAAAATGAAAAGAATCTTTCTTTGCTGCAATGCGGGCATGAGCACCTCTATGCTCGTAAAAAAAATGAAGGCATCTGCCGTTGAGCAAAACATCGATATTGAAATCGAGGCATTTCCACTGGAGAAATTTAACGAAAGCATTGAAACCTATGATCTCTGCCTGTTGGGGCCTCAGGTGCGATATAAACTTGAGGAATTCAGGAAAATAGCCGCCGAAAAAAATAAAAAAGTAGAAGCTATTAATCCAATGGATTACGGAATGATGAAGGGTGACAACGTATTAAAGTTTGCGCTCGAATTACTTGGCTAAACGTACGCCAATATGAGGAAGTAACTCATGAAAATGTATGATGTTATTATTTCAATGATTGAAAAGAAGATAGCGCCTGTCGCAGGTAAAATCGGCGGGCAGCGCCACGTGCTGGCTGTGCGTGATGGGTTTATCTCTGCCATGCCATTTATGATTGTGGGCAGCTTTCTGATGATACTGGCCTTTCCGCCTTTTTCCAGGGACACGACCTTTGCTTTCGGGCAAATGTGGCTGGAATTTGCCACCAACCATAAAGAAGCGATCATGCTGCCTTTTCGCATGACGATGGGCATCATGACGATCTATGTCGCCGTGGGGATTGGCTATAACCTGGCACAGGGCTATAAACTCAGTCCATTAATGGGCGGGTTACTTTCATTGTGTTCATTTCTGATTGTCGCTGCACCTTTCACTAACGGAAATATTCCCGCCATGTATATGGGCGGAACGGGGATCTTTACGGCGCTATTAACCTCAATCTATTCCATCGAGTTAATGCGACTCCTGAAAGCGAAAAATTTCACTATTCGCTTGCCGGAGCAGGTACCAGAAAAAATAGCTCAGTCGTTTGAACTGCTGGTTCCCGTGTTGATTATGATCGCGACCCTTTATCCGCTTTCACTTCTGCTGCAACACGTTTCCGGCATGTTATTGCCCGAGCTTATCATGGCGGTTTTTAAACCCCTGGTCACCGCCTCAGACAGCCTGACCGCCGTTCTGATTTGTGTACTGCTCTCGCATCTGCTGTGGTTTTGTGGGATTCATGGTGCAGCTATTGTCACAAATTTATTGCAACCTTTCTGGCTGGCAAATATCGCCGCCAATCAACTGGCGCTTGAAATGGGGCAGGCACTGCCAAACAGCTTTGTCGATCCGTTCTGGCGGTTTTACATCG
Source organism: Pantoea sp. SJZ147 (assembly GCF_007828605.1). NCBI lineage: Bacteria > Pseudomonadati > Pseudomonadota > Gammaproteobacteria > Enterobacterales > Erwiniaceae > Pantoea > Pantoea sp. SJZ147. Next base: position 147,024 of record NZ_VIVB01000013.1, read on the forward strand.
TTATCGGTGGATGTGGTTCAACGCTGGCACTGGTCATGATGTATATCCGCAGCCGTTCTTCACATTTACGTTCTATCGGCAAGCTAAGTATTGTGCCCTCCTTCTTTAATATTAACGAACCGGTGATATTTGGTTCGCCGATTATTATGAATCCCGTCATGCTGATTCCGTTTGTCGGTGCCCCACTTATCAATGCCACTGTGGCATGGTTTGCGCTGGCGTCGGGATTTGTGGATAAACCGATATCTATCGTTCCCTGGACCACACCGGCTTTATTAGGTTCCCCCTGGGCCGCCGGATGGGCTGTCGGGCCGATCATACTTGTGCTGACTAATTTTGCGATTTCATGCCTGATCTGGTTACCGTTTTTCAAAGCCTATGAAAAACAGTTACTCGCTCAGGAAACTGAAACGACGTGTTAATACCACCTGGGATAATTAAAAATGAATATTGAACTGGTTGTTATGGAAATCATTACGAACGCCGGAGAAAGTAAGAGCGAAGCGATGATGGCGTTACAGCATGCAAAACGTCATGAATGGCAGGCGTGCGACGCCGCGCTGATGCGTTCAAAAGAGGCAGCGGGACGGGCACACGCCATACAAACCCAATTAATTGGATTAGATGAGGGCGAAGGGAAAGTCCCTGTTACGCTGGTTATGGTTCATGCGCAAGACCATTTAATGACGGCCATGCTGGCGAATGAACTGATTAAAGAAATGATTGAAATGTATAGAAATAAGTCCTGATTCTCCGTACGATGAACCCGGGTTTCTTCACCATTACTGCTTTATTCATAGTGGATCACCATGAGCACGATAGTTGATGTTGCAAGACTTGCGAATGTCTCCCGGGTTACGGTTACCCGGGTTCTGAATGAGCCTGAAAAAGTAAAAGAAGAAACCCGCGTTCGTGTGGAAAACGCAATCAGGACGCTGAGCTATACGCCAAATTTGAGCGCCCGCTCCCTGGTAAGTAAAAGTAGCGGGGTGATAGGGATGCTGGTGCCAGATAACATCTCTGGTTTTTTTGGTTCAGTGATGAGTGCGGTGCACAAGCAGGTGAATGCCAACGGTAAGATGCTGATGGTGTTAGAAAGTGCGGATGCCACAGAAGAAGAGAACGCATTACGCAAGCTTAATGAGATTAACTGTGATGGTTTCCTGCTTTATATTCGCCATCTGCCCGACGACAAAATAACGCATTACACCCAGGACAAACCCGTTGCCCTTCTTGATGCTGCGGAAACCTCGGTCATCGCGGGCGTGTCATTTGGGCACTACGACGCCGCGTTTGAAGCAACACAAAAGCTGATCACTGCCGGACACCGTTATATTGCCGTCGTCGGGGGGCCAGAATCGCGTCGCAGTGCCATCGCTCGCGTAAAGGGCTGTGCCGATGCGATACGCACGGTCAATCCGTCATGGGATACCCGCTATGTTCTGTCCGGTAGCTACGATCAGGCCTTTGGCGAGCAGGCCACGCTTGAACTGGTCACGCGCCATCCTGAGATTACCGCCCTTGTTTACTGTGGTGAGCGATCCTGTGCCGGCGGTTTGAGAGCATTAAAAACGCTGGGAAGAAGTGTGCCCGATACTATGTCGGTTATCGCGTTCGATAGCTTTGGACTGACCCAATATCTCGGCCCGCAAATTGAGAGCGTTATTTATCCGGTCAAAGAAATGGCTGAATACGGCGTGAGCGAAGTGCTGAGCAGGCTCCAGAACAGAGGCTACATCATCCGGCCAAAAGCGTTTTCCCACTCTTTCGTTCCCGGTGATTCAATCCGTCATTGCGACCCATAAACCTGCCCCTAAGCACGGCCTTTAACGTTTCGGCGCAGGTTCATCACCCCAGAAGCGTAGCCTTCATCCGGGCCGTAACCGCCTTCAGTCACACCTTACACCGCCGCGACTAAAGAGAACGACAGCGCGTTCACACTGACTTCATTCTGCTGGAAACGCGGTGACAGGTGGCGAAGCATTCTGGTTATCCACTTTTTGTCGCGGACGAAGAAACATCCCCGCCTTTGCGGGCGGGGATGCACTATTACTGGTTAAGCCGCTTCTTATCGTTCTTGTGATTCACCCAGGCATTGATTACCAGGGTGGAGCCAAGAATCACGCCCACCACGCCCAGGGATACCGCTACCGGAATATGGTAAATATCGACAATCAGCATCTTGATACCGATAAACACCAGTACGAGCGCCAGGCCATATTTCAGCATCGAGAAGCGTTCCGCCACGTTAGACAGCAGGAAGTACATGGCGCGCAGACCCAGAATCGCAAACAGGTTCGAGGTCAGAACGATAAAGGGATCGGTGGTGACGGCAAAGATTGCCGGGATACTGTCGACGGCAAAGATCACATCACTTAATTCGACCATGATCAGCACCAGCAGCAGCGGTGTCGCAAACAGCACACCGTTCTTACGGGTAAAGAATTTCTCCCCTTCCAGCGTGTCGGTCATGCGCAGATGTTTACGCAGCCAGCGCACCACCGGTTTGTCGCCCACCGCCGCATCATCCTCTTTTGCCATCACCATTTTGATACCGGTAAACAGCAGGAAGGCACCGAAGATATACAGGACCCAGCTAAACTGCGTCACCAGCCAGCTACCCGCGAAGATCATGATGGTACGCAGCACGATAGCGCCCAACACACCGTAAATCAGCACGCGACGTTGCAGGTTGGCAGGAACAGAGAAGTAGCTGAACAGCATCAGCCAGACAAAGACGTTATCGACCGCGAGGGATTTTTCCAGCACGTAGCCGGTCAGAAAGGCCAGGGTTTGGCTGGTGGCAACTTCGCGTCCGGCGGTGCCTTCCAGATACCACCAAAACGCGGCGCTGAACAGGAGCGAAACGGACACCCAAATCAGTGACCAGACGGCAGCCTGTTTAAAGGTCATGGTTTGCGAACCGCGACGGCCCTGTAAGAACAGATCAATCGCCAGCATGATAAGCACTACAACCGCAAAACTGCCCCAGAGGAGTGGCGTACCTACAGTTTGCATCATCGTATCCTGTCTAAAAATAAAAAAACGGCTGAAGTCAGAAGACGTCAGCCGCTTATTCAGTGTAAGCAAACCTCGCCTTCCGGCAAGGTCTCACTTACAACTCAGGAATCGATTCTGGGTTGCCTGATGACCGGATGCGTGCGCAACGTAGTGACGATCAATCAGCTTACAAGTTACTCCCCTTTGCAAGCGGGTAAGTTACGTGCCTGGTGGTCAGGAATCAATCGATGAATGTCATATTTTGAAATATTTACATTCAGGGCCGATCGGCCGGGAAAACAACGCCCGTCTGGCGTCGAATCTCGGTCAGTAATCTGGCGACGCTGCGGGAAATCTCCAGTGCCGGATGGCTGACGTGACGCTGTTCAATCAGTCGCACAAAGGTCTGCGCTTCATACAGCATCGTGTTGATATGCTGCGGCTGGCTTAGATTCTGTTTATCCCCTTCACGCGGAATAAAGGTCACTGACTGGCACTCGGCGATCCGGTTAACCACCAGCGATCCGGCTTCGCCCTGGATTTCACTGTCCAGCATGGCGTCACTCACCTTGGAATGCAAAATAGTGACATCAAACTGACCATAATTCAGGATCACCGTGCCGTGCGCATCGACGCCGCTTTCCAGCAGGCTGGCAGAGGCAAAAACCTGCTGGGGTTCGCCCCACAGCGTGACGGCCATCGCCAGACAATAGTAGCCAATATCCATAATGGACCCGTTTGACCAGCGGGGATCGAAGGTGTTGGGATGCTCGCCGTTCAGGTAACGGGGATAACGAGAGGAGTACTGGCAATAGTTCAGCAGCGCTTTGCGGAGTGTGCCAAGCTTTGGCAGCCCCTGTTGCAGTTGAATAAAGTTCGGTAAGCTGGCGGTTTTAAAGGCTTCGAACAGCACCACCTGATGACTAAAGGCGCAGGCGATCATCGCCTCAACCTCTTGCAGATTGGAGGCCAGCGGCTTTTCGCAAATGACGTGTTTGCCCTGTGACATAAACAGCATGGCCTGCTGACAATGCAGTGCGTTGGGGCTGGCGATATACACGGCGTCGATGTCAGGACTGGCGGCCATGGCCTCCAGCGACGTAAAGAGATGGTCGCAGGGATAGTCATGACGGAATGCCTCCGCCTGCTTTGGGCTGCGCGAATAGACGGCACAGAGTGTCATGTGGCCGGTTTCATGTGCGGCATCAATAAACTGACGCGTAATCCAGTTGGTTCCCACAATGGCAAAGCGAATCACAGTTAGCCTCCTGCATGTGTAAAAACCGCAGAGTAGCATCTGAAACCGGGCAAGCAACGCCAGACGTTGATCCTGAGATCTCCATTCCAATAATATGGCTGGATAACGCACATTAAGCACAAGACTGGGAGCGCAGGTGAAAGGAAGTAAACACGCACTAAACTGGACCACATTGCTTATTGCCATTCCCGTTGGCTGTGCGGCGTCGTTAGTCACCTTGTTATTCCGTGAAACCATCGAGTTTATCAATCAGTTGCTGTTTGGTCGCAGCAACGATATCACCGAGTCGTTGCATCTCTGGCCCTGGATATTCTGGCCAGTTCTGGTCGGTGTTGGCGGCCTGCTGGCGGGATTCTTCCTGCGTTATGCGGTGGCGATTGAGCAGCAGCAAACCGTAAAAACGGACTATCTCGAAGTGATTAATGCCCGCCTTGACGCCGTTCCGACCAAAACCTCGCTTTTTCGGGCGCTGTCGTCGATAGCCAGTATTGGCAGCGGCGCCTCAATCGGTAAAGAAGGCCCGATGGTTCAGCTCGCCGCCCTGTGTGGCAGCATAATCGGTCGTGTCTTGCCCCGCTCATTGCAGTTAAAAAACAGTGATGTCGTTGCCATGGCCGCCGCCGCCGGTCTTTCATCGGTTTATCATGCGCCGCTGGCGTCGGCTATTTTCGTGGCAGAGATTGCCTTTGGCATGTCGGCGCTGCAGCGTCTGATCCCGCTGGTGGTGTCATCGGCCGTGGCGGTAATGACCATGTGGGCGATGGGGTTCCGTCATGCGCTTTATCCGCTGGCGGATGTCAGCTTCACCATGGATATCAACAGCCTGCTGATTACTGTCCTGATCGGTTTGCTGTCCGGGCTGGCGGGGTTGCTTCTGATTCGCCTGATTGCGCGTACTAAAATGCTGTTCAGCCGGGTCACTTCGTTGCCGTTGCGGCTTGGGGCAGGGGGATTCGCCGTGGGCCTGCTGGCGCTGATCTCTACCGATATTTTGGGCAATGGCTATGAAGTGATCGTCAAGGTGATGGCGGGGCATTATCTGCTGTCGGGATTACTGCTGTTGCTGGTGTTAAAAATGCTGGCGACCAGCTTCTCTGTGGGCTCCAATGCCGTGGGCGGGCTGTTTACGCCGTCCTTACTCATCGGTGCGCTGCTGGGCATGGTTATCGCGCTCGGCGGCGTAGCGCTGCATCTTCCCCTTCACAACGTCTTGCTGTTCGCCGCCGTGGGCATGGCGGCGGTGCTGGCGGCGGTGAGTCAGGCTCCTTTGATGGCGATGCTGATGGTGCTGGAAATGACGCTCAACAGCAGTTTGCTGTTTCCGGTCATGATTGCCTCCGTGCTGGCAACAATGGTGGTTTATCGCCTGCAAATGGCCAGCACCTATCCGGTCGTTACTCACCATTTTAACCGCTCTGAAGCGAAATATGATTTCGATAATATGCGCATCGCCGAGCTGATTATTCCGGGGGCAGCGCTCCAGCCGGAGGCATCGGTAGGAGAGGCGCTGGCGGTGAGCTCCCTGAAGCGTGAGCGCTATGTGTATGTGATCAATGCGGCAGGGGCTTTTCTTGGTGTGGTGTCGATCCATGAAATTTCACGCCGGGTGCTGGCGCAGGAGATTAACCTGGACTCACCGGTTGAATGCGTCATGGACGAAGATTTCCCGGTGGCCTATCAAAACCAAAGTATACGGGAAGGATGGGAAGCCTTTGCGGCGGTGACGCTGGAACGCCTGCCGGTGTTGAATAATCCGCAGGAGCGCCGTTTTATGGGGGCGCTGACGAAAACCAGCCTGATTCAGAAAGCCCAGCAGTTTCTCTAAGCCGCGTTGCCGCGCATCGCCTGCTCGGTCATCCACAGGCGCGCATCAAATTCGAGCTGGTGGTAGTCCGGTTCCATATGGCAGCAGAGCTGATAAAACGCCTTATCGTGGTTTTTCTCTTTCAGGTGCGCCAGCTCATGCACCACGATCATCCGTAAAAAGGGTTCGGGTGCCTGGCGGAAAAACGTCGAAATACGGATCTCGGCTTTGGCCTTCAGGTTGCCGCCCTGCACGCGTGATATGGCGGTGTGCAAGCCCAGCGCATGCTTCATGACCTTAATCTTGTTATCCCATATCACCTTGTTAATCGGCGGGGCATTTCGCATATAGCGGTTTTTGAGCGCCAGCGTAAAGTCGTACAGCGCCTTATCACTCATTACGTCATGCATATCGGGATAGCGCTGTTGTAGCACCGGGCCTAACCGCTGACGATCGATGAGTGTCTGCACCTGTTCAAGGATGGACTCAGGATAACCCTGAAGATAGATAAGTGAGGACATTAGAGATTCCCGGCGAAAGACAGTATACTGCGCCCCCTTTTTGGGGCGAAAATCAACCAAAGTGTACCACGCCGGAGAATTCATGAGCCAACTTGAACTGAACGATCGCACACTGATCCTGCATCGTTTCCCGCAGATGCGTGACGAAAGTCCGTTACAAGCCTGGGATGCCGCTGATGAATATCTGTTGCAGCAAAGCCTGCCGTCTGGCCCGGCGTTAATTTTTAACGACAGCTTCGGCGCATTAACCTGCGCGCTTAATGCACGTCCAGTGTGGCATATCAGTGACTCCTGGCTGAGTCAGCAGGCCACTCGCCAGAATCTGCGCCTCAATGAACAGGATGACAGCGAGGTTCATTTCCTCGACAGCCTGGCGGCCCTTCCTGCCGCCCCGGCACTGGTGTTGATTAAAATCCCGAAAACCCTGGCCCTTCTGGAGCAGCAATTGCGCGCGCTGCGTCAGGTCATTACCCCTGAAACCGTTGTGCTGGCAGCGGGACGCGCGAAAGAGATTCATACCTCAACGCTGCAACTGTTTGAACAGATTATCGGTGAAACCAAAACCTCGCTGGCCGTAAAAAAAGCGCGCGTGATTTACAGCCAGTTCACCCAGCCGGAACTGCGCGAGAAATCGCTCACCCACGTCTGGCCGCTGGACGGAACGCCTTATCAGATTCACAACCACGCCAACGTATTTTCCCGATCTTCTCTGGATATCGGTGCGCGCTTGTTTATGCAGCATCTGCCGGAAAATATCGACGGCGAAATCGTCGATCTGGGCTGTGGTAATGGCGTGATCGGGCTGATGGCGCTGGCGCAGAACCCTGAGGCAGAGGTGCATTTCCTTGATGAGTCTTATATGGCGGTGGCGTCCAGCCGGTTAAACGTTGAGGTCAACCGCCCCGACGATCTGTCGCGCTGCCAGTTCCAGGTGAACAATGTGCTGAGTGGCTATCCGTCTGATACGTTGCATGCGGTACTGTGTAATCCGCCGTTCCACCAGCAGCACGCCGTCACCGACCACCTGGCCTGGCAGATGTTCCGCGATGCTAAGCGCTGCCTGCAATATGGTGGTGAGCTGCGCATTGTCGGCAACCGTCATCTTGATTATCACCACAAGCTGAAAAAGCTGTTTGGCAACTGCACGCTGGTGGCCTCTAACAAAAAATTTGTGGTGCTGCGCGCCGTGAAAATGCGTTAACTAAAGCGTTAACGCCAGCGCGGTGGCCTGAGCGATTGCCCGGCGAGCATCCAGCTCCTGTGCGACATCGGCCCCGCCAATCACCTGCACCGGCTTGCCGCTCTCCCTTAAGGCCGCTTCCAGTTCGCGTTGCGGTTCCTGACCGGCGCAGATAATCACGTTATCCACCGCCAGCACCAGGCGTTCGCCGTCACGATAAATATGTAGCCCTTCATCGTCAATCGCCAGATACTCAATACCGCCCCACATTTCAACGCCGCGTGCCAGCAGGCTGCTGCGGTGTATCCAGCCAGTGGTTTTCGCCAGCGTCGCACCGGGTTTGCCAGGCTTGCGCTGGAGCAGCCAGATTTGACGTGGCGAGCGCTGCGGCTCAGGGGGGATCAAACCACCACGCTGCGTCAGGCTATGATCGATGCCCCATTCACGATAAAAATCATCCAGGGTTTCCGTCTGTGGCGGCTGTGACAGGTATTCCGCCGTATCAAAGCCAATACCGCCAGCGCCAATAATCGCCACGCGCGCGCCGACCGGCTGTTTATCTGCCAGCACATCCAGATAGCTCAGCACGCTGGGATGATGAATGCCGGGAATCTCAGGCGTACGCGGTTTGATGCCGGTAGCAAGGATGACTTCATCGGCGTCCGCTAACATCGCGGCATTCACCCGACAGCCTGTTTTGATCACCACGCCCGCCGCGGGCAGACGATGGCGGAAATAGCGCAGGGTTTCGCTGAACTCTTCTTTGCCGGGGATCTGACGAGCGATAGTAAACTGCCCGCCGATGTCGTGCGCGGCATCGTAAAGTGTCACCTGATGTCCCCGTTCTGCCGCCTGCAAGGCAAACGCCATGCCCGCCGGCCCGGCACCCACGACGGCCAGCCGTTTAGGTGCCTGCGCCGGTGTCACCGGCATCAGGGATTCATGGCAGGCGCGCGGGTTAACCAGACATGAAGTGACATGACCGGCAAAAATCTGGTCCAGACAGGCTTGATTACAGGCGATACAGGTGTTGATGCTGTTGTCATCCCCGCGCTGCGCCTTGCTGACAAAGGCGGCATCGGCCAGGAAAGGCCGCGCCATCGAAACCATGTCCGCACAGCCATCCTGCAACAGTTGCTCGGCGACCTGCGGATGGTTAATGCGGTTGGTGGCCACCACCGGCACGGCGACATGCTGACGCAAACGACGCGTGACCCAGGCAAAGGCGGCGCGGGGAACGCAGGTGGCGATGGTCGGAATACGCGCCTCATGCCAGCCGATGCCGGTATTAAACAGCGTCACACCGCAGCCTTCCAGCTCGCTGGCCAGTCGCAGCGTCTCTTCTAACGTGCTGCCGTGGTGAATTAAATCCAGCATCGACAGCCGGAAGATAATGATAAAGCGGTCGCCGGTTGCCGCGCGTACCGCGCGGGTAATCGCCAGGGCAAACTGCATGCGCCCGGTAAAATCGCCGCCCCAGCGGTCATGGCGCTGGTTGGTATGCTGCACCAGAAACTGGTTAATCAGATAGCCTTCGGAACCCATGATTTCCACACCATCGTAGCCCGCCTTCTGGGCGAGCCGGGCACAGTGGGCGAAATCGGCAATGGTCTGTTCAACCTCGGCATCGCTCAGTTCACGCGGGGTAAAGCGATTGATGGGGGCCTGTATCGCAGAGGGGGCAACCAGATCGCGCTGAAAGCTGTAGCGACCGGTGTGTAATATCTGCAGGGCGATTTTCCCCCCATGCTGATGCACCGCTGCGGTAATCTGTCGGTGCCAGTCACACTGTGCGTCGTCATTCAGTACAGCACCGTGTTCGGCGGTCACGCCCTGCGGATTCGGTGACACGCCGCCCGTTACGATCAGCGCCACGCCTTCCCGTGCCCGCTCGCCATAGAATGCCGCCAGCCTGGCCGCGCCATCTTCACGCTCTTCAAGGCCCGTATGCATTGATCCCATCAAAAAACGGTTTCTGAGTTGAGTGAAACCCAGATCAAGCGGGGTAAACAAAGCAGGATAGTGGGAGGGCAGCGCAGTCATAATCACTCACAGATAAAGTGGTCGGATGAGTTAGCTTTAACCATTTCTTTGTTAAAAAAAAGTGAAATGGCATCAGGGTGTGAGAAGCATCATAAAAGCGGCCATACCCGCTGGGGCAGTCAGGTGCCAAACCGTCGGCTGAGGGAGCAGGGCAGGTATAACCGATGACGTTGGATTCAGCGTCGACGAATCCATGAATAGCGCGAACGATAGCCGCTGCTGTGGTGCGTATTAAAGCGATAACTGGACCCCGACTCTGTTGTGCAGTAGGTGCACTGGTCAATCTGATCAATTTGCCCCGCCGGAACCCCGGCATCGGTCAGCATCTGTTTAGCCAGATGCGGTAAATCGAACCAGATACCTTCTCGGGTGGCCCGGGCCTGGGGGCGCTGTGCCTGAGGATTATGCGGCTGTTGATGATAATAGCGCAGCGGCAGGGGAATACCGGGCAACTGCGCAATGTCTGCCAGTCGCTGGCGATCCAGCTCGAAACAGCAGGGTGCCAGCGCCGGGCCAATCGCAACCGTCAGGCTCTGCGGCGTGGCACCGCGTGCGCAAAGTTGTTCCACGGCGCGATAGAGTACGCCCGCCAGCGTGCCTTGCAGGCCAGCATGAACGGCGGCGACCTGTTGCTGTTGGCTGTCGGCGAACAGCACGGGTAAACAGTCCGCGGTGTACACCGCTACCGGCCGATGACCCGTGGCAATCACGCCATCTGATTCGCAACGTTTAGGTGGGATATTATGGATGTCGGTTAACACAACGGCGCTGTGGCGTTGATGACCGTAGGCCGCATCCTCAGGCGGCGGCGCGCCAGCGGGCTGAAAAGCATAATCGACCCAGTCTAGTGCATCAAGTAACGGCGAACGCGGCATGGCGGACATCCTCTTCTCCTGTCAGGACAGCGTGCAATCTGCTGCCATCAGCTTACGTTAACTGCTACATTTTTGAAGCGTTACCCACTCAAATCTTTCACACCTTAGGATGAATCGATGAAAAATTCAGTGAATTTCGCGCTGTCGGCCGTGGTTGCGCTGGCGCTTGCGGGTTGTGCACACCCTTCCCAGCAGCAGGCACAACAGCAACTGGGGCAGCAATCGGTGCTGGCGTTAAACTGGTTCCAGCAGTCCGGTGAATATCAGGCGCTCAGTTGGCAGGCGTTTAACAGTGCACGTCTGGCCTTTGATCAGTCGGCTTCGCTGGTGGGCAAGCCCAAAGCGGTGATTGTCGATTTAGATGAAACCATGCTGGATAACAGCGCCTACAGCGCATGGCAGGCGAAGAATGGACAGCCTTTCAGCGATAAAACCTGGTCGGCCTGGACGCAGGCACGCCAGGCCAAAGCCGTGCCTGGTGCGGTAGAGTTTGCCCGCTATGTTAACAGTCATGGCGGCACCGTATTCTATGTCTCCAACCGCGACCAGAAAGATTACGCTGCCACGGTGGCTAACCTTCAGCAGCTTGGCTTCAGCGGTGTCAGTGAAAAAACGGTGAGCCTGAAAACCGACTCTTCAAACAAACAGGCACGCTTCGATGCGATTAAAAACGCCGGCTACAACGTCGTGTTGTATATCGGTGACAACCTGAATGATTTTGGCGGGGCGACCTGGCATCAGGGTAACGCGCAGCGTCAGGGGTTTGTCGAAAATAATCATGCGCGATTTGGCACCCAGTTCATTGTGTTGCCAAACCCACTTTACGGTGACTGGGAGAGCGGCATGGCAGAAAATTACAATAAGCTGACGCCTGAACAGCAGCTTTCCGTCCGTGAAGCGCGGCTGAGGGCCTGGAACGGTAAATAAAGTGTCAATATGATGAGCCTGCCGTGGGCAGGCTCTTTCACACCGCTGAGATTATTTACTTACCGCCGTCATTATTTTCACGCAAATTAAATTAACCATCTCTTGCTTTAATTTCACCCTTAACAAAGTTCGATTAACTGCTTATACAGAATAAAGGCGGTTGATCGTGCTATTCATAAATTCTGCATTTAAGAGTAATCCTGGCATTTCGCCTTGTTTCTGTTTTATCCATCTGACTAACGACAACGGTTTTGTATTTATTTGTCAGTTTTCATTTTTCGGCTTTATTTTTAATTATATGATTTTTATATAAAATAATTAAAGTAATTTAATGTTTATGTGGTATGACCTCTTAAGATAATTTACGTGATCATGACGTTTGTTGAACAAATACTGACATATGGCCCCGGATGTTTCTGGCATAAAATATTCTGTGTGCATTAGTAATCATAAGCCGCTATAACCTATTAATGTGATGAGCTTCAGATTTCGTAACCCGTTCGCGGCGATTCAGTGAGCGGGTTCACTCCGTGGTCAGCCAGGAAGTGATATTCCCGGTCGTAGAGAGAAGATGATTGTGACGACACTTAAACCCTTATTAGCGAAAAATCGCAGTTGGGCATTACAGCGCCGCCAGCGTAACCCCGCCTATTTTGAAAAATCCTTATATCAGCAAAAACCGCACTCATTATGGATAGGTTGTTCAGACAGCCGGGTGCCAGCGGAGGTATTAACGGGATCGCATCCCGGCGAACTGTTTGTTCATCGTAATATCGCCAATATGGTCGTGGCAGAGGACGATAACCTGCTGAGCGTGCTGCAATATGCCGTTTTTTACCTTGGGGTAAAGCGAATCGTGTTGAGTGGTCATTACGGCTGCGGTGGCGTTCAGGCCGCCTTAGCTCTGCCGGGCAGCCCGTTAGCCACTGAGGACTCCGCTCTGGCCCGGCGTATTGCCTTTCTGCGTAGTGGATTAGAATGCCATCTTAGCCACGAAGCCGGGCAGGAGACGGAGAGCGAGACGCTTAATCGTCTGGTTGAAGCGAATGTCCTGGTGCAGTTCACCAACCTGGTGGCAACAGAACCGGTACGGCAGGCCTGGCAGTCTGGTCAGGAACTTGACGTGTTTGGCTGTGTTTACGACCTGCAATCGGGTCATCTGAAAGAGTTGATTCAGCAATCTGCAGAGGAGTCTTCACCATGAATCTGGATACCTTACGCCGCGATGTGCCGGCAGGGCTGGTTGTGTTTCTGGTCGCACTGCCGCTCTGCCTGGGTATTGCACAGGCCAGCGGGCTGCCGCCTTTCGCCGGGTTATTAACGGGCGTTATTGGCGGCATACTCGTTACCTCCCTCAGTCCTTCACGTTTCGCCGTCAGCGGACCGGCCGCAGGACTGGTCACCATCGTCGTCGCGTCTATGGCGACGCTGGGCAGCTTCTCCGCCTTCCTGACCGCCCTGATTATCGCCGGACTGTTACAGTGCCTGTTTGGTCTGTTGCGCGCCGGACGCTTCATCGCGTTAGTGCCGGGTAGCGTTATCAAAGGCATGCTGGCCGCGATTGGTTTACTGCTGATTATGCAGCAGATACCGGTGGCGCTGGGGGCGGGCGGCAGCGTGAAGTTAGTGTCGCTGGTGAACGGGGAAATGACGTTCTCACTGTCGGCGCTGCTGGTGTCGTTAGTGGGCTTGTTCATTCTGTTTATATGGACAACCGGCCCCATTAAGCGCATTAAGGCGCTGGCGTGGATACCCGGGCCCTTATTCGCCGTGCTGTTTGGCTGTGTGGTCACGGTCGCTGGCGCACGTTTGTTCCCTGAGCTCACCGGCGCTTTACCGCGCATTTCATTGCCCGCGTTTGACAGCGTTTCCGCCATGATGGCGGAGCTGGAAACCCCGGACTGGATGGCATGGCAAAATCCGCAGGTCTGGATCGTTGCCCTGACCCTGGCGCTGGTGGCCAGTCTGGAAACCCTGCTTAGCCAGGAAGCCCTGAAAAAGCTGCGCCCGCAAAACCCTGCGCCCTCGCCAAACAGAGAGATGTTTGCGCAGGGGATCGGTAACCTGACGGCGGGCTTCCTTGGGGCTATGCCGATTACGGCGGTCATCGTCCGAAGTTCAGCCAACGTCAACGCTGGCGCACAAACCAAACTCTCTATCTTGCTGCACGGTGTCATGCTGCTGATTTGTGGGATGTGGTTTAGTGAAATGCTGAATGCCATTCCGTTGGCCAGCCTGGCGGCGGTGCTGTTGTACACCGGCTATAAACTGGCCGCGCCGCGCCTGTTTATCGAGCAGTTCCGTATGGGGGCACAACAGTACGTGCCTTTCCTGGCAACGATTATCGGGATCATCACGCTGGGCATGCTGGTCGGGATTGGGATTGGTATTGCGACACAGATTCTCTATAGCATCTACAAGAGTCACCGCAATGCGCTGCAGCTTACGCGTTACGACGACCACTACGTTTTGCGTTTCCAGCAAAACCTGACTTTTATGCACAATCCTAGACTGCAGGGCTTGCTGGATGAAATACCCGAAAATAGCGTGGTAATCGTAGATAACGATAATGCAGAATACATCGATCCGGATGTTAAGGCCGTACTGAAGGATTTTGGTGATAATGCTGATAAACGGGGAATCCGCCTGAGTCAGTGGCCCGTGGCGGTTAAATAGTCACGCAGACCTCAACAGCCAGGTCGTTTTTTTAAAAAATCGGATATCTCGGATATCCGATTTTTTTATTTGTAAGACATAATGAGCAAGGATGTCTGCCAGTATGTTTATATCTCGTATCGGGTGTTAAACCCGTAACGTTCGCGCATTTACGGGTGCTTTTCTCTGAATGGCGCAGACAAGAATCAGGGTTAAATGATCATAACGCCATATACCCCGTGAGCGGCGTGATGGTAAGCCTCTTTGTGACAAGGTCCAGACGTATGCGCGTTAAGCTGTTTGAAGAGCACAATACTAAAAAGAGTGCCCTCTGGCTGTTTATGATTACTCTGATGTTCTGTTTTGTCGGCGGACATCTGCGTTTTCCCCATGACTTATCCCTGTTCTGGCCGGTGAATGCCTTCATCGCCGGGATGATGCTTCGCTATCCCTTTCTTCATCGAGCCCGTTTTTATCTGGTGTGCTACAGCGCCATGGTATTTAACGACGCGGTGTTTTCAGGCTGGGCGTTACCGGCCTTTACGCTGAATGTGGCCAATATCCTGTTTATCATCATTTGCGTGATGGTGATGGGGCGGCAGTATCAGCATGATTCCAGCAGTGAGCGCATATCGAACGCACTGCGTATTTTCCCTGCCTGTCTGTTGGCGGCGCTCGGTTGCGCCACCTGGGGAGGACTGGCGCAGGTAGGCAGCATTAACGCGGCCTTTGCTGACGCGTGGATGAACTGGTTCAGCGAGCAGTTTTCCACGGCCTTAATGCTGCTGCCGTTTCTGTTAACGTCACACTGGCGCGTCATGTTCTCAAGGCGCTTGCTGCAACTGGGCAAATTTGTCCCGTTAATCGCCGTGGTGTTGTCCCTGATCACGGGGGCATTAATGGGCGGCGCAGGCAGCCTCACGCTCCCGGTGCCCGCATTAATCTGGTGCGCCATTGTCTTACCGGTTCCCCTGACCACGCTGATCACGCTGATAACCGGCATTAGCCAAATCGTGTTGGTGTCGCACGGCGTCATGAACATTCAGGGCGATGCCAACCTGCTGCCGATCAGCCACCTGACCTCAGCGCGTCTGGGCGTGGCCACTATCGTCATGAGCCCGTTAATCGTGGCGGTGAGCATGGATGCGATTCGCCAGCTCAATGAACGTCTGGCGCTGCGTGCTGACTACGATTTTCTCACCCAGCTCCTGTCGCGTTCGGGGCTGTATGAACATCTGCGCAATGAACCCTTCTTTGAGCAACGTAAGGTGGGCGTCATCCTGCTGGATGTGGATTATTTTAAATCGGTCAACGACAATTTTGGTCATGATGCCGGTGACCGTGTCCTTGAAGAGATCGCCCGGCGTATTTCGCCATTAGTAGGTAATCACGGCCATATCTGTCGTTTTGGGGGAGAGGAGTTTGTGATTGTGCAGTTCGACCTGTCGCCAGAAATGATTTATTCGCTGGCCGAGGGGATTCGCCAGAGCATCGTCAAAGAGAAATTTTTACTGCACGGCAACGCGGTCACCGTCACCGTCAGCCTGGGGCTGGCAAACGGCCAGGCACAACCGGGTAACGCCTGGGCCGAGACGGTCAACCGCCTGATATCCGCCGCGGATAAAAACCTCTATATCTCTAAGCGAAATGGCCGCAATCAGACGTCCCCCTGCAATACGCAAAGCGAAGTTACCAGCGACGTTGCCTGAGCAGACGCCGCTGGAGACGATTAATTGACGGTGGTTTTCAGCGCTGCGCCTTGTTGATGGCGTTCCAGCGCCAGCTCAATCAGGCGGGTGATCAGATCCTGGTAGCTCAGGCCCGCCGCTTGCCACAGTTTTGGATACATGCTGATATTGGTGAAACCGGGTAAGGTATTCACCTCATTGACGATAATCTCACCGTCATCGGTGTAGAACACGTCAACGCGCGCCATACCAAAACACTCCAGCGCGGTGAAAGCGGTGAGAGCCACCTGACGAATCGCATCATCAACAGCAGCAGGAATGTCAGCCGGTATCACCGTTTGTGCGCCGGTTTCGCTGATGTATTTGGTGTCGTAAGAATAAAAAGCATCCTTTACCACCACTTCACCACAGGGGCTGGCTTCTGGCTTGTCATTGCCCAGCACTGCGCATTCGATCTCGCGACCTTTAATCCCTTTCTCTATCAAAACTTTACGATCAAAAGTAAAGGCCAGTTCCAGGGCCGGGAGTAACTCTGCCGCCGTATCAACCTTACTGACGCCCACGGACGATCCCTGATTGGCTGGCTTGATAAACAGCGGCAACCCAAAGCGTTCGATGACAGCCTCGGTGTCCAGATGATGCCTCTGTGACTGCGTCACGCTCAGCCAGGGCGCAACCTTTAGACCGGCATCCCGCAGCAGGCGTTTGGTGACGTCTTTATCCATGCTGACGGCAGAACCCAACACGTCCGAGCCGACGAAGGGCAGCGAGGCCATCCGCAGCAATCCCTGCAGCGAGCCATCTTCACCTTGCGTCCCGTGGACCACCGGAAAAATAACGTCAAGTTGGGACAGGGGATGGGCATTATCACGGGAAATCAGTGGATGTTGAGGTTCACCGGGGATGAGTGCAACGTGTTTTGCGGTGCGATTCAGGGCAATCAGCGAGGGATTTTCAGCATTTAGCAGAAAGTTTGAGGCATCGTTAAGATGCCACTGGCCTTGCTTATCTATACCCAGCAGCACAACCTCAAACCGGGTTTTATCTATGGCATCAACAATATTTTTAGCCGACTGCAATGACACTTCATGCTCAGAAGATTTCCCACCGAACACAATGCCAACTCGCTGTTTTTTCATCAAACCTTGTCCACGTAGAGGCAAATAAATACCATACCACGTGCGTCACAATAAAAAACAGCCAGACGCGCTTAATGCCTCGCCGTCAGAAGACGTGGCTAGCAGTCGGTAATTTTTTCATTATTCGAGACGGAGGAAAGAGACTTATGGGACACGCCTTTCAGAAACTCTTTTGACTCTTCATCGACCAGACGCGTCAGCGTGAGCTGTTCCTGAAATTTGGTCAGCAGAAGCTCCGCGTCAGATTTAATCAGGCCGTCAGAGGACTCCAGCACGGTATTAATTGCCTGACTGATCGCCGAAATCAGCTCTTCAACACCGCCACTTTTGCCAACGGTCAGCGTCAACGCGCTGAGCAACAGTGACTGCGCTTCTGTCTGAGCAACCAGTTCTTTAGTTTCGGCATCCATTTTTGAAATCTTGGCCAGCATGCTAAGAACAGCGCTTTTCATCATGGTCTTCCTCGGGGTCTGTTTTACGTGTTGAACATTATTAGCGCATAGAAAACCACAGGCAACCGTGCGGTGATCGGATGATTCCGGTTATCAATAAGGGGAATGAGACGTCGCCAGAGAGGTTATCGGGTTAGGACATCTGGCAACGATAATCCCCCAAAAGCCTGGGTAACCGCTGGCCCAGATTACACCTTCACGACGCGGAAATGCTGCACGACACAAAAAAAAGAGTATCAGGCTGCTTTTACAGCAATGCGTAACGTCATTCAGCACTAAAGACAAGTAATCTGGCGTTTATTCTCGCGTTTGTCTGGCGCAGAGGCGGTTAAAATTCGTTTAACTCACTCTCAGCGCAACCCGATATGTATCGCAGAAAAATATATCTAAGAACGCTCCTTACCGGACTATCCATCGGAAGCGTCATACTGACGTCAGGACTGCTGCTGGGCGCGTTGTTTCTGTTTCAGAAGAGTAATATCGAAGAGTCACTGCTCGACAGCAATATCGCCTATGCGCGTAAGCTGGCGGATACAACCGATCATTACCTGACCATTGCCCAGCGCGAGCTGGCATGGAGTGCCAGTCAGATCGTCGATCTTAATGATGTCGGCAAGCTGCATCGCGAAACGACGCGTTTATTCCAGCAGTCCGGTTTTTTCAATTCGGTGGCGGTGTTGGATCGTCATGCCGTCATCGCCTCTGTTTCACCTGAAAGCCTGAGTCTGGTGGGCGTAAAGGTTGATACCCCAGAGACAGAGCAGGCAATCGCGGCCCGGAAACCTTTTATTTCCTCACCCTTTAATTCTCCTTCGGGAAATTACGTCGTGCTGCTTTCCCAGCCCCTGTTTTCGACAGATGGGCATTATCTCGGTTTTATCTGTGGCACAATTTACCTGAAAAAACAGAGCATGTTGAGTGACGTCCTGAGCCAGCATTATTACGGTGATGGCACCTCGGTGAGTATTGTCAGTGATGACGGCTTCGTTATTTTTAGTCACGATCCTGCCCTGGTTGGCACCCGAATGGCATTGAGCCCGCAACTGCAAAAACGACTGGCTTCAACCTCAAATGGTCAGTTTATGATTGAGGACGCGGGCAAAAAATACCTTATTGGCTACGCCAGCCTGCAAAAAACCGACTGGAATATCTTTATGTCCGGTACGTCAGAAACCGTGAGTAGCCTGATGATACATACGGGCAGAAACGCGTTCTGGTTTATCCTGGGCATCATCGTCCTCACGGCGAGCTGCATGGCTTTTCTGGCGGCGCGTATCTCTTATCCGCTGGAAAAACTGGCCGGTATGGTTCGCGAGGGCGGCAGCGATGCCAGCCCGGAACTGCTGTCATCGGTCAACACCTGGTATAACGAAGCGGACAGGTTAAGAGAGGCGGTTCAGCAACACCGTCAGGCCGTTGCTGGGCACGTTGCCGATCTGAATGATAAAGCCATGACCGATCCGCTGACCGGACTGAATAACCGTCGTGGCTTTTATGTCCAGGCGGAACAGCACAGTGAGGAGCGGGTGCAAAGCGCCATCGCGATCGATATCGATCACTTTAAAAAGATCAACGATCGCTACGGGCATGATGCCGGGGATGAGGTTTTAGTAAGCCTGGCAGGCCTGCTGCGTAAGCGATGCCGCACGCTGGATGTGGTGAGCCGCTTTGGCGGCGAAGAGTTTATTTTGCTGCTTCCCGGCACTGCACTGAGCGATGCTGCTGCCATGGCAGAACGTATCCGTGAGGCCGTCAGTATGACGTCATTTCCGTTTATCAGCGCGATGACCGTCTCTCTCGGCGTGGCAACGCTGAGCGATACGGATGATAAAGAGTCGTTGTTAAGGCGGGCAGATGAAGCGTTATATGCGGCCAAAGATGATGGCCGTAACCGGGTGATGGTCAGCCACGAAGGCGATATTTCTCGCTATCCTGCTGTCTGACCCCGGATGCGGTCTCTCAGCACATCTCACGCATTTTCCAGTGCAGCCAGTGATCCAGTTCGCTGTCTGCCAGCGGTCGGGAGTAGAAAAAGCCCTGCGCCTGGTCGCAGCCATATTCCGTCAATGCCTCGACGGTATCGACGCATTCCACGCCTTCGGCCAACACCACATAATCCAGCTCTTTAAGCATTGCGATAATATTGCGGGCGATGATGCGTGAAGCCGTATCCGACGACAGCTCACTGATCAGTGACCGGTCCAGCTTAATCACATCCAGCGGCATACGGCGAAGATAGCTGATATTGCTGTAGCCCGTGCCGAAATCATCAAGTGAAATGCCGAAGCCGCGCAGTTTCAGCATTTCAAGCCCGCGCATAGCGGAAGGGCTCTCCACGATGCGTTCTGTTTCAAGGCATTCGATCCCCAACAGCGAGGTCGGCAGTTTTGCCCTCAGCATCTTCTCTTCCAGCACGTCTGCAAAGCCATCAATCGAGAAATCACGCTCACTCACGTTAATCGTAATTGGCAGCTGGATGCAGCTGTTCCGCAGACGTTTCAGACGCGCGATCACGCTATCTATCACCCATGTGGTAAGGGCCGTAAGGATCTCCGTCTGCTCGGCAAGCGGGATAAACGTCGCGGGTGCGAGTTCACCTTGCACAGGATGGCGCCAGCGAATCAGCGCCTCAAGCCCGATAG
Source organism: Pantoea sp. SJZ147 (assembly GCF_007828605.1). Lineage (NCBI taxonomy): Bacteria > Pseudomonadati > Pseudomonadota > Gammaproteobacteria > Enterobacterales > Erwiniaceae > Pantoea > Pantoea sp. SJZ147. The sequence goes on from NZ_VIVB01000013.1 coordinate 167,208, forward strand.
GTTTGCCGCTTTGCAGGCAAATTTTGGGCTGGTAAACCAGATACAGCCCATTATTTTCCCGAAGCGCTCTCGCCAGATCGTTCACCAGCGTAAAGTCCTGGGTACGCCTGCTGTCTGTGGCTTCGCTAAAGCGCAAAGAGGGTAATCCGCGATCGATCGCTTCATGTAAGGCACTGACCGCCTGACGTAACGTTTCCTGGGGAGGAAAGATACCGGAGACGAAATCGACTTCACCGGTATGGGTACTCAGCGCCACCGACAAGCCTTCCCCCAGGTCCGCACTGATGCCCTCCATCTGGCAGGCCACCCAGTTTGCACTGATGCGGCTGTCCGCACGGGTCAGCACGGCAAATCGTCCGGTTGCAACGGTATAAAGAATATCGCTGGCAGCAGGGCGCAGCCGCAATGGCAGCAGCGTCGCCACATCTTTAAGCAGGCTTTCAACAGGACTCATGCCCATTGAGCGCGCCAGTTCATAGGCGCGTGGCATATCAATACAGTCAATCAGCACCAGGCGACGCAATGTGGTGTCACCGGCAGCAGTCAGATAATGCATGTCGCGGATCAGGCGCTGGCGATTCGGCAGATTTGTCACCGGATCGATAAATCCTGCCGAGTGCCATGCTTCCAGAAAAGACATGACCAACGACGACAGTAGCGTCAGCGTGGTGATTTGTGCAGGCGTAAAAGGATGAGGCTGAATATCTGTCACGCACAGCGTGCCCAAATTGATGCCGTCGCGGTTTTTAAGCGGTACACCCGCATAAAAACGAATAAAGGGCGCACCAGTGATCAGGGGATGTTCCGCGAATCGGCTGTCCAGGTACGTATCCGGCACGACCACTGGAGAATCGCTGTCCACAGCATAGCGACATAGCGAATCCTCGCGGGAGGAACGCTCCAGCTTAAAATTGTGCGCAGCACGAATATACTGAAATTCATCATCAATAACCGAAATAAAGCTTCCGGGAATGCTCAGTGCCTGACTGGCAAGCCTGACAAATTTTCTCAGCACATCATCCCGACTTTCATCGGGGTAGCGAAGGGCCTCAAGGGCACGAGTGCGGCGTTCATGATCACCGTCGAGATTCATAAGCATGTGTGTCCTCCGCCCCGGATTGCTCACGGCGCGAAATTAAAAAGAAAAAGTGGCGGATAAAAAGCACCGGAACAAGGCCAGATTCAGCGAAAGGAAAATTAAAATAGTTTTTTTTTCTCGCTGAATAATAGGCGTGATTTGGATTTCTGTCTCTTTTTATTTTCTTTAATGAATTTATCAGTTATCAACGATGCAAACATTTAATCAATTTTTGAATTTTATTTTTTCAATAACGCTGCCACAATAACCTCAGAAGAGTAGCGCGCTATTGTTTTGCCCGCAACTATTAGATGTGAATATTTTATTGAAGTGTTTTTTTTACGTCGCAACACCGGGGAAATACCATGAATATTCTAAAAAATTTTACGATTAGACGCGTTGTTCTGTGGATACTTATCGCTGCCGTAATGATTATTGCGTTAGCCGGCGCGTATGGTTCACGGATAATAAACGACATTGACCGCGAAGCCAGCCGCAGTAATGCCCTGACTCAACAGCTTATTTTCCTTAACCGCGCCAGTGTGCAAGTGCAGACGAACGCCACGGCGAACCATGCGGACATTGCTTCTCAGGCACCGGCGGGTGATGAATGGCAACGTTATCGCACCGCTCTGACCAGCGCGCCTCAGGATTACCCTGCGGCGGCTCAGGAACGGCTCGCCGCGCTTGAGCAGCAGCTTTCTGCTAATGCGGCCCCGCTGCGTGAGGAACATCAGCGGCTGGTGAATCTGTTTCTGACTACGCTCGCTGCGGTCGCTGCGCTGCTCATTTTTTGCGATCGCTATCTTGTCATCCATCTGGTGCGGCCGGTAGCAAAACTGCGGGCGCACTTCCGCGTGATTGCTGATGGTGATCTGACACGTGAACCCGAGGACCTGGGTAAGAATTGTATCGGGCTAATGGTTCCTTTATTAAAAGAAATGCAACAAAGTCTGTTGAATACCGTCCAGGCTATTCGTGATAACGCGTCCGTTTTACATTTTGAGGCGGGCGATATTGCAAAAGGCAATGCCGATCTGTCGAACAGAACGGCCACCCAGGCGGCGGCGCTGGAGGAGGCGGCGGCCAGTATGGAGCAGCTTACGGCGACGGTTCGCCACAATGCTGAAAACAGTCGTGAGGCGCGTGAGCTGGCAAGTGTTACCGCCCAGACGACCCAGAAAGGTGAGCAGTTGGTGAAAACCGTGGTGACCGCTATGGGTGTGCTTGCCGAAGGCGCTGAGAAAATCCGCCAGTTTACTGCCACCATCAACGGTATTGCGTTCCAGACCAACATTCTGGCGCTCAACGCGGCGGTTGAAGCTGCACGTGCCGGTGAGCAGGGACGCGGTTTTGCGGTTGTAGCCAGTGAAGTTCGCTCACTGGCACAGCGCAGCGCAGAAGCAGCGAAAGAGATTGAAGGGTTAATTGGCAATACGGTAGCGCGCATCGGCGAAGGGCGCGGTGCGGCTGACAGCGCCGGAAGCACGATGGAAGAGGTGCTGCGCAGCGTGGGCAGCGTTAACGAGCTCATCAGCCAGATCGCGCTGGCATCGGAAGAGCAAAGCAAGGGCATTTCTCAGGTGACGCTTGCCGTGGCTGAGATTGACCGCGTGACGCAGCAAAACAGTACGTTGGTACAGAAGATCTCGGCGTCGGCAGAGAGTATGAGTAACCAGACGGAAACGCTCACCAGCGTGATAACCCGGTTTACCTTACCCGCGTCGTCAGCGGCCAGTGTTGTCGTCGCTAAGCCCGTCCCGGCAAAGCGTCATATCGCATCTGTACCGACCAAAGACGATGAGGCCTGGGTGGCGTTTGGCAGATAATCAACGTCTGTCTCATCAGATATAAACGCACTGATGGGCTGGTTATACGCAGCAGACGGACCCGTTTCCTGTTGTGTTTTTTAAAACCTCGCGGCCAAAGCGGGGTTTTTTGTTGCCCGTAAATTCATTAATCCTTAATAAATATTTACTTACATAAACGCAGCGTAAAATAAAATCTAAAACTTTGAGTCATTTAAATATAACGACGCTTCGCTTAATAAAAAATAAGCGCTGCCGATCAGACGTTTTTTTTACAGGCAAATAATCCCGAAGCTGGCGAATCCGCTGGTTTGACATTTCAGCAGATAAGATTAAAAATCCTTATGAAAGGTGTGCTGCAACGGTTGCAGACAGAGGTCTCAGCCGACACTGAACTGATCGGCTGACGTACTGTTACCCTACTTCATCCACAGGGAGCCTGGTTTGGGAAATTCAATCGTCCGACGGCCCGTGCCCGTCCAGAATAATGTTCGTGAACTGCGAATTGCTGCCGGCCTGTCGCAGGAAGGTGCCGCTGAACGCTTTGATCTGAGTTTGCGCGCCTGGCAGACCAAAGAAGCTACGGCGAAGGTGGCCTTGCTGAGTCAAGGGGAGTACGAACTGCTGCTGCTGCTGGCAGGGCGTCATCCTCACTATGAACTGGTGCCGCAAGACAAAAAATAGCGATTTTTACCGTTTGACAGAGTAAAGCCGTCTCTGGCTATGAAGTTCAGGCCTGAACGGACGATAACTGCAATACCGGGCACTATGTAAGAGCAGGTGTCGCTATCAGTGCAGATCTCTGATAACTGACATTTTGCTGCACAGGCGGACCTTTGTTGCGGCTTCAGGTTGATGTATTGCGCGTTACCTGGTTCTGTCTGATTGCAGGCGTCCTCTTTTTACTGTGAGATGCCCGGCCACAGTATATGACCTCAGGAGGACACACTCTGATGCACTCAACTGAAAGCGGCTCCGAAGAAGCACGCATACGTGCGCTGGCCCAGTACCAACTGATGGACACGCCGCCCAATGAAGCCTTTGATCGACTGACTATTCTGGCGGCCAGATTGTTCTGTGTGCCGGTGGCCTTCGTGTCGCTGATTGATGAGAAACGTCAGTTTTTTAAGTCTCGCTATGGTCTGCAAATTACGGAAACCTCACGAAGCGTCGCGTTCTGCCATCACACGCTGGAAAGCGACGATATCCTTTGCGTTCCCGATGCGCTCGACGATCCCCGTTTCTCAAACAGTCCGTTGGTGCTGGGTTATCCCTTTATTCGGTTTTATGCCGGCGTCCCACTGATTACGCCAGACGGGCACCGTATTGGTACGCTATGCCTGACCGATAATCATCCCCGCCCCGCAATGAGCACAACGGATCGCCACAACCTGACCGATCTGGCCGCACTGGTCATGGACCGCATGGAAGTTCATCGCATGGCGGTTCTGCGCCATGCCAGCCAGCAGCGCCTCGAAGCCATATCGGTAACCTCACCGGACGCGATCATCTGTACTGATTTGAACCGTGGTATTACGTTCTGGAACCCTGCCGCGACGAAAATGTTTGGCTATGACGCTGACGAAATGGCCGGTAAATACGTCGCCGGGCTGATCCCTGAACGCTGTCAGACCGATTATCGTAATGAGCTTGACCGACTTGAACATGAAGAGGGCGCGATCTCTACGCCGCGTACCTTGCAGATTTGGGGCAAGCGATGCAACGGCGAGGAGTTTCCAGCGGAGGTCTCTTTTTCGGGCTGGCAGGAGGGCTTTGAGCGCTATATTGGCATGATCATTCGGGATGTGACGTTACGCTATGAAAGCGAAGCGCGACTCTGCGAACTGGCCTCACTGGATATGCTTACCCGGCTTGCCAGCCGGAGTGCCTTCATGACGCAACTCAGCAAGCTGACGGAATCCGGTGTACCTTACACGCTGCTGATGACAGATTTGGACAGCTTCAAAGACGTGAACGACACGCGCGGTCATGCGGCAGGTGACGCTTTGCTTTGCCATGTGGCGGAGCAGATCCGCGCTGTCTGCACCCACGCTATCGCAGCGGCCCGTTTGGGGGGCGACGAGTTTATCGTTTTACTGCCCTGTGGCTGTGATGGCGCAATGGATATTGCCCAGCGGCTCACTGCGGCTATCCAGACACCTTTTTATTACATGGGTTCTGCGGTGGAGGTCGGCGCAAGCACCGGTGTGGCAAGCTTTCCCCTGCATGCAAGTGATATGTCTTCAGTGATGTCGGCTGCGGATTTGGCGCTGTATCGGGCTAAAGCAAGTGGCAAAGGGCAGTCTGTCCTGTTTCAGCCTGAATTTCGCGAGGCTGAATTAGGTCGACGTCGGTTTGAACGTGAACTGGAAGCCGCTGTTCGCCAGCAGCAGTTCGTGCTGCATTATCAACCGCGTTTTGATGTGTTCAATGGCGAGTTAATGGGCTGTGAAGCGCTGGTTCGCTGGATGCATCCGGCCCGTGGCCTGCTGCTTCCCTCTGAGTTCATCGATATGCTGATCAAAAGCCCACTGTCCATCACCCTGGGAACATGGATTATTCAGTCTGCTGTCAGTCAGGTTAAACAATGGCGGAGTCAAAACCTGCCTCTGCGAGTCAGTATTAACCTGTTTCCGCGCCAGCTAATGGAAGCTGGACTTGAAGAGGTGATTCGTCAGTGTGCCGGAGAAGATGCAGGCTTTATCGATCTCGAAGTCGATGAACCGCTGCTGACCGATGTGGGGGAAAGTACATCTCAGGTGTTAGAGGCCGTTCAGGCTACCGGGGCGTTATTTATCATCGATCACTTTGGTCGCAGCCTTGCCTCGCTCAGCCTGTTACAGCATCGCTGCATCGCGGGACTCAAAATTGATCAATCCCTTACTGTTCAGCTTGAGAACAGTAACAAAGCCCGATTATTGATCAACGCTATCGCGTCACTGGGTAAAAATATGGGGATCAGCGTAGCAGCAGAAGGCGTTGAGAACCGCGCCCAGCACGAGTTCATTTGCGCGGCAGCATGCGATATTTTGCAAGGCAACCAAACCGGTTCCCCTGTTAGCGCATCACGGTTTGAAACCCTCTATCTTACGCCTTCGCATTAACTGGCAGGGTGGCGAGGGGATATGACAACCTCGCCATAGCATTGCTCACCAGGCTTACCCTTTCCCGGCATCATAGCGGCAAAAAAAACGGCACCGTGAAAGGTGCCGAAGTAAGCAACGTTTGGTCAGGACAATCATTGTGATAATCAACTCACAATACTGTTATCGACGCCCTGAACAGAACATTGAGCGAGGTCGAGAAGACTTTGCAAAAGTGTGATGTATAACGGGTTTTGAGCGGTCAAACGGCACATATCAGCAAAAAATTAGAGACCTGTTTCAGGTATGAAGAAAAATTATCTGATTCCGACTGGCGACAATCCAGATGGTGAACTAATTTGATAACGCTGTTTGGAAGTCATTTAGGATTTCCCTGAGAACTCCGGCCCGACCCTTTAACGAGGTGCGGGCATTTTTTTATCGGTGTTACAGCAAAAAAACGGCTTCTCTGATAGCGAGAAGGCATTGGCTGGCAGCATGGATAGGATGCACCTGTCCGGGACGTCAACCATCGCACCAGGCCTGGCAGCAGGGCGCTACGGCGTTGAAGTCAGGTTCAGATGTGATGTTGAGCGAAGGTCAGAGTCAGGCAGACGCGGTATAACCGGCGTGCTGATTGATCAAAAGCGGGGTTTTTCAACGTTACTGACTGAATAGCAGGGTCAGAAGTCCACGATAGTGCAGCCTGTCATCTTCACTGGTGGCTTTTTCAAGACAACCGATAAGCTTCAGACAGATGATGCGTCGACTGACGGGCTTATTCTCGCGAAGTATTTCAACGGCTATCCGCCCCAGGGTTTCAAGCTGGCGTGGATGATCAATCTTGTTGAAATAGTGTGCCAGACCGTTAGTTTTTTCCGCAGGTGGCAAACTGCCCTGGCGCATAGTGTTCCTTAGAACAAAGTAGAAAGAGTTGTGCGCAACTTAACCGATCCTGGGGACCGCTGTACAGGAGAATTACCGATCCTTCTGAAAAGAAAAACAGGAGCCGCCTGGCTTAATGCTGGTCACTTAAGGTGACCAGCCTTTTTTTTATCGGCATATTTCCGGGATCTTATTCGCAGCTCCCGCGGATAACTTCGTTCTCTTCGCC